>SVRI01000029.1 GCA_015064895.1 Oscillospiraceae bacterium | reverse complement strand
TACGAAGAAGGGAATTTTCGTCGTAATAACGATAGCCTGTAAACCTATCCACATAGGCAGGCATCAACAATCCTATTTCATCGTAATAATGAAGTGTGCGCACACTTACACCTGTAAACTCGGCAAACTCCTTAATCTGCATTTTCAATTTTGTCACCTCCCAAAACAGAGTATACACTATGACGGAGCGTGAGAGTCAATACCTTTTTCAAAAAAATTGACTGACATTCGATAAATTCTAATTTGTCTGTTTCTTATTAAGTAACTATATTATAACATACTTTTATTCATTTGCTACTAATCAAAGATAAAATCAGCAAAACTGTTAGACATAAATATTTATAAACTTGTATATTTTTTTGTTCACCAATACTCATCTAATACAAAGACAAAAAGAATGCACATAAACTGTGCATTCAGAATTAATGTATTAAAACGGCAAATCATCGCAGTCGTCTTCGGAACTGTCGACATCCGCTTTGCTCGTTTCTTGCTTCTTGGCATTGGTTGATTTTACCTTATTAGCGTAGTCCTTTGCCATTTGCATCAAAATTGCATCTTCGTTTTCTTCGGTCTTGTCCTTGCCTTTCAGCAATTTGTGGCGGTTTATCCACTGTCGTGTTGCGGCGGCCGTTGCCGGAATGTACGTATCAAGCAACACCATTGCCGACGGGTTCTTCTTTAGTACCTTCATATATTTGGAAGGTATTGCTTTTGTTCCGCCTGTGCAATCGTAAAACAGAATTGAGAGCAACAAAGCCCCGGCGGTTTCAAGGTCGAGATTTTTACTGATCATTTCGTACCAATCTTTATAAAGAATTGGTCCCTTTTTTTCTTGCCACTTGAGTTTTTGCATTTCGGTGAGTGTTTCGTAGTAATTTTCGTACTTCATTTTTTGTACCTCTTTTTGATTTTGTATTCCTTTTTTCAAAGGTAAAAACAATATGAAAGAAATGAAAATCAAAAAGTGTGCAATTTTGAAAAATCAAGAATAAGGCTTCTTTTTGCCCCAGCGAATACACGCAGTTAAACTGTCATCGGTTCTACTTTTTGCCCGCCTCAGAGCGCCGAACAAGGCTTGCTGATGTGCCTGACTCACACATCACGCAAAATGCCGTTACTGTCACTAACGACGAAAAAATTGCTGCTGAATGGTTATACTCCAATAATCAGAGTATAACCACCAGCATTGCCGCCAAATGTGCCGATTTATTATTTGCAAAAAGGAGGACAAAAACAACAATGGACAAAATCAAAACAAAAACCATCGCATTTTTTTGCGGCACATTTTTCTTGCGGTTGGAGGCACCGCAAGAGAGATCATCAAACTCCTAACGAATTCTATCTCTGTAATTATTATGACAGAAGTCGTAACATCAAAAGTGCGAGTTTTGGTATTTTGTGTTCTGTCATATTTATGATAGAACGAATACAGGGTTGGTAGCAAATCAATCACGTTCAAAAAAACAATTTATTATGGAGGTAACAAAAATGAAAAACACAATAAGAGAAGGCTTTATGAGAATTCAGGGAGGCTTCGAGACACAGGGCATTTCCTTGTCAATCGATGTGCCGGAGCACATTTATCCCGATTTCGTCCATTGTTTTGATGAGGGCAACGAAAAAGGCGCAAAAATATTAGAGGATCTTTACGACCTTTACATTTCGCTTTCAGATAAACAGAAAGAAATCCTGCAAATGTCAATTTACGAAAATGCGGATAACCTTAATACCGTTGAAGACATCGTAATTATGATTAAATGCCTAAAACGAGTTTTTCTCGGCGTGTGATTGAAACAGAGAAGCAGCAAGGTTTTTGCCTTGCTGCTTTTTCGCTTTTTTGAAAAGTCAGAAAAAATACTGTGTTTTTCTATTGAAAAGTTGCCTTTTCGGGGGTCATTTCTTATTGAAAAGTTGGTTTTTTACCATAACACGACGAAAGGACGGCATTCCGCCGTCCTTTTGCTCTTTTCCGCATACTTGCTAATGCTTAATAAATTATTGTGTTGCCCAATAAAACATCTCTTTGGCGAATTCTATGCCTTTCTCATATGCCATTCTTTTCTCGTGCGAAATCACTGCCGATAAAGAAGATAAAACCTCATCGAATCTTTCACTCATACTCTCAGGTAATATGCACAACATTTCCTGAAGTGCTTTGTTGAATATTTGTTTTCGTTTGGCGTATTCTTCACTGTTCGGGATATCTTGCGGGTTGTATTTACCTTCCCAAATTTCGCCGATGATTTTACAATCTTGATCCTCTCTTGTTTCTTTTGGCTTGTACTTATACACGTTTAGTTTACCATCTTCCACAAAGAACTTTTCGGGAAACAAAAACTTGTCCAAATAGATTCCTGCTTCGTCGTCTGACATACTTATCATTGAGTTTTCATTTGTCTTGACAATCAGTGCTTTGCCCATTGCCACCTCTCTGACCGTTTCCCCGTCATCACAATATGAGATGGCACGATTGAACGGCAAGCCTTCAGCAACACGGTGTTCATTTTGCACCAATGCAAATCTTTTGTCAGGAAACGGATAGGTCATTTCGAACGAAAATGCATTGAGTTCGAGTTTCAATATCATCGAGTCGTCGCAAATTTGCTTTTTCTCTGCCTTTTTTCCAGGCTCGAGACATACACAGTTGATAATCATTTCTTTCCTCTCTTTCGTTTTGTTGTTTCGAAGTTTGCGAATTGTAGCGCTCCAAATCACTTACCTTCAAAGAGAGTATGACTGATTGTAAAAGGGGATAAAAAGCAAAACTGCCAAGGTTATCCTTGGCAGTTTAATATGTATTTGGTTTTATGCCGCAGCATTAGCGTTAATTCTGTCAATAACATTCTTGATTGCAAACCACACACTGACATCTGTAAAGACATCAACAATGCTTCCGTTGTCGGTGAACGGTGCTTCCTGGAGAACAGACATATCTTTCATAACGCCATTATGTATTATGTATTCAACGATTTGATTGACAAAATAGATTTGTTTATCATCAAGGCTCGTACTGTTAAGAAACTCGGCAAATGCTTCCTTCGCTGCATTCATATCGAGACCGACAATTTCACGGACAAATTCACCAAGAGGTTTCTTGCCGTATTCCGCCTCATAATCGTCCTTTGTTCCGACTTCACTCCAAAGTATCTTTTCAAGTTTGTCTATGTCTTCTGAATTAAGCGGAATATTGGAACGCAGTTTTGCAATAACATCATCGTCTTTATGCTGTCTCACATAGTATTCTGCTTTTGCACGGTAATTCTTAAGATCGTCGCTTTCAAGTTCAGACTCCTTCCAGTCAACAGAAAGAATGTCGTCGGCATAATTGGTGTAATAAATGTGTCCTTCGCTTGGTATATACTTCATCAGATTTCTAAGCGACTCTCTTATGTGTTCGAACTCATTTATTCCTGCGTTTTCTATGTAGTCAGTATTAAGAATCTTGTTTATAAGATCGGACTTTGCCATTATTTCGGGAATGTTTGCAACACTTGCAACGCCTCTGACTCGTTTGAACAGATCGCTCTTGTGTCTGCCGAAACCTTTGCCGGCAAGATATGCAAGTTCTATTCCGTACATCAGAGCGTCAAAGCGAACAGCACTTGCTTCGTCTTCGTCGGGAATAATAAGAGGTGCCAGTTCTTCTTTCATATCAAGCGTGTTTTCGTATGTAAGAGAAATATAGTTTTCCTCGTTTGCATACAATTCGATATATTTTAGGTGCTGCTTTGCCGCAAAACTGTCCTTATTGATTTCTCTGACCTTCGATACAAGATCATTTACCAATGACTTTCTGAATGCAACAAGTTCGTTAGTCTGATACACTATATCTTGCAGTTTATAGACGATTTGCGCTTTAAGATTGAAGATTGCACCTTGCAAGGCAACCTGATTTGCCGTGGGCTTGCCCTTATTCATACGGAAAAACTCAAAGTTTCCGCAGAAATCAAATATGTAGAGCTTCTCTTTGTCTTTACCGTCGAGAAGTCCGGGGCAAAGTCGGGTACCTCTGCCTATCATCTGCCAGAACTTCGCCTTACTCATAACCTTCTTGAAAAACACGAGATTCAAAACCTCGGGAACGTCAATACCCGTGTCAAGCATATCAACGGAAATCGCAATCTGTGGCAGTTTTTCTTTTTCAGAGAAGTCATCAATAAGACTCTGTGCATAGTTGATTTTGTTGTCAATAACCTGTGCATAGTCTTTAAGATGGGGATATTCTTTGTTAAACACCTCAAGCACACGTTCTGCGTGCCTGTGGTTTTTTGCAAAGATAATCGTTTTGCCTATCTTTTCACCGTAATCGACCCTTATGCCGTCGGTCATGAGCACATTAAGAACCTGACGAATTGTGTCATAGTTGAATATCCAGTCATTAAGAGCCGAAGAATTAAGCCTTTCGGGAAGTTCTCCGTCTTCGTTTGTAAACTGATTTTCATAGTCGAGTTTTTCTTCGTCGGAAAGTTCATCGTAAGCGATGCCTTGTTCTATGAATTTGAGTGTTGTTTCAACAGACATATAATCAACAAGATATCCGTCTTTAACAGCCTGACTCAGTTCATATCCGTATGTAGGAACACCGTCCTGAAGTTCAAATATCTCATATGTATTCTTGTCAATTTCGTCCTTGGGTGTTGCTGTAAGACCGACAAGGGGAGCATCGAAATAATTGAAGATATCTCTGTATTTGTTATATACCGAACGGTGTGCTTCATCGCATATTACAAGGTCAAAGTGTCCGCTTGTGTAAAGTCTGCCTTCCTCATCACTTGCTTCATCAATGCAGTTATACATTGTCTGATATGTCGAGAAAACACAGTGAGCGGTGAAATTGTCCTTTTCTTCGCAGAGGTTGGTAACCGAAAGATCTGGTAAGAGATTCACAAAGGAACGCTTTGCCTGGGTGACAAGAGAGTTTCTGTCGGCAAGGAAAAGGATATTCTTCACCCAGCCGTGGTCAAGAAGTACCTTGCAAAGTGCAATAACAGTTCTTGTTTTACCAGAGCCTGTTGCCATAACAAGAAGTGCTTTTCTGCGGTTCTTTTCATCGAACGCAGAGCATACCGCCTTTATTGCACCTTCCTGATAGTATCTGCCTGCGATATCCTTATCAACAACGACATTTTTAAGGCTTGTCCTCATTCGGCGGAGATTAAAGAGTTTTTCAAGGTCGCGCTTTGAGTAAATGGAAGCTACACGTCTTTCGGGATATTTACCGTCAACAATTCTTGTTTCAAAGCCGTTGGTGAGGAAAATTACAGGTCTTCTGCCATATTTATTTTCGAGAATATCGGCATACAGTTTTGCCTGCTGTCTGCCCTCAGATACGTCTTTACAGGTACGCTTTGCTTCGACAACAGCAAGAGGCGTATGTGTGTCATCGTAAAGGACATAATCGGCATAGCCTACCTCTGATTTGTTTGGCATACCGGGAAGTTCTACTTCGTTTATCCAGTTTTGTCCCTCTTTCCAACCTGCATCTTCAAGCATTGTGTCAATATAGAGTTTTCTCGTCTTAAACTCGGAAATGTCAAGGGGTTTGGGAACGTAATTCTGCTGTTGTTCTTCACGGCGTGCCGTCAGTTCTGCCTTGAGTTTTGCGTTTTCTTCAAGGAGTTTTTCAAAGTCAAGTTCCTTCTGCGTATCAATTACAGGCTCGTCCTTTTTGTCAAGCAAAGAAGCATCAAACGGGGTTATAATATCGTTATACTTCTCACTGTAACAGCAGGCTACAAAGTCCATAAATATGTAAAGGTTGACAACGCAGAGTTTGGCTCTGTCAATAGAAATCTTCTTTGTGTCGTGATTTGCATCATTACCGCTTTTACGGATAAACTTTATTCTCTCAGACAGTTCATCACCCACAAGATCCTGAAATTCCTCGGTTGTTGTAAGACAGACAAGACTTGTGTCATAGGGCATAACAAGGCTGTCATCAACCGAATATATCCATTTTATCGCAAACTCCATCGCCCTGCGGCAGTTTATGACGCAGGCTGCGGTATCTATGTTCAGCATCTTCTCGGCACTTATCGCAACATCGGCGAAGGTGCTGAACTTTGGGTCTTGGGTTAGGAAATTGAAGTTGGACATTGTGTCACCTCATTATTGTTTATTATCTACATATTGCTGTTCTTTGTAAAATCAAGAATTCTCTCAATATTATGTAACGAATTCTGTTCAGGAGTATAGTTAGATTTATTATGTTGAACAGAAAGAACTGTCATTATATATTCCATATTTATGTTGTAAGACTCTTTATATACTTTTTCCGTACAACAATCTTTATATTCCAAAACTACTGAAAACTCATTTTGGCATTCATAAATAATTTTTTCTTTATTTTCTTTAGATACAAGAAAATGCATTTGTTGATTTGGTGCTAACATTGTATTGTTTACTACATCATTACAAGTTTTTTTGTAAAGCGAAATCTCAGGGTTAATACTTAATGAATTAATGATGGCACTTGTATTGCCAAAATTTTTTATACAAAAAAATATGTGACTTGGATCTTCCTGATAAACCAAATATGCAACAACATAGGGTCTTGAATTAGATTCCAGCATTTTGTTGTTCTGTTTTAAGGTTATTACAACGGTGATAACCGAAATTGCAGCCAAAACGAAAGACAACACACATAAAATAACGTTTATTATTTCTCCCATTGACATATACTTCTCACCTCACCCAAAACGTTTTCCAAACATCTCAACCGCAGCGGCAACCTGTGCCGCATCAAAGAATTCTTCAGCCAAAACTCTTTGTTCTTCAGGTGATAGTTCTCTTATAGATTTCCAAGCCTTAAGCAAGTCCTGTTTTGCTTTCTCATACTTGTTTTTTGGCTCTACGTCAACCGTTAATTTTAATTTGTCCATAAAAATTCTCCTTTGCTTTTTTTACCAGTATAACATCTGTTTCTGAGTAATTTCTACCACCCCAAAAGAGAATTTTTTTAATTACCCAAAATACTTTTGCATCAATGCCTTTTTAAGCAATTCCAACTTTTCAAGGCTTTTTTGTATTTCCAATTTTGATTTGTCGGTCTGTTCGACAAAAGCGGCAAACTGGTTTTGTAGCTCGATTGGTGGAACTATAATTTTAATTGCTCGGGTGCTATCTTTGGTAATTGTCTTTGTTACTGCACCACGAACATACTGTTGAATCTCATTTGTACCGTAATCTGACGAAAGTAAAAAATACAAGTATTTCATATTAAGTCTATCATCAAATCTGAACATAAAAGCATTTCTGCCAAGAGAAGCAGGGCGGTCTATATAAGGCATAATATATATCTTTCCAGCACTGCCTATTTTGTTCATTATAAGCTCGCCACCAAACAACTTGGACTTACTGAGCAATTCATACGCTGATTCATCAATATATTTTACACCTGAACTCAAATCACCTGATTCCAAATCAGTTGTACGAACCATTATTGCATAGTTCGGTTCATCATACATTACAACATTTGAATCAAGCAATTCGTAACTACCATTTGCACTAAAATCAGTCAGCGTAGTCATGTAGTTTCCTAATGTGTCAACAGTCCAATTTTTATCATTGATATATGGGTCACCAAACAGTTCGACAAATCGTGCTTTGACAAGTTCGTCCAGTTTTTCGAGTTGCTGTTTGCGTTTGTTAATTAAACCAGTGACTTTGTCTAATTCGTCTGAAACTTGTAGTTGTATTTCTTTGTTAGGAATAGGCACCTCTACGTTTCTTACCATATCACTATTAAGGTTATTGACTACGCCACCAACAGCCATACTTTTAAACTTTTGGTATGTTGAAGGTGCACTTAAATAGTAGTAGAGAAATCTTTTATCAAAGACATTTTCCGTATCTCGCAACACCAGCCACCCATCATGTATGCACCCATCAATTTTCAAAATGTATGGTCTGCCAAAACTCATTGAGTTCGATAAAAGAAAATCTCCAGGTTGAACATAGCGAGATTTCTTCATACCTTCCGGTATAATTTTCTGTGCTGTAGATGTTATAAACATAGAATCATTGGTATCTCCTATTTTTATCCAATTAACTCCACTCTCATCTTTAGTAATATATTTCTCTATTGGTCGCGGAGAACCACCTCGTTCAACAACACAAATATCGCCAATCTTTACCTTTTTCCAATTCTCCATCACACCATCGCCTCCAATTCCTTCAGTCCTTCAGCGATTACCTTTTCAAGTTCCTGAAGTTCTGCCAAAATCTCGGAAGTAGGCTGATACTCAACAGCAACATATTCTGTTTCCTTATATTTGTTTATAGAAAGGTCATAGTTATTTGCAACAATGTCGGCTTTATCAACAAGGAAACTTTGCTCTGTGCGTTTTCTGTCGGCTTCGGCTTCAAGATTGTGGAAGCGTGAAACGATGTCGGGAATGTCATTATCTGCAATGGGCGTTCTCTTGTCGTCAAGAGAAAAACCGTCTGCTTTCATATCATAGAACCATACCTTGTCTGTTCCGCCGTGGCCTGTTTTGGTGAACACAAGCACCGCAGTAGAAACTCCGGCGTAAGGCTTGAAAACACCTGAAGGCATAGAAACGACGGCTTCAAGACGGTTGTTTTCGATAATTTCCTTACGGATAGCCTGATGTGCAGTAGACGAGCCGAAAAGCACACCGTCGTGAACGATGCAGGCACATCTGCCGCCGATTTTAAGCATCTTTAAGAAAAGTGCAAGGAAGAGAAGTTCTGTCTTCTTTGTTTTGCACATTTTAAGTAAATCAGCCGAAACTATGTCGTAGTCAAGGCTTCCTTTGAAAGGTGGGTTGGCGAGAATAAGGGTAAACTTATCCCTGTCTGTGTTCTGGTCGGAAAGGCTGTCGCGGTATTCGATAAAGGGGTGGTCGATGCCGTGGGTCATCATATTCATCGCACCGATACGGAGCATAGTTCTGTCCATATCATAGCCGTGAAACATCGAGTTCATATAGTGATCTTTCTTCTGTCTGTTGAAGAAAATGTCTTCTTTATGGTTGTCCTTAAGGTACTCACCTGCAGACACGAGAAAGCCGCTTGTACCGCAAGCAGGGTCACAGATAATGTCGTCGGGACGAGGCTGCATCATATCAACCATCATTCTGATAATGTGACGGGGTGTTCTGAACTGTCCGTTGAGCCCCGACTGTGCGATTTTGTTAAGCAGGTACTCGTATACATCTCCTCGAACGTCGGCATCATCGCTGTTTTTCATAAGGTCGTAGATGGCATCAAGTGCGTGAACAACCTTGTCAAGAACGAGTGGCGTGGGTATTTTGAAAATAGCATCGTCCATATATTTGGAATATGCACTGTTCTTGTCAGAGTGGAGATTCTTTATAAAGGGGAACACGAATTCCTGAACGGTGGAATACATTTTTCCTGCAGGAAAGTCGTGGAATGTGGACCAGCGAAGCATATCGCCGTCAACCTTGCGCTCGCCGATTTCAACATCACCCGAGAACATACTGTTATGGGGAAGACCCAGCATAACGCTTTCCTTTGCACGCATTTTGTCCGACTCATCAAGTTCGTATATAAACATAAGATATGTTATCTGTTCAATAACATCAAGGGGGTTTACAAGTCCGCCTGATGCAAATATATCCCAAAGGCTGTCAATTTTGTTCTTAAGTTCGCCCGTAATCATTTTTAGTCCTCCGTATTCCGTCAGCATATTCTGCCGGTCCTTTTTACTCTGTTAAATTTGGAACTACATGCCAATTTTCTCCACAATCTCTTTTTCATACTTCCTTGTAAATTCACTAAAGGAATAAGAGACAATTCTTTCTTTAACAACATTGGGTACGAGAAAACCTGTTGATGAAAGTTTAGCACAGCGGTTAATAATTGTTTTGTTGGTAACGCCGAGTTTTTTGCTGACATCTATAGGTTTGAATTCAAATAATCTGTTGTTGATAAGAAAGGCAAGAAAGTCTTTTTCTTTGAGGTTCAAATAAGATAGGCTGCCTTCAAGTTCGTCATCTGTTGAAGCCTTTGAAAGTTCGCACACCTTGCTTGAATATAGTTCCATCATACGAAGGAAATAATTTATCCAGATCTCAGGGTGGGGCGGGTTTTCTCTGCCTGAATAATAGAGAGCGGGAAGTCCCATCTGAAGTGATGCGTAATACTCATCGGGGTCATATGCAAAGTATTCTTCAAGAGAACCGATGCCGTTAAAGCCGTAGCCGTAAAAATCAAGTATATATCCCGACATCAATCTTGCAGTACGTCCGTTTCCGTCTTCAAATGGGTGAATTGTAACGAGTTGATAATGTACAACCGCAGCAATGATAAGCGGGTGGTCGTCGGTGGTGTTTACATATTCTACGAGTTCATCGAGAAGGGCAGGGATCTCTTTGTACTCCGGCGGTATATATTCGGGACTACCTGTTTGCAAGTCGTAAACTGCGAACAACATACCGGGCGGCATTTCGCCTCTGAGACCTATTTTTTCTTTTGATGCACCTTTTTCTACAATTGCCTGAACTTCAAGAAGGAGTTCTTTTGAAAAGGGCACTTTTTCTTTCAGTTTTTCTTCAAGCAAATTCAGTGCAAGAAAATAGTTTCTTATTTCCTGCTCGGGCTTTAGAAAATGCTTGTGATCATCTCTTTCTACGACCTCGTTTGCCTGAGCCTCTGTAAGAGGGTTTCCTTCAATTTTGTTTGAAGCATATGAACTCTTTTTCTTGGAGTTCTTTCTGAGCCTGTTGGCTGTTACCTGGGGCAGTTCAATCGTCTTGAGCGAAAAACGATTTTCGTCTATTGCAGATATTCTTTTAAGAATGTCGTTTGTCAAAATAATCTTTATCATAAAATCATTCCTTTTATTTTCTGATTATATTATATCACAACCAATTATAAATTTCCACTATTTTTTCACTATTTTTTCACTAATTTTCACTCTCATATTTTGGCATTAAATGTTTTAACAAACTATGAATTTCTTCGCATTTCTTCGCATCAAGATAATTTTTATGAAAAATCAGCCCTGTGGTGTCAAAAAAATGCCTATTTTAGGGCCTTTTTACAGTTCCGAACGCCTTGACCAAAAGGGCAACAACCCCATGGTTGGTGCTACAGTTGCAGTTGCTGTTGCTGTTGAAGAAGCAAGCAAGTAAGCCTTATACAAGGGTTTTCACAACTTAAATAAAAAATTGGAGTTCTGATTCAGACGAGTCAGAACTCCTTTTTTTGTCACATTTGGTCACATTGTTTGTGATAGATATGTATATTTAGTTACTTGTTAAAGGCTGGGATTAGGAAGGGCGTTTTTATGCTTGATGAAATTCACGAAACTCATCGCTGACTTTAAGCTTGCTGTCTTCGTATGTGTAAGTAAGTGTGAGTGTAATTCTTGAATCAAGCGGCTCAATGTTTCCGTATTCATCCTCGGAAGATAAGAAATCCATTGTGATGGTTCCGTCTTTTACCAAATAAACTCCGGAAGAATAGTGGACAATAACATCTCCGCCCCAAACATTTATAAACTCGCATGTTCCGGTATCCTTGCCGTTGTGATTAAATTTGTAAATATGTTCCATTTCGCCCAAATCAGAATTCCAATTCGTTGCCCAAGTGCCGTCAAGCTTTTCGGCGACTTCATAGTTTATAGCTTCCTTTGAGCTGCATGAACAAATAATAAGACACATTATTGATGCTAATAAAATGCATAAAAATCTTTTCATAAATAAACTCCTTGTAATATGATAAGAATGGTATTACTTTGAAAGCTTGTATGTTAGCGAGTAATACTTGATTGTATTGTCTGATATGTTGTAAGACACTTTTATTTCTTCACCTTCATCTGCGTTTTCAATATCGGTGTTGGCGTTGACTTGAATTGCAGTCATGGTGATTTCGTTGCCGTCTTCCACGATATCGGTAATGGAATAGGTGTATTTAAATGAATTTCCGATTCCGTTTGTGAAAGTATAGGTCATGCAGTTTTCATCGTCAAATTTAAGAACACGACCGTCGTTTTCAAAAGTTTTTCCGGAAAGGTTTTCATCATATAATTTTTGATTGAATCCGCTACAAGCACAAAGAACCAAAATCAATAACGCTGAAGTTAATAAAACTAATGTTTTTTTCATTTTTTAAATCCTTTCTGAGATTAATTGATTGTCGTAAAACTGAAATTGTACTCCTTTCTAAAGTCTCACGCAATAAAAAATGCGTGGCAACAGAAATCTGTACCACGCACTAAAAACGAGGCTCGATTTCATGTCACCACAACAATAATCTCAAAATATGAATACATAACCATATCATATTGTAAGCCTGCGTTTTTAACAAACACAAGTCGGTCATGTACACATAAGTATGCGACAAGAAAAAGATATTCGACAGAATACCCGCAGTATATATTGAAATTATTGTTGTGGTATATTTATTATATCACTTAAAACTGTCAAAATCAATATATAAAGCATAAAAAAGACAAGCCGCGTTTTTTTACCGTGACTTGTCTATTCTTTTATATACTGAGCAATGTCGTCCAAATTGCAATCCAGTATTTTGCAAAGTGTGTTCAGCGTATATGAGTTTACATTCTGATTTTTTCTCAATCTGTCAAGCTGTCCCGTGCTGATACCGTAATTCTTAATGAGCTGATATTGAGAAATGTTTTTTTCTTTCATTGTTTCCCATAACTTGTCAAATACAATCAATTTATCTTCACCACATTTATTTTTCTCGTTTTTATTATAAATTATTGCATTTATCTTGACAATTGCCCGTAAATGGGCTATAATGGGTTTGTACAGAATAGGAGGTACTTATAATGAAAAGATTTTCAAGAACAAAAAGAGTTTTTAGCGTTGTGTGTTGTGTTTTACTGCTTGCAGGACTTTGCTTTGCTGCAGGAACAAAAAGGGTTGAAAAAATTGATGTAGTTTATAATGATGTTAAAATTGTTGTAGATGGCAAAACTATTGATCCTAAGGATGCTAATGGCAATCCGGTAGAACCGTTTATTTATAATGGCACTACTTATTTGCCTGTTCGAGCTGTTGGCGAGGCTGTAGGAAAAGAAGTAAAGTGGGATAGTGTGACAAAAACGGTATATTTAGGTGAAGAGATTTCTACTGACGACTGGATTTCTCAGTGCTCACCATATTCTTACTCGGATAGAAGCGGCAAGGTAACAACAGTTTTTGATGTTGATAATAGGTATGTTATGGGAGGTAAAGAATATACAAGAGGATTTGTTTTTGAAGCTACAAATAATGGTTCGTTTACGTTATCTAATTTGAATGGTATTTATGATACTCTTAAAGTCACAGCAGGACATATTGACAATTCAGCACATAGTGATATTTATGTGAATATATATTTGGATGGCGTACATTCAACATCGTATGAAATTGAGTGGGATGCATTGCCTAAAGAGTTGGAAATCCCGCTAAATGGTGCATTGCAATTAAAAATAGAAGTAGTTGGTACAGATATGTATTCACATCTTGGAATGTTTAACGGTAAGTTTGAATAAAGTTAACAGTTTTGTACTAAAAAAGGGGCGGAGCTTTTTCCGCCCCTTTTTTTTGCTTTCTTTTGGTGTTCGCAAAAGGTCCTCCATTACAAACAAACCCACACTCATTCGAGTGTGGGTTCTTTTATACTCTTATTTGATATGCCGACAATGAGTCCCGCACAAATCCAAAAATACGGTGCAGACAGACACATGCTGAAGGTGAATAAGCTCTGTAAAAAATAGCATATAAATGCAACACCCAACGCCAAAACTGCGGTGTTGCTTTTGTTTTTCCACCAGGTAATAAGAGTAAAGATAATAAAACCGAGATATGCTGTAAGACCGAGTATTCCTTGGTGATAAAGTATGTTCAAAGGCTCGTTGTGGGCAACGTCAATGCTTGCCGTCTTGACCTTTCCGAGTGCGGGGTAGTATCTTGAAAACGGCTCGAATTCTTCAAGTAACATTGTGTCGGGACCTTTTCCGAAAACAGGGGAGTCGGAAATCTCAGATATTACATTCTTCCATATTCTGATTCTGCCGGAACCGAAGGTTTCCGAAATATTGCCGTGTAGTATCTCTGAGACTTCCTTTAACATGCCGCCGGATGGTGGATAAAAGTATATGAAAAGAATTAAACACAAGCCCAATAACAGAAGTATGCCGAAGTATATAATCGACTTCTTTTTACCAAAACCCATGATAAAAGGCAATGTATTAATAAAAACAATAATAAGTGCAAGAATTGTGGAATCAACATCCATTTTGATTGCTGTTATTGTAAGCAGTAAAACGGGGATTAATAAAAGGAAACGTAAACGTGTTTTTGCTTTTATGAGAATAACGGCAATAAGGGGAAGGGCTATGCAAATGAATGCACCAAGAAGATTTGTGTTGCCGATTGTGCCGGCAAAAGCCGTTGTGTATAATCTTCCTGCATCATAAAAGTTCATGCCGTCGGGATATAAAGAAAAGGGGTTGAAACCAAAGAACTGAATTATGCAGACAACACAAAGAAGACTTACCGAAATGCAAAATGTAGTAAAAACCTTGTCTAACCGACAGGGGATAAAGGATACGGCAAAAAAGGTAAAGCAGTAGAGTGCTGTTGTAAATAAACCCTCAAATCTGCTGACACCGAAAACAGTTTGGGGAAAATGTGATGATAAAAGGGCAGAAATAAGGGTAAAAAGAAAATATAGAAACACGCATATGTGTGAAAGGCTTATTTTCCTTTTTATAATGTTAAGTACCGAACCGCTTCTGCCTGCTAAAAATAACATTACAATTGTCAAAATGATAAACGGTATGTTTATAAGACAAAAGGACAGGACTTTTGTCTCAAAAATGTGAACGTATCCCGAAAAGTCGAAAAATAACAAATGAAAAGACGCAAAAAGAATAAGATATATTTCACAGGCTCGACGCAATACGCTTTTTGCTGACATAAAAATCCCCCTTTCCATGAATATAATACACGAAAAGGGGAATCAAGTCAATAAATTATCCTAATAAAACATCTGAAATCAGCATTACACAGAACCCGATAAGAAGGGCGTATGTAGCACCCCGTTCACTTCCGTGAGCATGGGTTTCGGGAATCATTTCGTCGCTGATAACATATAACATTGTGCCGCCTGCAAAGGCTAGGGCAAAGGGGAGTATTACCTGTGAAACACTTACGGCAAAGAAGCCTATAAATGTGCCTATAACTTCAACAACACCCGTAAGGGCTGCAATGATAAAAGTCTTTTTTGCACTTACACCCGATGCAAGAAGCGGTCCTATTATAACCATACCTTCGGGGATATTTTGAAGAGCAATACCGCCTGCAATGAGAAGTGCCTGTGAGGTGTCACCGCTGCCAAAGCCGACGCCTGCCGCAATGCCTTCGGGAAGATTGTGAATTGCAATGGCAGTAACGAAAAGAAGAACCTTGCTCAGCCCCGAATTTGGGTGGTTTTCTGTATCGCTTCCTACCATTTTGTGCAAATGCGGAACAATCCTGTCGATGACATTAAGACTTAGTGCACCGGCAAAGATGCCGATAACCGTCACAAGTATTCCCCATTTTCCGCCGTATTCAAGAGAGGGGAGAATAAGCCCGAGAACAGATGCAGCGAGCATTATCCCTGCCGCAAAAGACAGAACAATGTCGGAGAATCTGTGGGATATGTTTTTAAATAGAAATCCTAAAATCGCACCGATAAGTGTCGCACCGCCGACACCCAGGGCGGTAAGTATTACTATGTCCATTGTTTAATCACTTCTTTGGAAATGTTTGATGTTGTAGGGACAGGCGTCCACGACTGTCCGCAGGGCAGAAGTTATAATACAAGCGAAGGAGCAGAGTAAACTCTTGCTTTAAGCTCACTGTTAAGCATGTAAAGACCCTTTGCATCTGAAGCGAAAAGCTCATACTTTGTGATAAGGTCGTTTGCATTTGTTTCTTCTTCGCCCTGTTCCTTAACAAACCAGTCGAGGAACTGCATTGTTCTGAAGTCCTTGTCGTTGTAAGCCTCGGCATAAATGTTGTTGATAAGGCTTGTTACGAGCATTTCGTGTTCAAGACCGTGCTTTAATACATCAAGATCGGATGTGAGAGCGTAGGAAGGCTTTTCGATTGCCTTGAGCTCTACCTTTTCGTTGTTGTTGAGAAGATAGCGGTAGAAGAGCATTGCATGGTCTCTTTCTTCCTGTGCCTGAATGAAATACCAGTTTGCAAAACCGTCAAGACCTCTTTCTTCAAAGTAGTTGGAAAAATCGAGATAGATGTACGCCGAATAAAGCTCCTTGTTAATCTGGTCGTTGAGAAGTTCTCTTACCTTTTGATTCATCATGTCTGTTACCTCCAATTGTTTTATATTAGTTCATTTTTTAATTTTTCAATTTGTTCTTTGCTTTCGTCGTTAAGAGCCGAAAGAATTTTTACGGTGTTTTCTGCAAACTCAAGTCCCTGTACACCTTCAAGCATTGATTTCATTTTTCTTGCTGCAATAGGACCCCATGAACCGTTTTCGATAAAGGCGATTTTTCTGTTCTTGAAGCCTCTTTCGATAAGTGCAAAAATGAATGTTCTCATAAACGGGAAAATGTCGCCGTTGTAGGTGGTGGTTGCAAGTACAATCCTGTCAAATCTGAAAGCATTGCCTACAGCCTCGAAGAAATCGTCCCTTGCAAGGTCGTATATAAGGACCTTTTGTCCCGCTTCTTCAAGCTTTTCCTTGAGAAGAATTGCCGCCTTCTTTGTGTTTCCGTAGATGGATGTATATGCTATCAGAACACCCTTTTCTTCAACCTCGTATTTTGACCACTTGTCGTAAAGGCTTACATAATATCCGAGCTTTTCCGTGAGAACCGGACCGTGAAGGGGAAGTATCTTCTGTATGTCGGCTTTCTTTGCCTTGTCGAGAAGAGCCTGCACCTGAACACCGTACTTTCCCACAATGCCTATGTAGTATCTTCTTGCTTCGTCAGTCCACTCTGATTCTTTATCGAGTGCTCCGAACTTGCCGAAAGCGTCGGCAGAGAAAAGAGCCTTTTCGTATTCGTCATATGTGACTATAACCTCAGGCCAGTGTACCATGGAAGCAGTAAGGAAGGTAAGATTGTGCTTGCCGAGATTAAGACTGTCACCTTCACCGACTATGATTCGCTTGTCGGAAAAATCGGTGCCGAAAAAGTTTTTCATCATGGGAAATGCCTTTGCAGATGCCACGATTACTGCTTCGGGATACTTTTCGGTAAAACTCAAAATGTTTGCCGAATGGTCAGGCTCCATGTGCTGGACTATAAGATAGTCGGGATGCTTCTGCCCGAGCACTTCTTCAATGTTGGATAACCATTTGTCTTTGAAGTTTTTGTCCACCGAATCGACAACCGCAATCTTTTCATCAAGAATTATGTAAGAATTGTATGCCATTCCGTCAGGAACCTTGTACTGACCTTCAAAAAGGTCGATTTCAAAGTCGTTGACACCTACATACACTATGTCTTTTGATATTTCCATTGTCATCCACTCCCGGATAATATTATCTTTGTATACATTATAGCACAGCACTGTACAAATGTCAATACTGTAATGATTACAAAAATGCATTTTTACATTTTGTTCATACAGTGAGGCAGGGGAATAAAAAAAGAACCACACAAAAAGTGTGGTTGTTTTCTTTGCTTGTTAAGGTTTAATCAAAAAGGTCTTTGCCGTCTACGAATACTTCTTCATCGCTGGCTGCAAGAATATCGGAAGAGACTGTTGCGATGAAAGCAATTTCAGGTTCAAGATATGTCTTTCTCATATAATCCTCCGTTTAAGTTTATAACGTTTTAATTCTACACTGTTTTTCTGCAACAGTCAATGTCAGGGTTTTGGATGTATATGTCAATTTATTGTTTTATTGGCAATGGTTTAGACAAAAAGAACCACGCAAATCGCGTGGTTCTCTTAATATATTGATGTTTAAACTGCGTTGTTAATGATTTCATCAACATATGCCTTTGTAGTGTCATCGCAATCGGGATAACCGGCTTCTTTTAAAGCAACAGCTGTATCATACATACTTCTCTTCCAGGGCTTTCCGTAATAGGTTACGCCGTCAACTACGATGTAAGGTCTCACAAGAAGATCATTCTTATAGTTTTTGGGTGCAAGACCGTAAACTACCGCTGTGATAATCAAAGTTTCATCATCTTCGTCGAAATGCTTTCTGTCGGCATCTTTATCGCCTGTGTTCTGGAAACCATAGTTCTTACCAACAATTACAGGCTTTCTGAGAACTGTTTCCTTTGTGAAAGCATAAGGGCTCACGCCTGCTTCTTCAAGAAGCTCGGGTCTTGTAATAATCCAGCCGTATTCTGTAACATTGTCTGTATAAATATCAACCGCTGTCTTGTCAATGTTTGCCACAAAACGGATACCTCTGGACTCTTCCTTTGTGGAATATCTGATAGCATTTTGTTCCTGAGTTACGGGAGCAATAGGATTAGCTTCACCCCAAACAATTGTATATGTTACATCACCTGGAATTACAAGAGGCTTTGAAAGGTCAATCATGTCGCCGTATTCGTCCATGAGACCTACAAATTCAACGCCTGCAACATCAAGCTCGCTTTGAATAGCTGCCACAAGGTCATTACCTGTGTTTTCGCCTGTTGTGCTGATGTTTTCTACTGTATATGTGCCGAAGCCGTTGAGTGTACCTTCAAGGAGTGTTATAGTTGCTGTGAAGGGTTTATAGTAAAGCTTTACATTATCGAATGCGATAGTATGTCCCATATCGCTGTGTGTGAAGTTTATCTGCGCGTTGGGAATAACCGCACCACCTGTTACTTCAAACGAAAGACCGTATGTTGTCCATGCGCCGGGTGTGAAGTCCCACTTGCCGTCATTGTTCTTATCGCCTTCTACGAGCTTACAGTTATCGCCTGCATACTGGTAACTGATTGAACCTGAGCCTGTGGACATCGCATCAACATACATTGTGTAGATACCGTCATCGAGAACCATGTTTGCATTGTTGAGGAACTGCACCTTGGGGTACTGATGCTGTGAAGTACCTTCAATATAGTGATTGCCGTCAGCATTTGAACCAATTCCGACAGTTGCATTGGAGGCAGAAACGGAAGTGTCGATTCTTACCATAAGTCTTGCGTTCTCGCCTTCAAGCATGGGATTATAGTAGGAAGCAATATTTGTAATCTTATCACCTGCACCGGGATTTGCTGTGTTATCAAGTTCTGCATAACCGTTCCAGTTTGCATCTATTACTTCCTGCTTTTCGAAATCAACCTCAAAGAGCATATGACCGAGTTTGTCATCAACATAGGGGTTATTGTCCTTGGAGTTCCAGATTGCATATAGGTAAATGGGGTACTTGGGAGTAATTACTTCGCTAAGTGCAAGAAGCTCACCTGTAGGTTCAGTTGAAATACCGAGAAGTGTGCGGTTTGTTTCCTGCTTATTAACTTCTGCGATAATATCCTCTACCGTAATACCTGTTGTTGTGCTTACGTTTACTACAGTATCTGTAATATCGTCGTTACCGCCGTTTCTTACGGTAATGGTTGTTTCATCCGTCTTAAAGTAGAGCTTGATGTTATCAAGAGCAACAGACGTACCGGCAGCTGCTGCGAAACCAAAGGACTTTGTGCCGTAAGGTTCGCCGCTATCATTAACCGAGTTTGAAAAAGTATCGCTAAAGTTGTAGGTTACTCTGTCCCATTCGCCTGCTTCATTTGCAAAGCTGTCAACGGCAGTCATGCTGTCAAAGCTGGCTGTTGCGGATGCACCCATCTTTACATCGACAACAAGGGTGTATGTACCGTTTGTCCATTTAAAGCCCGTTTCAAATTCGTTGATATTAACCTTGAATCTGGAATCAGTCTGATTTGAAGAAGCAAAGTATGTATTGCCGTTTTCACTTTCAAGGCTTGTTGCATTCAATCTTTCAAGAGAAAGCTTGATGCCGTCGGGAACAAGGTCGGAGTTGAATATATCTGTAAGAGCATTTATGGAAGTGGAAGAACCGTTTGCGGGAGCTTCAATACCGTCCTTTTCAAAGTCGATGTTGAAAATGAGTGTACCAAGTGTTGACTCATCAACTGTCCAGATGATGTAGAGTGTCTTTGCTTCCTTGATTATGGTATCCTTGCTGAGAAGCTCGCCACCAGCGGTTTCGGAAAGACCCCTTACAAGTCTGTCTGTATTGTTTTCAATCTTGGAAATAAGTTCTCCTACAGTTACGCCTTCCATGGAGTTGAAGCCTGTGAGGGTAACATCGGAAAATTCTGCGTTATCGTTAGCATTAAGTATTACATCAAAGCCTGCGATAGCGTAAAGTGTTGTATTAACCTTAATGTCGATTGTTTCATCGCCCGAGAAGACTTCTCCACCTTCTGTCTTGCTGAAGCCTACGCAGGTAGGAATATCAGCCTTTACAAGGTTAACAAGCTCGCTTGCTGTATATGTGCCTGCATCAACGCTGTAAACCTTGCTTGTGTCGGCGTTTACAACAGTTAAATCAAGTTTGCCCGAGGGTTTGAAATAGAGGGCAACATTATCTATAAGATAAGTTCCTGCACCGTTTGAAGAAATTAATCTGAAGTGGTCGTTAGTACCCACAGCTGTCGCAGTTACGGAATATACTGTACGTTCCCACGTGCCGTCAACAGCTATTTCATTATAGGAGCTGTTTGTACTCCATCCGCTCTGATATTTGAAATTCTTGTTCTCGGCATGGTCAAACACAAGTGTATATGTACCTGCACCGACAAAGGGGTCGGAAACCATTACTGAAGGAGCGGTTGTAGAAGTATGTGTAAAATACTTGTTTCCGTCAACTTCTGTAATTGTAGGTGTACCGCCGTCCTTGAAGGAATACTTCATAACAGAATCGTACATACCTTCAAAGATAGGGTTGAATCTGCCGATTTGTTCGATATACATACCGTTTGACGCAGACTGGTCATTTACACCGTCAAGTCTTCCGTTAAGTCTGGAAAGAAGAGAAGCATTTGTAATATGACCGTTGTCGCCGTCAAGGTCGATGAAGAAGATTCTTGTACCCATTTCCGCATCTGTCCACTTATTAGCAAGGGATTCTGCTCCCCAGATCATATAAAGTGTATCTGCACTTGTAATAACTGTGCTTGCGGCAAGAACAGCACCGTCAGCAGTTTTTGAAATACCGAGAAGCGGTCTTGTGGAAGCCGATACATCAATCTTAGAGATAAGTTCAGCAACTGTGATACCAAATCTTTCATCAATACCGCTTACTGTAAGGTCTGTTACATTTTCGTTGCCGTTTGCCGAAACAGAAGCATCAAAGCTCCATACAGCATAGAATGTCTTATTGGAATCTATTGTGATTACTGTGTCAAGAGGAAGAATATCACCATCTGCAGTTTCTGCAAAGCCGATACAGCCGGGAAGCTCAGCACTTACCATTTCCATAACCTGCTGCATTGTAACAGTTGTACCTGCAGGAACGGGAATAACCTGATTTTCAAGGTCATCTCTGCCGGAATATACCGTTACATACTTCTGACCGACAAGTGTGTCGTAGTCAGCAGATTCATCAAAGTACCAAACCTTGATATCATCAAAGCATATAAGGTCGGTTGTTGCACAATAACCGCCTGTAACAAGGAATCTGAGTCTTACATCGGATGCGCCTGTTACGGTATATTCCTTTGAGAATGTTCCCCACTCGCCTGTAACAACATCTTTTACAACACCGTTTGAGGGTGAATTACAGTCAATGCTTGAAAGTGTCTTACCGCTGCCGCTTGTGGGAACGTACTTATATTTAAGTTCAAGTACATATTTACCTG
This sequence comes from Oscillospiraceae bacterium, assembly GCA_015064895.1. Taxonomy (GTDB): domain Bacteria; phylum Bacillota; class Clostridia; order Oscillospirales; family CAG-382; genus UMGS1387. The sequence goes on along the minus strand of SVRI01000029.1, from coordinate 276 downwards.
CCTTCTGGAAGGGTTTGCCGAGATAGAAGGACACGTTATCGGATGTACCTGCGTTTAATGTAAAGTACTTATTATCACCTTCGGTTACAATTGCGGCAGTATTATGGGTTGCATATCTGAAACCCAAGGAATAATCGCTTGTTGTAAGGTCGGGGTTAAGTCTGCCGAGTCCCGAAACGGGGGCTGCACTTGATGCATTAAAGGAGCCGCCTGCGTTTGTAACATTTGCTGCCGCAGCAGATGTTACAGCATTACCGCTGTTATCTTCGTCAAAAT
>SVRI01000028.1 GCA_015064895.1 Oscillospiraceae bacterium | reverse complement strand
AAATGACGGTTTGTCAGCGGCGACTCGCCGCCGAGTCATCTCTCCTTTTGAGCGGAGAATTTTTGGTTCTTTTGTTTCGGGACAAAAGAACGAATAAAAGATGTTGTTTATGCGACACCTACAGTCTAATTATTACTAGTATTCCCCGTGTATTTGCCGTCGGGCTTCCCCGACCACCGCAGTGCCGAAACACTCCTATAAGCACAAAGAAAGGCGTACCGCAGTACGCCTTCTATTTTTATTCATCCCAAAGGAAATACCCCTTAAAGGTGCTCTTTTTAATTTTAATACTCAAATATAAGGCTGTTGGTTTCAAGCTCATATTTATAAGTAAGTCCCAGAGCCTCCATACCTTCTCTCCACAAAACGGGAATGTAGACTATGTTTTCAAGAGACAACAGAGGATAATAAACATCCGAAGAAGTATACGTTTTCCCGCCTATTGTGAGCTTTCCTTCATAAAGACTTGCCGTGTAGGTTCTGTCGGAAGAAAGTGCACTCTTTCCTTCAAACGAGCCGACAATGCCGTCAGACTCAGAAAGAACAACGCCCGTTTCGGGTGACCAGTCGCAGGAAAAGCCAAGGGCTCTTGAACCGTAGTAGGTAAGAGGAATATATGCCACACCTCTGTGATAGATGAACGGGTATTCAAAGCTTTCTCCGCTTGTATCAACTCCGTTTATACGGATGTTGTTTGGTGCGACACCTACCTCATATTCCTTTTCGTATACAAACCCAAAGGGCTGAATGATATTGCCCTCTCTGTCTATTTTTCCCCATTTATAAAAGGAATGGTAATGATATCCCTCGTTCTCATATGCCGCATTTGCGACACCGTTTTCAAAGGGCTCACATCTGTCATAAATAAAGGGGATTACCACATTTCCGCTTTTGTCGATATATCCGCATTCGCTGTTTCCCCAGGAACCTGTGCTTACATTTGCAAGACCCTCTGAGAAGTTTCCTGCCACGGTATATTTCGGTTCAATAACCGGGTTCCAATTCTCGTCAAAATATCCGTAAAGACCGTCTTTTCTGCAAATCGCCATACCGTCAACGGGCTTTTGGATTTCATCATATACAGGCTGTGCCACAAAGTTTTCGTCTTTGTCTATTACTCCGTAGCTGTAATATAGATACGACGGTCCCTGAACATGGGGCCAGGCATGAGGAACTCTCTGAGTAGATACAATCTTGTAATCTCCAAGGTCGTGCATGACAAAAATGCCTTCTTCCATGGCAAAAACCGACATGCAAAGAATAAATGTCAGCACTATAATTGCAAAAAACTTTCTCATAATAAACACCTCCATGTTTATCAGACGCTTTTTTCTCCAAAATGTTCCTTTATTTTTTTTATGCTCTTGTCACTGATGTAATGTTCAATCCTGCAAGCATCTTCATATGCAGTTTCCTCATCAACGCCGAGTGCCATGAGTGCCTTTGCAAGAATTTCATGTCTTTCATAGACACGAAGTGCAATTTCAAGCCCCTTTTCGGTAAGGTTAAGTGTTCCGTCATCGTCAACCGTGATATAATCCTCCTCACGGAAGCTTTTCATGGCAACCGAAACACTTGCCTTTGAAAAAGACAGCTCGTTTGCAACATCTATACTTCTTACACTGCCATTTTTCTTTTTGAGAATATATATTGTCTCAAGATAATTTTCAGCAGATTCCTGTATTTTCACGAAAGACACCTCTTTTCGTTTTCTTTTGATGATTATACCATAAAAAGGTTTCGTTGTCAAATCACCTCAATCCCGTTTTCTTTGTCAACACACACATTTCTCAATATAATAAAAGCAGAGAATACAATAGTGTATTCTCCAATATTCTTGGGAGCTGCAAAAATGTTTTTATCAATATTTTTCGGCATTATTCTGCCCTTTATCGGGACTACTCTTGGAAGTGCAGGAGTGTTTTTTGTAAGCAGAAAGCACTCCTTTTACCGCACAAGTACACTTTCGGGTTTTGCCGCAGGAGTTATGGTGGCAGCATCCGTATGGAGCCTTATAATCCCTGCCGTAGAAATGTCGGCAAAGCTCGGTTTATTTGCCTTTTTACCCATGCTTTGCGGTTTTTGGGCAGGTGTGGCTTTTCTTTTGTTTACAGAAGCACTGCTGTCATCAAAAAACAAACAAAAAGAAGGCAAGGACACGCTTTTCCTCCTTGCCGTTGTTCTTCATAACATTCCCGAAGGAATGGCAGTAGGTGTTGCCTTTGCCCTGGCAGTTTCGCAGGGTTCAGATGCCGCCCTTGTATCTGCCTTTATGCTGGCAGTCGGCATGACAATCCAAAACATTCCCGAGGGTGCCATAATATCTCTGCCTCTGGCAGATAAAGGATATTCCAAGTCAAAATCCTTTATTTTCGGCTCGCTTTCGGGAATTGCCGAACCGGTTTTTGCTCTGATTTCCCTCATGTTCTCATCTGTTTCCGCAATGATTTTACCCTATCTTTTGGGTTTTGCAGCAGGAGCTATGATTTATGTGTCGGCAAACGAGCTTATACCTGAAGCAAAAGGCACAAAAGGATGTATTTTCTTTCTTTTGGGTTTCTCGGTCATGATGGTGCTGGATGTGGCACTTGGGTAACAAATCAAAGACGTGCCTTTCGGCACGTCTTTTTCTATTACTTCTGATTATAGGAAACAAGGTTGAAGTTCTTGATTTCAAATGTGCAATCGTAGTTACCGTGGATTTCAAAGCCTACGTTACAACCCTTGAAGTAGAAGTCATCTATTGTTACTTCTTTACCAAAAGTTAAATCCTTGTTTGCAATGGAAATACATCTTTCAATGTGAGGAGTAATATCAATGCGGATATGCTTCCATTCTTCAGAGGGCTCTACAACCTTGCCGTCTACAAAGAAGGAGTTTTCTGCACCGCCGTAGACATCGGCTGTGGAAATAGAATAAATCATTGAGTTACTTGCCGTATCAAGTTGCCAGTTTGTTTTTTCAAGACCTGCTCCTCTGCTGTCAAAGAGGTTTGCACCGAACCAGATCATCTTGCTGGGGACATCCTTGAGCGCAAGGTAGTAGTAAGAAAGGAACTGAACTGCATTTACACCCTCAGGGTTTGTGGTATCCTTAAAGTCTGTCATACGGATATCCATTTCAAGGTAAATCTTGTCTGCATCAGCAGAGTATCTCACCTTGTCTTCTTCGCTGAGTTCCTTGTAAATGTCGCCGATTTTCTGTTCGATAAGAAGGTGAGGCCAGAGTTCTTCGTTTGTACCTTTTGCGGCTCTGCCGCCGTACACCTTGGAAGCATCGAGCTTAAAGGAAAGGGACTTTTCTTCGGGATTGTACTTGAGCTCCTTGATGCCGTCTTTATCTGCAAGCTTAAATTCGTCACCGTCAACAAGTCTGTTTTCGATAAGGCAGTTGCCTGTCCACCAGGGACCAACAGACCAAAGGGGCTTCAATCTCTTATAATATCTCCATTCACCTGCAACACCCGACTGGTCTTCTTTATTTACGACAAAACCGTATTCCCAGGCTTCATCCTTGAAGAGTCTTTCGGATTTAAAGTTTGCTTCCAGTTCTTCATCGGAAATCTTCCTGGATGCCATTGTCTTGACTAATCTCATGTAATCAATTGTAAATGTTCCGCCGTAGTTTGTGGGGTCAAATCTGAAACCTGTTACCGTGCCTGTCCAACCGTTTGCAAGAGCCATGTCAAGCTCAATAACCGTCCAACCTGCCGCATCGACATAAGAGTGGTCAAGAAGGTCGAAGTGATAGGACTGCTTTTCGGAAAGAGCGGGGTTTTCTTCTGTTACGAAGTAGATGGAAGAACGGTAATCAACATTCTGTCCTTCAAAGAAATCGTACTTCATTCTGATTTTAATCTTTGAATACTCGGTAGCATCTGCTTCAACACCGTTGAGCATAACACCGGGGTCATAGCCTGTCTTTGTGGCAGTTGAAGGCTTTGCCTTGAAAATAAGGTGACCGTTTTCAATATGCTGGTCTTCGCCGTCAAAGGCAAGGCGAGCCATTTCATCTTGGCTTACGAATTCGGCGTCAAACTTGTAGTCTTCGTTGTCATAAACAAAGTCAACAGTGCCCTTTACTCTGTTTTCGGGAAGTGCAACTCTGTTTATAATAGCTGCTGTTTCATTTCTCTTGATATCGTCATTAGGCTTGAACTTGCCGCCGTCGGAGCCGAGAACGATACCTGCGTTGTAGAGCATGAGAAGTGTGTCTGCGTAATAGTCATTCTTTTCAACGTCGGGAATGGCAGATACACTGTTGATTGCAGTAAATTCAGATTCGGGAACAGCTGCCGCAAAGAGATATGCAAGCTCTGCTCTCTTAATATTTCTTGTGAAAGAATCAAAGTCCGAAAGTGAGCAGATACCGTTGTCGGAAGCATAGTCGAGGTACATATCGTACCACTTTTCAGCCTCGGGTTCTTCGTTCTTCATAAAGCTGATGGATTCAATTTCGTAAAGACCGTTGTTGTTTGTGGGGTCAAAACGCATCTGGATAATGTTGTCCTTCCATTCATCCTTGCTTGTAAGGTCGAGCTCAACATAGTACCAGCCGTCTTCATTGTTGTAAAAAGGATTGATGTCAAAGCTGAACTTCTTTGATTCGGAAAGGTTCTGGTCTCTGTCTGTAGCAAAGAAAAGCTCTGCGGCAGGAGATCTCGGAACAGAGGTGTCTCTGTTGTCACGGTCTTCCATTTTGAACTTGATTACAGCCTTTGTGTAATCACGTGCGGGAAGGTTTAAGTTTTCAAGCACAAGACCGGGGTCGTAGCCGTTGCCGTAGGGTACTTCAAAGGGAGTAAGAACATATACACCGTCAACCACTTCACCTGTTGCCTGATTGGGTTTGTAGGAGTGGGTTGTTTCAGAACCGAAGTCAAGAACGTATGCTTCAACATTCTTTTCCTTCTTTGTAATTTCTACGCCGTTGTAGATTGCATGAACACGGCTTGCCATTGTGATACCTTCTGCAACGGTAACGTTGCCGCTGGGGTCAAACAAACCCTCAGCTTTACCGTTCATAAAGCCGAGTTCATACGCTGTTTTTACGTTTTCAGCATACCAGCTCGTTTCTGGTACGTCATTGAAGTTGTTTTGGTAGGTGTTTGTCTTTTCAAATGCAGCAAAGGCACTAAGGCTTAAAACAACTGCAAGTGCAAGACAAATAAGCGTCTTTTTCATGTTTTTTCTCCTTTTATTTAGATTTTGAAAACCACATTAAGATTCTATCACACAGTTTTCAGTTTGTAAAGTACAAAAATCCTGTTATAATTAAGAAAATCCAATATCTACTTTTTGTTGTATGCTACAAGATTGTAGTTTCTTATATCAAATGTACAGTCGAAATTGCCGTGGATTTCAAAGCCGAGATTGTTGCCATGCATGAAGAAATCGCCTCTTTCAGCCTTAAAGCCGAAAGTGTTGTCTCTGTTGGCAAGCGCTATTGCTTTGTCAATATGGGGTGTCAGGTCAAGCTCAATGTGACGCCATTCGCCGGATGGGGTTACCTTGTTATTGTTATTTGTGTCATAGTAAGAATTTTCAAGACCGGAATATGTATCTTCGCAGGAAAGACAGTATATCATTTCAGTACCCACAGTATCAATGTTCCAATAGGTTGCTGCAGGATATCTTGAGTCAAGGAAGTTTACACCGAACCATATTTTTCTGTTTCTCATATTGATGGGAGTCAGATAAAAGTATGCCATAAACTGGCAGGCATTGATGCCTTCGGGGTTGGTTGTGTCCTCAAACTTTGGCATTCTTATGTCAAGCTCAAGGAAAAGTCTGTCGCAGTCGGTGCGGTAAAAGCTCTTGTCCTCTTCCGAAAGATTATCGTAGTCGCAAATGGGCACCTGCTCTATAAGAAGATGGGGCCAGAGCATGTTGGGGGCGGTATGCGCCTCGCCCTCATAAACCTTTTTTGCATTGAGGTTCATGGAAAGAGAGCCGTCCTCGGGGTTATAGATAACAGTTTTTGAACCGTGGTTGTCTGCAATTATATATGGACTGCCCGTGTCTTTTCTGTCATTAAGGAAACAGTATTTTGAATACCATTGAACGAGAATCCACGAGGGTTTATCAGTACCTCCGGGATATGTCCATTCACCTATAGGAATATATCCTTCGGGGCCGTTGAGAAGACGATTTACCTTAAAGCCGTTTTTGAATTGTTCATCATGGAAAAGTCTTTTACACTTGTAAAGCGATTTGTCAAACATTGTCTTTCTCCTTAATTTTTCTTAAAGCAGGAAACGATATTATAGTTCTTGATTTCAATGGCACAGTCGATATTGCCGTGGGTTTCAAAGCCCATGTTTGTGCCGCTGAAGTAGAAGTCGCTCTTTGTTACCTTGCGTCCGAAAATCATATCCTTGTTTGCCATTTCGATAATGTTGTCAATATGGGGTGTAAGGTCAACCTCAATGTGCTTCCATTCTTCCGACACCTTTACATCATGTGGAGTGGGAACAAAGGAGTTTTCGATGCTGCCAAAGGTAACCTCTGTAGGAAGTCCGTAAATCCAGTTGGAACCGCCTGTCTCCTTTTTCCAGAGAAAAGCTATGGGTCCTCTGTTGTCAAAGGGATTGAAGCCAAAATAGATGTGACCTGCATCAACAAGCTGAAGATATACATAAGCAACAAACTGAATTGCGTTGAGGTCTTCGGGGTTTGTTGTGGGCTTGAAGTCAAGCACTCTCATATCAAATTCGGCATAAACCTTGTCGCCTGCTGTACTGTAGAACTTCTTTTCCTCGGGATCTGTCATGTTTTTGTAGTCACAGATATTTCTTTGTTCGATAAGAAGATGAGGCCAGTAGGGCATATCCTCCATCTTGGACTTTCCCTTAAAGGCGTTCTTTGCGTTGAGAGTCATAAGAAGACTCTTTTCTTCGGGATTGTATTTGACAAACTTTATGTTTTCGGTATCTGTGATTTCATAGGGATTTCCCGTGTCCTTTCTGTCGCCGATAAGACACTTTCTCGAATACCACTGAATGAGAAGCCATGAGGGCTCTGCTGTGGATATGGGATACTGGAATTTGCCAACGGGATTGTCATACGCACCCGCACCGTTCATCACACGAAGAACGTCAAAGCCGTTTTCAAAGCCTTCATCACGAAATAGTCTTTTTACTTCGTAGTTTGTAAGGTCAATCATTCTTACTTCTCCTTTTTGACATAGGATACAAGATTATAGTTCTTGATTTCAACCGTACAGCTTATATTGCCGTGTACCTCAAAACCTATATTTGTTCCGTTAAAGTAAAACTCGTCTCTTGCCACGGAGCGACCGAAAATAAGGTCTCGGTTTGCTTCCTCAATAATTCTGTCAAGATGAGGTGTAAGATCAACCTCAATATGCTTCCACTGCTCCGACACCTGTACGTTATACGGCTCGGGACAGAAGGAATTTTTCATGTCGCCGTAAACCATTTCATTTGACAGAGCATAGATCCAGTTTGCGCCGCCCGTTTCCTTATGCCAGAAATGGCTGATTGCACCGTGGTCCCAAAAAGGACTGTAGCCAAGGTAGATGTGATTTCCGCCAAGAAGCTGTAGGTATGCGTAGGCTACAAATTCACAGCTGTTGTGTCCTTCGGGATTGGTTGTTGGGACATAGTCGGTTATCCTCATATCAAACTCTGCCACGATTTTGTCGCTTTGAAGACTGTAAAACACCTTGTCCTCGTCAGACAGACTTCTGTAGTCAAACAAATCTCTCTGCTCGATAAGAAGATGAGGCCAGTAGTGTTCTATTTCGGTTTTGCCCTTGTATATATTTTGGGCATTTACCTGAAACGTAATGGACTTGTCTTCGGGATGGTATGTAAATACCTCTGTGTCTTCGACATCTGTCATAACATAAGGTGAACCGACATTCTTATTTTGTTTTACAAAACAACAACCCGAATAGTGCTGAATAAGACGCCATTTAGGGTCGCCCTTACTTTCGGGAAATGACCACTTTTTGCCGGGATAGGTCGGGTCAAAATCAAATTCAAGGGGCATTACCTCAAATCCGTTTTCATAATGCTCGTCAGCAAACAGCCGTTTTGCCATGTACTTTGATTTGTCGAAAACCACCATAAGTTATTCCTCTTCTTTCTTAATGTATGAAACAAGATTATAATTCTTTATTTCCATTGTACAGCTGAAATTGCCGTAAATTTCAAAGCCCATGTTTGTGCCCGAGAAATAGAATTCATCTCTTGTTACGGGACGGCCGAAAATATTGTCGCGGTTTGCCGCTTCCATAATTCTGTCAATGTGAGGTGTAAGGTCTACTTCTACGTGTTTCCACTCTTCCGAAGGCTTTACATCAAACGGCACAGGACACATGGAATTTTCCACACTTCCGAAAACCTGCTCTGTTGTCAGGGTGTAAATGTGATTGTTACCGCCCGTTTCTTTTCTGAACATAAAAGGAATTTTACCTCTGTTGTCAAAGGGGCTGTATCCGAAGTAAATCCAGTTTGCGTCTACAAGATTAAGGTACGCATATGCCACAAATGAACAGGCATTGACATCTTCGGGATTGTTTGTGGGAACAAAGTCGAGAAGTCTTATATCGTATTCAACACAAATTTTGTCAGAATTTGCGCTGTAAAATCTCTTTTCGTCTCCCTCAGGCATATTTTTGTAGTCGCAGATATCTCTCTGGTCAATGAGAAGATGAGGCCAGTATTTGTAGTTCTTGGACTTGCCCTGATAAACCTTTCTTGCATCAAGCGTCATGCGAAGGCTCTTTTCTTCGGGGTTGTAGACAACCTCCTTCGATCCTCCGTTGTCGGCGATTATATAATCGCTTCCCATGTCCTTTCTGTCTTCCCAAAGACAGTATCTTGAATAGTGCTGAATAATCTTCCAGGAAGGCGCTTCCTTTGAATCATTGTACTTCCAGGTTTCAAAGGGAATTGTTTTGTCATCGTCCCTTGCAAGGGGTACTATGTAAAGACCGTTTTCAAACCCTTCGTCCTTAAAAAGTCGTTTAACCTTATACTGAGATTTATCAAAATCCGCCATTGTTTTGCCCTCTCTTTACTTTTTTATGTAAGAAACAAGATTATAGTTCTTTATTTCAAATGTACAGCTTATGTTGCCATGTGTCTCAAAACCGAGATTTGTACCCGAGAAGTAAAATTCATCTCTTGTTACGGGTCTTCCGAAAATAAGGTCTTCATTGGCTTTCTGAAGAATCTTTTCAATGTGAGGAGTCAGATCTACTTCAATATGCTTCCACTCATCCGAAACCTTTACGTCGTAAGGTACCGGGCAGAATGAGTTTTCAAGGTTTCCAAAAACCTGCTCTGTTGTCATGATGTAAATGTGGTTGCTTCCTCCGGCTTCTATATGCCAGAAAAGTTCCTGAGGGCCTCTGTTATCAAAGGGATTAAATCCGAAATAGATGTGATTTGCATCTACAAGGTTGAGGTACACATAGCCTACAAACTGACAGACATTTTTATCTGCAGGAACGGTCGTGGGGATATATTCTGTAAGTCTGATATCAAATTCCACCGCTATTCTGTCGCTTGATGCGCTGTAAAAGGTCTTTTCGTCACCTTCGGGCATATTTTTATAGTCGCAGATGTGTTTCTGCTCGATAAGCAGATGAGGCCAGAATTTTTCAACCGTTGTCTTCCCCTTATACACCTTGCTTGCATCAAGCTTCAAGGAAAGACTTTTTTCTTCAGGGTTATATGTAACCACCTTGGAATCGCCCTTGTCGGTCAGTATATAGGGGTTTGAAACATCCTTGTTTTCCTCGATAAGACAGTATTCGGAATAAAGAGGAAGAATAGTCCATGAGGGCTCATTTTTGCTTTCGGGAAACGACCAGTTGGTGTATCCGAAATTTCCCTCACTGTCAGGATGTACATGACGGACTCTGAAACCGTTTTCAAAGCCTTCGTCAGCAAACAGTCTTTTTACTTTATATTGAGATTTATCAAACATTATGTGTCCCTCCTTTTGTCAAAAGTATATCATATAGATATATTACTTTCAAGGTTTTTTGTCGCTTTTTTAGAAATATATGAGAAAATATTTGTATAAAAACTCCATAAAAGTATTAACCCCTTGTGTCTGCGTTTGACACAAGGGGTGGACTTCATTCGGGAAATCAAAATATAGATAAACCCAATAATATGGTCTCGAAACTCTTTTCTTTTTTGCTTACTTTTTTCTTTTCAGCAAAGAAAAAAGTAAGTTAGAGCTTGTTTACGTCGGCATCCTCAATAAGGTGGAAGCCTGCATCTTCGAGTGCCTTTTCAGCATGAGCATTGTCAGCAACTCTGAGAACAACGTATGCGTGCTTTTCTGTTCTTGACATAAACGCATAAAGGTATTCCATGTTGATTTCAGCCTTGTCAAGCACATCAAGTGCCATGGAAAGCTTGCCGGGTGCATCTCCTATTTTAACGCCTACTACCTCTGTACACTTTACAAGGAAGCCTGCATCGTTAAGTGTTTTTTCAGCCTTGTCGTAATCTGTAACAATAAGTCTGAGAATGCCGAAATCCTGTGTGTCGGCAATGGAAAGTGCTCTGATGTTTACATCGTTCTTTGCAAGGGCATCTGTGATTTTCACAAGAGTACCCTGCTTGTTTTCAACAAATATGGTTAACTGTTTAAGAGACATTCTTCATTTCCTCCTTATACAAGCTTTCTCTTGTCGATAACTCTTACCGCCTTGCCTTCACTTCTTGCAATGCTCTTGGGCGGAACAAGGTGAACTGCAGGGTTGATGCCGAGCATTGTTTTCATAGCGTTGGCAAGAGATTTTTCAAGTGCAGTAAGAGCACCGACAGTATCTGTAAACTGGTCGGGATTCATTTCGACGTTAACATCGAATGTATCTGTGTTGTTCTTTCTGTCGATAATAATCTGATAGTTAGGCTGATAGCCTTCCTGAAGAAGTACCATTTCTATCTGGCTGGGGAATACATTTACACCTCTGATTATCATCATATCGTCGCTTCTGCCCATGGGCTTTGACATTTTGATGTGTGTTCTGCCGCAGGAGCATGGTTTTCTTGAAAGCACACAGATATCACGTGTACGGTATCTGAGAAGCGGGAATGCTTCCTTGTCAAGTGCCGTAAATACAAGCTCGCCCTTCGAGCCTTCGGGGAGTACTTCTCCTGTGTCGGGGTCAATGATTTCTGCAACAAAGTGGTCTTCGTTGATGTGCATACCTGTCTGTTCTTCACATTCGAAAGCAACACCGGGGCCGGATGTTTCGGTAAGACCGTAGATGTCATATGCCTTGATGCCGAGGGTGTCCTGAATGTTCTGTCTCATTTCTTCAGTCCATGCTTCTGCACCGAAGATACCTGCTTTTAAGGGAATCTGGTCGGGAGTGTAGCCCTGCTCCTTGAGAGTTTCGCCGACATAAGCAGCATAAGAAGGAGTACAGCAAAGAATGGTCGCCGAAAGGTCCATCATAAACTGAATCTGTCTTTCTGTGTTTCCCGACGACATGGGAAGTGTAAGGCATCCAACCTTCTGAGAACCGCCGTTAAGACCAAAACCGCCTGTGAAAAGACCATAGCCGTATGCTACCTGGCAAACATCTTCTTTTGAGCCGCCTGCAGCAACAATTGCTCTTGCACAGCAGTCTTCCCAAAGGTTAATATCATTTTTTGTATAGAATGCAATTACACGCTTACCAGTTGTGCCGCTTGTAGAATGGATTCTTTCACATTCGCTTAAGGGCTTTGCAAGAAGTCCGTAGGGATAAGCATCACGAAGATCTGCCTTTGTGAGAAACGGAAGCTTGTGTAAATCTTCAATACCTTTGATGTCTTCGGGCTTTACACCCTTTTCATCCATAAGGTTGCGGTAATATTCTACGTTTTCGTAGACGTGCTTTACCTGCTTTACCAATTTTTCCGACTGAAGCTTTTTAATTTCACCGGCCGGCATGGTTTCAATGTCTTTCTGATAGTATTTTTGAGCCATTTTTCATCATCCTTCCTTTGAGGTTTTGGTTGAGAATTACGGAAGCTTTTCGGCTCGTGTATTTTGGGTAAAAAAATACGCCCTCCGCAATCCTATATCGGATACAGAGGACGAAAATGTCATTTCCGTGGTACCACCTCAGTTCGCCGCCATCTCACAATAGCGACCTTATCGGGTACTGCATACCCTGAGTTCTGTGACGGGAACTCCCGTTGCAGCCTACTTAAGCCAAGGCTTGTTCAGTGCACTGCTAACAGAATGAATTCGTGAAGGACATCCCTGTTGCCTCGCACCAACCGGCAATTCTCTTAAGGTTATTCCAACCTACTGGTTTCTGCTCACCGCATTTTATGGGTGTATTATAGCACTACATATTTCAAATGTCAAGACTTTTTTATTTTTTTAAGGCATAATAACAAAAAACTCAGAACCATAATATAGTCCCGAGTTTTGCAGCGGTGCTTCACTACTGTCATTGAAGCTTGAACGAGTCTTACCGCTTGAATTTATGGCGGTAAGACGGTATAATACTCGGGCATAAAAGAAAGAACTAAAGACTAAAACATAGTCTCGAGTCTGCCGCGGGGCTTCCCCGCGAGTCTTACCGCTTGCGTTTATGGCGGTAAGACGATATAATACTCGGGCATAAAAGAAAAAACTCAGGACTAACATATAGTCCCGAGTTTTGCAGCGGGGCTTCCCCGCTGGTGCGGGCGAGAGGCCTCGAACCCCCACGTCGTAGACACCAGATCCTAAGTCTGGCGCGTCTGCCAATTCCGCCACGCCCGCAAATGCTAAGTTTACGGTCAGGACAAAAATCCTGACCGTTTGGTCGAAGTGGTGGGACTTGAACCCACGGCCTCTTGCACCCGAAACAAGCACGCTACCAACTGCGCTACACCTCGATATTTAATTGTTATTCTTTATGGTTTCGGTTGCCCTGTCTGAAATATAGTCGTCGCCTCGGCTCGAGCAAGTCTTCACCTTGCTACTCCTTATTTCAGCCCTGCTGTACCTCGCTCTTTTCTACCTTACTTGGCAGGTGCTCGGTTTTGCAGCCCGAAACAAGCACGCTACAGGCTGCGCTACACCTCGATAATATACCAATGCATTTTTACAACATTGGTATTATAGCAAAATTAATTTTTTTTGTCAATATCCTTTTTGTCGAGCTTTTTCTGAAATTATGCCGCCAGATACTCCTCAAAGCAGATGCCTCTTTCATATATTTCCTTTGCGGCATCCTTGCCTACATATCTGTAGTGCCAAGGCTCGTAGTAAATACCTGTTATTTCACTCTTGTCACTCGGATATCTTAGAATAAATCCGTATTTCCATGAATTTTCCATCAGCCACTGCTGTTCGGCCGTGTCCTCCTGACCTTCATCAAGCACCATATAGTGGGAAGACATAATATCAACCGCAAGGCCTGTCTGATGTTCGCTTGTGCCGGGAATTGCCACCCATTTTGCCGCTTCTATTGCCGCTTCTTCATCGGAATATCCGAGGTTTTTATAGCTGCTTACCTCGTTGTTATACAGAGTTGTTTGCTTTGTGTTTGTTCTGTAAGACGAGCAGACAAATGCCGAAAGCCCCTCTTTTGCAAGGTCGTTCATCATAGAATTTAAATCATCAACAATTCTGGTATCTACTTTATGTCCGCCTGCTATTTCGGCAAGCTCAACTGTAAATCCTTCGGGAAGCTTGTTCCAGGGATTTGCAAGAATCAACATCCAATCATCGGAAGAATCTGTTTGCTGCTCATCGTCAGTCGGTTCTTTGTCCGAATTGTCAACTGCGGGAATTTCCGCAGAGTTATCCGAGTTGCTGTCTTCAGAATCATCTGTTGCAGGCGGTTCAGGATTGTCGTCGGGAACACTATCGGGCATGTTGGATTCCGATGCACTTGAAACATTAGGCTGATTACCTTTGTCATTGTCATTCGCAAGCAACAGATATGCCGCAACAACAGTGGCACATATTATAACTGCCGCCACAATAAGAATAATAAACAAATTGCGGTTATACTGCGCGTTATTACCTCTTCTTTTCACGATATGCCTCCGTTATTTTTGAAAAACCTTATAGACATCGCCTGCACCCATGGTGATAACAAGGTCACCCTTTTCGGCAAGCTCGGTTGCTCTTTCACGCAGCGATTCAAAGCTGTAAAGACTTTCGGCATTTTCTATCTTCTTTGCCACATCGTCGGATGAAACACCCAAGGTGTCTGTTTCTCGTGCGGCATAGATGGGTGCCATAAGTACTTTGTCGGCAATGGAAAGTGCCTTCACGAAATCATTGAAAAGAGCCTTTGTTCTCGAATATGTGTGGGGCTGGAATATACAGATTACCTTGCCCTTTGCCACTTTTTTGGCACTGTTAAGGGTAACTGTAATTTCATCGGGATGGTGTGCATAGTCATCAATTACAATTGCACCGCTGTCAAGTTTTTTCACCTTTTCAAAACGTCTCTTTACACCTATGAAGCTTTCAAGACCTTTTTTAATTGCCGCCTTGTCAATTCCGCAAAGGTCGGCAGAAGCTGCCGCCGCCACGGCATTTGCAACATTGTGAATTCCGGGAATCGACAGCTTGACATGACAAAGAAGTGTTTCCTTCTTTATTACGTCAAATTCGCCGTAACCGTCGGAAAGATCTATATTTTGTGCATAATAGTCGGTTTTATCCTTAATCGAGAAGTATCTGATGTCGGCGTCTGTATTTTCAGCCGCCTTAACCGCATTTTCGTTGTCAAGGTTTATAACGGCAATGTTTTCACCGTTTTTGCCGGGTTTTGAAATGTATTTTCTAAAGGATTCAATTACGTTTTCAAGATTGCCAAAGAAATCCACATGGTCAAGCTCAACATTGAGAATTGTTTTTATGGTAGGATACATGGAATGATAAGAATTCTTGTATTCACATGCCTCAAATACGGCACAGTCACCGTTACCTACTGTATATGTAGAACCGACAGAAGGCATCACTGCACCCGCAAGAATTGTGCTGTCGTTATTTGCCGCAAGACAGATTTCAGCTAAAAAGCCTGTGGTTGAGGACTTGCCGTGTGTGCCTGCAACACCTACCGAATGCTTGTAATCACCGGTTATTGCACCGAGAAGCTCGGCTCTTGTAAAAATGTCAAGACCTCTGTCTCTTGCTCTTACAAGAATCGGGTCATCCTGTCCGAGTGCCGCAGTATATACAACAGTATCTGCTTCGGGAAAAACGGCATTATCGTATGTATAGTCAATCTTTATGCCTTTCTCTGTAAGCATTTTTGTGGTTTCGGATTCCTTGAAATCGTAACCCGAAACGAGTATTCCTCTGTTTTTGAGTATAAGTGCAAGAGACGACATACTTATACCGCCTATTCCTGCAAAATATACATTTTTCATTTTTGATAAGTCACAAATCGCGGGCATTTTGCTTCCGCCTTTCACAATATATTTGTCTTTATGAATAAATCACCGACGTTGCGGAAAAACTCTGTATATCACAAAAAAGACAATACAAGGAGTTAATTTATGGAGATTACCGATATCAAAATCAGAAAAACCTTTGAAGAAGGTCCGCTTCGTGCAATACTTTCCGTCACCTTTGACGACAGTCTTGCACTTCACGACGTAAAAATCATTAACGCCGATTCGCGTCAGTTCGTTGTAATGCCCAGCCGCAAAAATGCCGACGGCACATATAAAGACATCGTTCATCCTATAAATTCGGAGTTTCGCAAAAAGCTTGAGGATAAGCTTCTTTCGGCATACAACACTCATCTAATAGAAACACATGATGATGGAGTAATTGAGTTTCAGCTGACGTAGCGGGTTTATATTTTATTATATGATTACCGTTTTTATGGGTGATAATGACTGTGCATAAAGGGTTTCGCCGACTGCGGTCGGCGTTTTCTGTTCTTTTGTCCCGAATCATTTTCTCTTTGCTTACTTTTTCTTTTTGTTAAAAGCAAAGATGAGTTTGGCCGCTTGCGTTTATGGCGGTCAAACGGGGTGTCATTCGGGCACTGTAGACTTGAGTTAGATTTCGAAATAAAGTCCCGAATTATTTTCTCTTTGCTTACTCTTTCTTTTTGTTAAAAGCAAAGATGAGTTTGGCTGCTTGCGTCTATGGCAGTCAAACGGGAAGTCAATCGGGCACTGTAGACTTGAGTTAGATTTCGAAATAAAGTCCCGAATCGTTTTCTCTTTGCTTACTTTTCTTTTTGTTAAATGCAAAGATGAGTTTAGCCGCTTGCGTTTATGGCGGTCAAACGGGGTGTCATTCGGGCACTGTAGACTTGAGTTAAATTTCGAAATAAAGTCCCGAATTATTTTCTCTTTGCTTACTTTCTCTTTTTATCAAAGAGAAAGTAAGTGCCGTGCAAAGCAAGATCACACACCGTAAAATCGAATGAGCGCTGGAGTACGTCCTCTGACATACTTGCTCAGCCCAAGGTTACTTGCGGCACATTACCCTTATCACTTAATGCTGCTCGGTTCCCCGCCTGACATGGTTCATGAGGGGTAATTGCGCAAGGCTTGAAACCTCAACACAAATACGTCATGACAGCTGCCACAGCACAGACCCTCAAAAACGGAATCCATCTCTGCTACAGCGGATTTCAGATATAGGGCGCCGCTACTGCCCCGACTGGTGTGACCTTGCTTCGCACGGCAAGTCCAACCTTAATTAAATTGTTGCTGCAAGCATAGTTTCCCCACAGCGATATAGAGTATACCATACTTTATTTAAAAAATCAATAGCTGACAGATTTATTTACAATTATATTTCGCAAGGTATATCGAAGTACATTTTTTCTCCGCTTCTCGGGTGGGTAAATGAAAGAGCATGACACATGAGAGCAATGCTTTTCTCGTTGTCCTTGGCACCGTATTTGCCGTCTCCCACAAGAGGCATGTTACGGCTTGAAAACTGTACTCTTATCTGATGGCTTCTGCCGGTAAAGAGAAGAATATCAACAAGACTTGTCTTTTCGTCGCTTTCAAGCACCTTGTAGGAAAGCTTTGCCTTTTTTACACCCTTGCGTTCCTTTTTTACCACAAAGCTTTTGTTCTTTTTTGAGTCCTTGAACAGCAAATCCTCGTATACTCCCTCGTTTTCTTCGGGACAGCCGTAAACCCTTGCAAAATAACGCTTGTCAAATCTGCCTTCGGATATTTCACGTGAAACAAATGCCGCACTTTTCGGGTTTAAGGCATATGCCATAACACCGCCCACGCCTACGTCAAGGCGGTGGAGAGTCGCTATGTATTTTTCGCCGAGCTGTGAAGAAAGAAGCTCGGGTAAACCGTCTTTTGTCTCGGTGTTTTCACTTGATACGCCGACCGGCTTTATGCAGATTACTATGTCTTTGTCGTGGTGAAGGATTTGGATGTCCATAAACTCACTCCATGTTGTGATATGTTCGCCTGTAATTATATCACATAACTGTTTTTAGGTCAAGGCTGACTGAGGAGGTAATACGTTCATATTCCTCTTATCTGTCTCAACCTCATCCGTCACTTCGTGACACCTTCCCCAAAACTTTGGGGAAGGCTTTTAGGCAATATAAAGCCACCGTTTACATATTCAACAACGAATTGATAATTGAAATCTTCCTTAAATGTGTTACAATGTACGTGTAAGCTTACAAAATGCGTTTTTGGAGGTACTTTATGAACATAAAAATAGGTACAATTATAAAAAATCTTCGTACAGAAAACAATATAACCCAAGAAACACTTGCCACGTCTATCGGCGTGACACCGCAAGCCATATCACGTTGGGAATCAGAAGGCGGCTATCCCGACATTGAGCTTCTTCCTGCACTTGCCAACTTCTTTTCTATAAGCACAGATGAGTTGCTTGGATATAATCTGTCGGAAAGAGAAAAAAATCTATCAAACATTAAAAACGAATTACTGCGTCTTTCGGAAATCGGCACACACAAGCAAAGGCTTTCGTTGGCACGTGAAGCCTTTATCAAATTCCCAAATGATGCTTATATTAAGGTTTATCTTGCCGCCTGCCTTTTTGACGAATGGAATAACACGCAAGACGAATCTCTTATTAATGAAGCAGAGACACTATGTTTATCCGTCATTGATAAATGCCGTGACGAAGACATCCGCTATGATGCAATCTCAACATTATGCGCCATTTACACTCATTTGGGAAATCACGAAAAAGCAAAAAGCACCCTGCAACAGCTTTCTCCCATGAAATATTGCCGCGAAACCGCCCTTGCCTGTGGCATCGGAGACGGAAATACGGAGTGGTATATACAGGATGAAATTGAAAAATTCACCGACGGCTTGGGATTAACCATAAAAAACTATGTGCTTAACAGTTATCTTACTGACGACCCTTCCACATGGGATAAAAAAATTGAAATGCTTGGCGTTTCAAATAAGCTGTATAAAATGATATTCGGCGAAAATCTAATGTTTTATCACACACGGCTCTCGTATAATTACTGGTTAATTTCAACATATCAGATAGAACAAGGTAAGATAGATGAAACGCTTGATTCTCTTGAAAAAATGTGCTACCAC
Source organism: Oscillospiraceae bacterium (assembly GCA_015064895.1). Classification (GTDB taxonomy): domain Bacteria; phylum Bacillota; class Clostridia; order Oscillospirales; family CAG-382; genus UMGS1387. Next base: position 5,131 of record SVRI01000028.1, on the reverse strand, counting down.
TCAGTTGAATACGACAAATCATATATCAATGACCACGGTAAATGTTTCACATCAATTTTTACCAATAAGTTGATTTACCCCGAACCAAGCAAGGATTTTCAAGAATATGCCCAACACACCAATTGCTATTATATGCTAAATAAGCTTCAACACCCAAGATACGATTGTATACGTCAAATACCTCGTTTTGATTCGTTTGTCAAAAGTCTGGAAAAATATGCAAGTATTACACCTCGTTATCTCGGTCAAGATTAAGCAAAGCGGACACCTTTCGGTGTCCGCCTCTTTTTTATTCAAATTTTCACAGAGTTTGACCGCTTTCGTTTATGGCGATCAAACGGGAACGGTTTCGCGACACAAAAAGTTTGTAAATTGCAAACACAACCCGTGAAATTGCCCGCAGGGGCTCCCTGCTAGTTGTACTTTCTCTTGATTTTCTGAGAAGTTGTCTTTTCAAATGGTTCTTTTCTGATGTTAACCTTGATTACTCTCTTGTGAGAAGGCATTGTTGCGTTGTAGCCTTCAACTGCTGCCTTAACAAGGTCGTATACAGCCTTGTCATCAAGCCCTTCAACCTTTTCCTGCATGGGATAAACCTCACACTGAAGACCTGTTTCAGAGCCGTCTTCGTCCTTGATTGCAGAAACAATAACTTCGTCGATTTCGGGAAGTGCTGTTAAATAATCCTCGATTTCTTCGGGATAAATGTTTTTGCCGTTCTTAAGAACAATGATGTTCTTCTTTCTGCCGGTTATGTAAAGCTTTGCCGAATCGTTGTCATACTTACCGTAGTCGCCTGTTCTGAACCAGCCGTCCTCAGAGAGAACTTCGGCTGTCTTTTCGGGCTGATTGTAGTAACCCATCATAACAACGGGACCCTTGACAAGAATTTCGCCCTCACCGTCTTCGTTGGGGTTGTCAATTCTTATTTCAAGACCGGGACAAACAACACCTACAGAAGCAAAGTCGTAGTAGTGTGTTCTGTTAACCGATACAAGGGGAGAACATTCTGTAATGCCGTAGCCGTTGGTAATGATAACACCTATGGATTCAAAGAATCTTCCAAGTTCTTCTCTCATGGGTGCGCCGCCGCAAACAATAAGTCTGAGATTGCCGCCAAACTGTTCATGTACCGACTTAAAGAGCTTTCTTCTTACGTCAATACCAATCTTGAGAAGGCCGTTGCTGACCTTGAGCATTACCTTAAAGAGCTTTGTGATGCCCTTTTCCTCAACACCTGCCCAGATTCTCTGATAAAACTTTTCAACATAGAGAGGAACAAGCATAGCTGCTTCGGGCTTGTATTCCTTGAAATTGGGAAGAAGAGTTCTGAGACTGTCGTTGATACCCATTGTTGTACCGCACTTGATGGCAACAAGAATATCAACAAGTCCGCCGAAGGTGTGGTGCAGAGGAAGAACATTAATCATGGTCTTTGCCGTATCCGAAACCTGAAGACCGTAGTTCTGTGCACTCATTACGTTTTCAAGAGAAAGCATAACACCCTTTGCAGTGCCCGTTGTACCGGATGTGTAAACAATCATTTTGAGTTCTTCATATTCGGGTTCCATGTTTACATATTCTTCGTATCCGCCCTCAAGAAGCGCTTTACCCTTTTCCATAAGCTTCTTATAGGAAAGGAACCTTCCGTCATCTTCCTTGGCATCAATACTTACAAAGTATTTGACATTTGGGAAAAGGTCAATGTTTGCCTTGATTTTTTCATCATAGTTTGTTCCGTAGTAGAAGAATACGTCTGTCTCACTGTCATTGATGACATAAGCAATTTCTTCAATGGGAAGCTCCTTGTCAACGGGAACAAAAACCGCCTCGCTGTTAAGAACAGATACAAATACATTTACCCATTCGTAGCTGTTGGGACCAATCATTGCGATCTTGTTGCCCTTCTTAAAGCCCATTTCGGTAAAAGCAGAGCCGAGACACTTTGTGTCATGGTAAAACTCTTCAAAGGTTACATCTATAATTTCCTTGCCCTTGCGGTAACGGAAAGCGATGTCCTGTTTAAATTCATTGTTTTTTGCAATTGAATCCTCAATTACAACCTTCATGTTGGGTGTAAACTTTACGGTCTTAAAGGGATAATTGTGCTTATAATTCTTTAACGCCATATTTATCTTCCTTTCCCAAAGCATTTCTCATACTTCGGCACATATTAATACAATAAGTTAATACCATATAATTCCGAAATGGTTACACAAATTTTTGAAATCGGAAAACCAACCACGTTATAGTAGTCGCCGTGGATATATTCAACAAAGAGATTTCCCTTTTGCTGAATGCCGTAAGCTCCTGCTTTGTCCATGGGTTCACCCGTGGCAACATACCGTTTTATGTCGTCGTCGCAAAGTTCTTTGAAATGAACCTTGGTCACCTCAAAATCTGTTTTTTCCTTGCCCATGCCGCAAACCGTAAAGCCTGTATAAACCTCGTGGGTTCTGCCCGAAAGAGACTTTATGATGTTAAACGCATCCTCTTCGTCACGGGGTTTTCCGATAATTTTCCCGTCGATTACAACAACTGTATCGGCAGAGATTACAATGCAGTCTTCATCATTGTGTCTTTGAAGAACGGCATCGGCTTTTCTTTTTGAGATTTCGCACACCGCCTCAACGGGTGAAAGCTCACTGCCAACACTCTCGTCGGCATCGGCCACGTCAATTACAAACTCAACGCCCATGGTTTCAAGTATTTCTCTGCGTCTTGGGGACTTTGATGCAAGTATTATTTTCATTTACTTCACCTTGACAAGAACAAAGCTTCTCTGTGTATTTGCCTTAAATCTTATATCGCCGCCGACATTTTCTGCGGTTGCATGAAAATTGGAATACATATATTCAAGAACAGCGTCCTTGGGAAGCACCTTCTTAAATGTATATGTGGACTTACTTGTGCAGTCACGGAATAAAAGTGCATATCCTTTGCCCTTTTCATCAAGGGCGGTAAAGCCCGAGAAATTAAGACCGTCAGGCTCTTCGCCAATGGGAGTTACAGAAAGATGTGCCATATCCTTCTTGATTTTCTTATGTATCTTTGCAATTTTTGAAATTGCCGAGAGGTCTTCCTTGTCAAGACCCGTCATTTCCATCCAGATAAGAGGACAGGCAAACATGGCAACAGCAAAGCAGTAGTCCTGAGTGTAATTTGCGGGTGCAAGAATATCCTCGGGGTTATAAAGCTCTGAGGCAAGCTTGCGGTTTAGCACTTCAATCTGGAACTTCTGGGAGGGTAAAAACTCCGAAAGAAGCCAGATTTGTCTGAGGGTTGTAAAGGGATAGTAATTGGTCGCCTTGGAGTATCTGTTTTCAAGGAAAAGATTGCCGTACTGCTTGTTTACAAGGTAACCCCATCTCTTCTGCTCTCCTGTGATATCAAGGTCAAACGTAACCTTGCCGTCACAGTTCTTGCTTACCGTTTCAATAAGCTTTACAAGGTTTGTTTCCATCTTCTTGCTTATAACATTTACGCCGTCAATCTTGAAGAAGGTTACATTATACTCCTTGTAAAGATTTGTGAGAACCTCTATATCCTTATCTACATTTTCGTAGTCATTGTCAAAGTCAGGTGAGAACCAAAGACCAAAGTGAGCACCCTTTGAGATTATGTAGTCACTTGTCTTTTTGAAACCGTCAGGGAATTTATGAGGTGCAGGCTTCCAGAAATCGGGACAAGCCTTATAAAGTCCGCTTCCCCATACTCCTTCATCCTGACTCTTTATAAATCTCGAATTCTTTGTAAGTCCCGACTGCCAGCCGTCGTCCAGCTGAACAATGTCAACACCGATTTTCTTGCCGACATCCGCTTCTTTGCAGGCAAAGTCGTGACAAACCCTTGAGTCGCCGTTTCTGTCACCCCAGGTGTTGGACATGATAAATGTACCCTTGTCGCCGTCTTTCCACTCAAGACGGTAGTATTTTTTATATTCCTGTGCCGCTTCCTCGGGGTTTTCTGCAACACCTACCGAGGAGTAGTAGAGGAACATATCGGGAGTAAAGAGTGTTTTGCCGGAAAAGTCAGCACCAAATCCGCTAAGGTGTGCATTTTCATGGATGGCATACTTCATGTCATATTTGCTGTCCACAAGTCTCGAGAAGGCACAGGGGCTTTCCTTTACCATTATGAGGGCATTTTTCTTTGTGTATGCATCGAGAACAAACATCTGACCATTGTATGCATCCGTTTCTCCGTAACAGTAAAAATACGCAAGTCTTTCACGTTTTCTCACAGCATTGTTTCTTACGTCGGTAAAGTCGTAAAATTCAACCTCAGTAACCTTTACATGGTCTTCGTTCATGCCGACAGAATCTATACAGTCATCAGGTCTTCTGAGGTAGCCCTCGTATTCTTCTGCACATACTTTTGTTTCTACACCATAGCCAAAAACTCCGTTAAGACTGAGTGAAGATGAAATAAATGCACATTCGGGGTAAAGTCTGAGAGTTGCATAAACAGCCTGATTTTCCTTTTCAAAGTGAACCGATAAAGTCAAAGCTTCGTTGGAAAAACCGTTTTTGTCGTCAGTTGCCGCATACACCGATACACGGGAAGAAGCAAAGTCAAAGCCGGGAACGCCGAACATAATACTGCCTTTGCCGCCTTTTGCTTCAAACTTGTATCCTGTCTTTTTGTTAAGAACATAAAGAGATGCAGGGATTCCGTTATCAAGGGATATTTTTCTTTCTATTCTACTGTTACCTATTACAAGCTCGTTATTTGAATAGGTTGCGTAGCAGTCTTTGAATGTGAAGTTCATGTTTTTCACCTTTTTTTGTTTGTTTTATGTTTCTATAAAAGGTCTTTCCGCGGCTTGCAAGCCGCATTTACCGTTCTTTTGTCCCGAAACAAAAGAACCAAAAATTCTCCGCTCAAAAGGAGAGATGGCTCGACACCAGTCTTGGCAAAAACAGAAATCACAGCGAGTCTGCGCTGACCTCTCTCCTTCGCCGCGGTGGCTTACCTTTCACATTGGTAAAGTGCAAAATGGCATTGAGTTTGACCGCCCCGCTTTATGGCGGTCAAACGGTGCTTGTTATGCGACACCGTGGGTTTGTTTTTATCAAACCTCTCCCGTGGTTTTGCTGTCGGGCTTTCCCGACTGGCGGTCAAACGGTGC
>SVRI01000039.1 GCA_015064895.1 Oscillospiraceae bacterium | reverse complement strand
TTTCAAGCACCTTTGGATTTGTAAAGCAAGGAAGCCATCCGCCGTAGAATGCACCGTGAGCACCGGGTCGGAGTTTCTCGCCCTTAGGACCGATTCTTGTTCCGTCGTACTTCTCGTAAATGTACTGGGGCGCACATTCTAAAAGGAACTTCATCATGACCTTTCTGCCGTTCTTTTCAGCAAGCTCGAGAAGCTTATCAACATCGGAAAAGTCGTATTCATCTTCTTTTCTTTCGTTCCAGCGCCAGTTCATTCTTATCTGGAATGCATCAATGTTGAATTCTTCCATTCTTTCAATATCGCCTTCCCATTCAGAGGGCGTCGGTGTTGGCGTTCTGTAATACTGCGTGCCGTGGATAATTTCGTCAAAAAACATGAGGTTACCTCCGAGTTTAGAGTTCTAGCCCGTGGGCTTTAATATTTACAAATAATTACAGGCGAAAGTGCCCCGAATGTCACATGGATTTTTGCACTGTTTTCTTTAATTTCTGCCAAGATTTCCTCTGTTTCAAGATTCTCCGGATTTACAAAACAGAAACTATCGCCTTCTTCACAAGGGACATTTATATCCGTTTCAAAGGGCTTGTCTTTTGTGTTCATAAGCATATACAAATCATATCCGTCAAACCTCTTATGCATAAGTGTAATATACGGATTATCATCATTCATTGACAGAGTTTCAGATAGTTTGTTAAAGGATACGCCTTTACCGTCGGTAATTACGTTCACACCTTTTTCCTTTGCCTTTTCAAGATATTCGGAAAGCTTCGGGTTCCGGATAAAGCCTGTATCCGGCAAAACAATATTACAGATTTTATTTCTGTTGGGAGATATAATGTATCCGTCATAAATCTCGCATTCGAGCAGTCTTTTGCTGTTTATGTAGTCAAACAAAACCTTGCTTTGCATAAGTTTTTTTGACGTTTCGGATATACCGAATCTATCGTGAAAGCCGTCACCGATTTCAATAATTCCTTCAGGTTCAAGGGTTGCACAAAGCTCTTCAAAGGGATAATAAAGGAATGTGTCTGTTACGTATTTTCCGCCGTCAAAAAGGGTGGCAAGATTTGAAATATAATTTGTAAAATCCTTCATTTCCTTTTCGTCAAACATATTCTCGCCGTAATAGGAAGTGATAAGATTTACACCGTGCACAAACATAATCGAAACCGCTCCCTTTGCAAGTTCAGGCGTTATATTCTGATTGCGGTCTGTCATGTTTGACGCCTCAATCATCACCCTGTCCTTATTCGAAATATGAGCAGCAGATGATGCAAGCTTACAGGCGTTACAGTATCTGAGTGCATCCGCTTCGCTTTTCAGATTGTCACAGCCGGGAACACCCATTGCCGCAAGATGCTCCAATATGTCACCGTAATAGAACGGCTGAACATCAAAGGCTTCCTCGCCGTAGTAGTGTCCCGAAAGATTTACACCGAGCTTCGACAACTTGTCCTGCATTTGTCTCGGGAATGCTTCGAGAGCCATTTCCGACAGCAATGTGTAGAAATCGCATCTCACCTTTTTTGTTTTGTCTGTTTCGACAAAAATATCAACAAGCACCGAAGACAAATCATATCCGTATCTTTCTTTGAAAAGTCCCGGCATATCCTCCTGCCATGGAACAAACGGATATACAGGAATGTCATTATTTGAAAAATCATACTTCGAAAAGGATTCAAAGGCAGTTCGTCTTTGCGGATTCTTCCATGATATATAAAGAGGTGTATTGGGTTCGTCGGTAAATACTGCGTCAACCACATCACCAAGCTTGTCGAAGAGTCTGTTATACCCGTTTTCAAAAGTTACATCATAAAACCGTTCAACCGCCTTTTTGCTTCTGATATTGATATAACGGCGGGAGGCTCGTGTTCCCTGACAAAGCTTTGTTGCTTCGAAAAGAACCCTCTCAAAGAAGCAATATACCTGCCATTCTCCGATTGGTGCATCAAAGCAAAGTCCGCCCGCAACATCACTGCATTCTGATATATCGATTCTTCCGTCAAAGTCTTCCTTACCATTGACAACGGGAACGGCAAATGCAAATTTCAGCTGTGAATGACCAAGGGGACTCGGCACTCTTATTGCACCTTCGCCTTTATGAATATCAATTTGCTTTGTCACGCATGACAGTGCCGATGCTTCAAGCTCGGGGTGTCCGACAAGTGTCATGCCTCCCGCAGCACCCGAAGGATAATACTGCTCGTCATACAGCCAGACCCTCATACCCTTTTCTTTAGCATAAAGGGCAACTTCCTTTACTCTTTCAAAGGATTCTTCGCTTTTAAGATAATCTATGTGGTCAACATTCAGAACAATTCCGCCGTAGCCTTTTTCGCAAAGTCTGTCAACCCTCTTTTTCATATATTTTAGTTTTTCTTCATGGCATGCCGTGTCAAGAAACGAGTAGTCGTCACTTACATTGAGAGCCGTAAAACGAAAATCATGTACTATCTGCAAAGGACCGTTATTCTTTTTTGAAAATACAGGCTTTGTCATTTGCTTTCCTTCTTTCTGTCAAGACGTATCGCACCGATAATGGAAGATATTACTGTAAAAAGTTCATTAACTATGCCGAGTACTGCACCGCAGGTAATATCATATGTAAGCATACACGCCGAGATGGGATAGGACAGAATTCTCGAGAGCCTCGGGTTGCCTATCCAGAAGCTGATAACGGATACCGCCGAGGCAACACATGGAAGCAGGCTGAACGCATTTTTCCATGTAAAAACAGCACATCCAAAGGAAAGTACAAGAAATAACACCAGCCAAAGCGGATGCTTTGCCCACTTCTTTTCCTTATTTACAAAAACAATCTCTCGTATCATACCGATAACTGCTATTGCCGCACCCGAATACGCAGACAGTGAAAAGTAGTACAAAAACCATATTACATCCGAAAGCAGTTTTGATAAAACAAGGCACTTTCGTGTTTTTTGCTGATAAATCAGCACCGTAGAACCGATGCCAAGTATTCCAAAGATATTTGACAGCATAAAGTTTCATCCTCGATTTTAGTTTACACTTGCATTTTACCAAACACTTATGATATAATCAATGTTAACAGCAAACACAAATCCTATCAAAACAAAGATTTGAGGTTCCTATGAAAAACAACACACCCTTTCTGAGATATATTGCTCTCGGCAACCATCTTCCCAACAAAAGTTATGTAAGGGCATACGACTGCCATTTCTTCTATGTGCTTTCGGGCAAAGGAACTCTTTTCACCGAAAAGGGTGATTTCGACCTTTGTCCCGACACTTTTTGCTACTATCCGTCGGGATGCTCATATCATATTCAGTCGGACGCAAAAGAAGCCTTGAATTTCATTTCCGTAAACTTAGATTTCACCGACACATACTGCCAGGATGACGGAACGCTCAGACCTGTTCCGGAATGTGATTTTGACAAGAAGAAAGACAGACCGTCATACAAATCCATTGAGGAAGAAGTGTTTTCAGAGCCCTTTTCACTAAAAAATGCAGTAGTGTTCAGAAATGATCTGATAAGACTTGCCGAACTTTCAAAGCAGGGCGGTGAGTATAAGAAAGCGGTTTGTTCATCCCTTTTGAAGGTTATTATAATAGAGCTTTCAAAATTTGTTTTACGCAACAAAAATGCATCAAAGCCAGCACTTCTTGCAATACAGTATGTCGAAAACAATTATGCTTCAAATCTCTCTGTAGAAAGCATTGCTTCTCAGCTTGGATATCATCCGTATTACCTCGGCTCTGTTTTCAAAAAGAGTATGGGAACAAGTCTTTGTGAATACATAAAATCAGTGCGTATAAAAAATGCAGAAGAGCTCCTGCTTCATACAGACGATCCAATCAGCATTATTGCTGAAAGATGCGGATTTGAAAGTGCAGACAGATTTTCGTTTGTTTTCAAAAAACAAAACAAAATGCCTCCGTCAAAATGGAGGCATGAATACAGATTTATGTATTAAAGGTGAGATTCTTTCATTAGGCATAGAAAAAGAACGGTGATTTTGTATCAAAATTACCGTTCTTATTGTATAAAGAAAACCACCAGCAGTGCTGGTGGTTCCAAAAAGCTTTAGCTATGAGTAGAAAAAATATCCTCCTTTTGATAGAATAAAGATGGTCCGCCAACCATAAATAAAAATCAAAAGGAGGAA
>SVRI01000038.1 GCA_015064895.1 Oscillospiraceae bacterium | reverse complement strand
ATGCAGATAAGACCGTCTTCTGCTGTTGCAGTAATTGTCTTCTTTCCAAGAACGCAGTCTACAAATTCCGCAAGTTCTGCTTCAAAGCCGCCTCTTGCGTCTGCTAAATTGTTTATGTCAATCTTTGAGTCAACCAAAAAGTCGTTAAGTTCTGTATAAAGTGTAAGAGGACCGTCGCCTGTCTTTATGCCACCCTTTGTTCCGCAGAGGGTAAGACCGGATTTGGGAAGGTCATTGATGCTGTAGCCGGTTTCAAGCTGGATAACAGAGCCGTTGTCAAAACGGATAAGTGCCGTTGCGAAATCTTCAACGTCGCAAATATCGTCCTTTGTTGCACCCTCGGGAATCCAGCCGACATTTGTCTTTAAGTTCTTGCGGTTTCCGAGGTAGTTATAAGCCGCAGCATATACAGAAACGGGCTTGGGAAGACCCATGAGGAATCTTGCTCTGTCGATTACGTGAACGCCAAGGTCGATAACGGGACCGCCACCGCTCTTTGATGAGTCGGCAAACCAGCCGCCGGGGTTGCCGTGACGTCTTACATACTGTGCCTTTGCATAGTAGATGTCGCCGAGATAGCCGTTATCAATATAGTCCTTGACTACTCTTGTTTCATCTGCATAACGAGTAACAAAAGCAATCATAAGAAGCTTACCTGTCTTTTCGGAAACAGCCTTCATTTCTGCCGCTTCCTTTGCGTTATATGCCATTGGCTTCTCACAGATAACGTGGAGACCCTGTTCCATAGCATAGATTGCACATTTTGCATGGTTTACGTTCCATACGCAGACATCAACTGCATCCAAAGTTTCAGATGCAATCATTTCTTCTATGCTACCGTAGAATTTTTCTACACCGTATTTCTTTGCAAGTCTTTCAGCCTTGCCCTTGTCGATATCGCAGATAGCAACAACTTCTGCATCGGTTACGTTCTGATAATTTGTCATATGGGTATTGGCAATGTTGCCTGCACCTACAAGACCGATTCTTACCTTTTCCATTTTAGTTTTCCTCCATTATTACTTTAAGATAATCTATAGCCTTCTTGATATCCTTTGCAGGATTGTCACCCACTTCTCTTTCGATTGTAAGGAATCCCCTGTAGCCGACTTCTTCGAGTGCCTTGAGATAGTGGATGTAAGGAACACTACCGTCACCGAGGGGTACTTCGAGATAGAAGCGCTTGTTCCGGATTTCTTCGGGAATGGGATGAACTACGTGGTAAACGTATTCGGGATCTGCATCAAAGAGCTTTACGCCGTCCTTTGCGTGTGTGTGAACGATGTAATCCTTGAGGTTATGTACGGCAACAACGGGAGCATCGCCTGTAACCATAACGAGGTTTGCAGGGTCAAGGTTTACTGCAACGCCCTTGGAATCAAGCTTATCAAGGAACTTTTTGAGAGTAGCACTTGTTTCGGGACCTGTTTCGATAGCAAAGTGAGAGCCGATGGAATCTGCATATCTTGAAAGTTCGAAGCAGGCTTCCTGCATTACCTTATATCTGTCATGATTTTCATCGGAAGGAACAACACCGATGTGTGTTGTTACGATATCTGTTTCGAGTTCCTTTGCAAGATCGAGAATTCTCTTGGACTTTTCGATAAGCTCGGGGTTCTTTTCCTTGTGACCGAAGCCCTGACCGAGGTCGCCGCAGATTGCCGAGAACACAAGACCGTTGTCCTTAACGTACTTGAGGAGTTCTTTTCTCTTTTCACCCACGAGATTTTCAGGGGAGTTTTCACCCTTTGTGCAGTACATCTGAATACCTGCCGCACCGATGTCTGCTGCTGCCTTTATGGCATCACGTGTGGGGAGTCTGAAGGAGTCAACGATTACGCCTATTGGAAACTTATACATTTTACTGTCTTCCTTTCTTTTCAAAGCATTCTCTTGCTTTTAATTCAATTTCATTATATAATATAATTGTGCTGAAATCAAGACAATATTGTGCCATATGATAAAACAATGTTGCTTATTTTTACTTACGCCTTAACAACGGCATATCCGATTTCGCCCGTTTTTACAGTCATCCTGTTTCCGACAACTTCAGCATCCGCACCGAAAGCAATAACTTCCTTTCCAAGGTCAAAGGTCTTATCTTCGTCGGAGATGTTGAATATAAAGACCATTTCCTTGTCGCCGTTTATTGTTCTCTTTTCATAAATGCCGTTCTTTGCATCGGCAAATTTGTACTTTTCGATGCCTGCTTCCTTCATTATTCCGTCAAGGAACTTTTCCCAGACCTGCTCACCCATACATTCATAAGCATGACCGATGGAAGCACCTGAAATGTAAATCCTGCCCTTGCCGTATTCTACACGCTGAATTGCAGGTGTACCGTCGTCAAAGCTTGCAAGAACAGACGCATTTTCAACCTTGATTTGTGACTTGTAAGGGTAAATTCTTGTTCTTTCACCCATAAAGTCGAAGTACTCTTCCTTCTTGTACAGCTTTCTTCGTTCCAAAAGACGTGCAGTCATAAGAGGCTTACAGTTGATGTCGCCCGCTCTCATCCAAGTGTTGAGATCACGAAGCCCGAAGCCTTCGTCTGCAATGATTGTACCGCCGTTCTGAAGGAACTTTTCAAGATATGGAACTATCTTTTCGTCAAGCATGGAGTAGTAAGGGAAATAAAGCACCTTATATTTTTCAAACTGTTCGGGATTTGTTACGCCCAAATAATCAACGTTGTAGTCGCAGTTCTTGAAAAGCTTGTACATGCCTTTGTGGCTTCTTGTGTAGTAAAGCTCCTCCGTCGAGTATGTATATCGGAAAATACCCTTTGATGCTTCCTCAATTTCCGCCATAAGCAAACTGTCAAAGTCAAAGACGATTGCAGCCTTTCCTTCCTGCACCTCAGCTCCCGCAAGATACTGCATGTTCTTATGTAAGTCTTCGCCAAAGTCTTTTACGGCATTGGCAACAGGACGAGGCGAACCGTCAACACGCATAATACCTGCACAGTCCTGCTCATGCCCCACCCTTTCTGCTCTGTACTGCCAGTAAACCATTCCCTTTGCACCGCCTGCAAGGTCACAGTAGAGCTTGAACTTCATGTCAAAAGGTGTATCGTACTCTCTGAACATACCGAGTCCCGGGTAGATTTCGTGGTTGAAGTAGTTTTTGTCAACACTTCTCATAAAGTCGCAAAGGAGCATCATATTTATACGGTTTGCGTGGTTATCCATATTTGTAGCAAAAGGAAGGCTTGTTCCCCAGAAATCAACAGCCTTTGATATCTCATAGTCGTCACAGACGTCGCCTATATGAGTCTGGAAAGCCGAGCATATACCCGCATGGCACATGATGGGTGTCTTTTGGTCATATTTTCTGATTACGGCATAGATTTCCTTTAAGTATCTGTGAAGCTCATAACTTCCCTTGAACTTCTTGAACTCGTAGATATCCCAGAAACCGTGGGGCATCACGGGAAGATTAATTGTCTCAAAGCTTTCTTCAGCAGCACCGTATTTTGCATTTAATGTTTCAATTGTGCCGTACTTACCTTCAAGATACTTGCCGAATGCCTTTCTGCACTCGTCGCAGTGACATTCCTCAATGGGTCTGTTGCGTATTTCGTTCCATGCGTTCCAGAGAATAATATTTGGGTGTCCTGCGTATCTCTTTGCGGTAACTTCCACAAATTTGAGGGCTCTTTCAAGCACCTTTGGATTTGTAAAGCAAGGAAGCCATCCGCCGTAGAATGCACCGTGAGCACCGGGTCGGAGTTTCTCGCCCTTAGGACCGATTCTTGTTCCGTCGTACTTTTCGTAAATGTACTGGGGCGCACATTCTAAAAGGAACTTCATCATGACCTTTCTGCCGTTCTTTTCTGCAAGCTCGAGAAGGTTATCAACATCTGAAAAGTCGTATTCATCTTCTTTTCTTTCGTTCCAGCGCCAGTTCATTCTTATCTGGAATGCATCAATGTTGAATTCTTCCATTCTTGCAATATCGCCTTCCCATTCAGAGGGCGTCGGTGTCGGCGTTCTGTAATACTGCGTGCCGTGGATAATTTCGTCAAAAAACATAAGGTTACCTCCGAGTTTAGAGCTTATGCCCGTGGGCTTTAATATTTACAAATAATTACAGGCGAAAGTGCTCCGAATGTCACATGGATTTTTGCACTGTTTTCTTTTATTTCTGCAAAGATTTTCTCTGTTTTAAGATTCTCCGGATTTACAAAACAGAAACTATCGCCTTCTTCACAAGGGACATTTATATCCGTTTCAAAGGGCTTGTCTTTTGTGTTCATAAGCATATACAAATCATATCCGTCAAACCTCTTATGC
>SVRI01000027.1 GCA_015064895.1 Oscillospiraceae bacterium | reverse complement strand
AACCGAGAGCCCTTGCTCTTGCAAAGCCGTATTCGGCACTGTCTGTTTCGTGCATGAATTTGCAGAACTTTTCAAATTCTTCATTTGTGAAATCGTCGCCGATTAAATCCTTGTAATCTGCCATTGTGCACATCACTCACTTTCTCTCTTTATTTTACATTAAAATATAACATTTTTCAATACCAACTTTCGCTCATTAAATGTAATTATTCAATCATAATACAAAATCCCGACCGCCTTGTCTTGGTGGTCGGGATGGATTACCGAGAATATTTATATTTTACGAACTTAATCAAGTTGGTGTCATAATGAGTTTGTGCGGTTGGTTTTATGCCGAACAAACGGGATTTCTTACGCGAAATCAATAATACGTTTTTATCTGAAAAAGCCCGCGATTTTTGCTGTCGGGCTTTCCCGACTAGAATTCTGCGTTACCTACAGTTCTGGGGAAGGGAAGTACGTCTCTGATGTTGGAAACACCTGTTACGTACATAAGGATTCTTTCAAATCCGAGACCGTAGCCTGCGTGCTTTGTGCCGCCGAACTTTCTGAGGTTGAGATACCACCAGTAGTCTTCTTCTGAAAGATTGAGTTCCTTCATTCTGTCAAGAAGAACATCAAGTCTTTCTTCTCTCTGGCTGCCGCCGATGATTTCGCCGACACCGGGAACAAGAAGGTCCATAGCTGCAACTGTCTTGCCGTCGTCGTTGAGTCTCATGTAGAATGCCTTGATATCCTTGGGATAGTCAATAACAAAGATAGGCTTCTTGTAAACAACTTCTGTAAGATATCTTTCATGTTCTGTCTGAAGGTCGCAGCCCCATTCAACGGGATACTTGAATTCTACGTCCTTTGCTGCAAGGAGAAGTTCAACCGCCTTTGTGTACGGAACCTTTTCGTAGTCGCTTGCAACAAGAGCTTCGAGTCTTTCAATTAGACCCTTTTCAACAAAGTTGTTGAAGAATTCAAGCTCCATTCTGCATTTGTCAAGTACGTGGTTTACAATGTACTTTATCATATCCCAAGCAAGCTGCATGTTGTCGTCAAGGTCTGCAAAAGCAATTTCGGGCTCAATCATCCAGAACTCAGCTGCATGTCTTGCTGTGTTTGAGTTTTCGGCACGGAATGTAGGACCGAATGTGTAAATGTTGCCGAATGCCATAGCATATGTTTCACCGTTGAGCTGACCGGATACTGTAAGGTTTGCACTCTTTCCGAAGAAATCCTGAGACCAGTCAACAGAACCGTCCTCAAGTCTGGGAGGATTGTCAACATCAAGTGTTGTTACTCTGAACATTTCGCCTGCACCCTCACAGTCGCTTGCTGTGATAAGAGGTGTGTGAACGTATACAAAACCTCTCTGATTGAAGAATGTGTGGATTGCATATGCAACCTCACTTCTTACTCTGAACACTGCAGAGAAAAGGTTAGTACGGGGTCTGAGATATGCCTGTTCTCTTAAGTATTCAACAGTATGTCTCTTCTTCTGAAGGGGATAGTCGGGTGTGGATGTACCTTCAACCTCAACGCTTGTAGCCTTGATTTCAAAGGGCTGCTTGTTTTCGGGAGTGAGTTCTACAACACCCTTGACAACGAGTGCTGCACCTACATTCTGTTTTGCGATTTCATCGTAGTTTGAAATTTTTTCTCTTTCAAATACAACCTGAACACCCTTGAAGCAAGAGCCGTCGTTAAGATCAATAAAACCGAAAGCCTTAGAGTCTCTTATGCTTCTTGCCCAGCCGCCGAGAACAATTTCTTTACCGCCGAAAGAAGCCATATCATCATAAATATGCTTGATTAATTCTCTTTTCATTTTGATTTTTCCTTTCATAGTGTAGAAAAAACTTATACCAAAACATTCTATCACCGTTTTGCCTGTTTGTCAAGCAAATACACCCAATTATTTGGCTATAATAAGATATCCCTCATTTGAACAAACCGAAAGACGATATTTTTCCCCGTCAAAACCGATATCTTTCTTTCCGTCCTTGCCAAAGACAGCGATTTCTTTCTGACTTTTAAACGTAATCAAGGTCTCTGTAGGATTTGTGTCCATATAATCGTCTGCAACCGTAATAAATAAAGCCTTTTCATCACCATTGTCACGACCGGTCATTTCACCGATAATCAATGCTCTGCCGTCGTCTGCTTTGACATCGCAGAAATATCCGTTAGAGAACAAATCTGAACTTTCCATACCCGATTTCTGCGAAATGTCATCCGAGAATCCAACAAGATGTGTGCTGGTGTTTCTGAATCTCATGTATTCGGGGGCAAGATTCTTGATTTCGTGATTTACAATCTTTAATTTGTCGTACTGCTCTGTCTTTTCGCCCTTTTCGTCAAGAACATTGTGATGCCACCAGCCGCCTGTATAGCAGCCCCAAGAAATGTCCTCTGCACCAAAGCTCATGGCAGAAAATGCCTGGAATCTCATTTGATTTACTGTTACGATCTCAGCAGGATTCTGAGAATTAACTTGAGCTATGTACATAAATCTCCTGCCGGATTTTCTAGCCGCTTCCGAAACTATCCTGTAGTTGCTGAGACAACCGCCGAGATTCTTTGTAGCATATACGTAATAGTCGTAGCTGATGTAGTCTGCAGGGACGTTTTTGCAGTAAACGTCTATATACTCATCATATGTCTTTGTACCGAGCTGACTTATTGTTTCGTCGGCGGTGTTTTCCGCAACTGTAGCGTAATTTGGATATAAATTGAGATAGGGGAAAGACTTCGGAAAAAGCCTTTTTACCTTATCAAAAACAATGCCGTAGTAGGGAAGGTCAAGTGCTGACGGCTCGTCACCAATGCTAATACCCCAAACTGCAGGATGATCGGTGTATCTTTTTGCACATTTGTCATATAAATTAAGAGGATTTATATGACTGAGCTTTCCTGCCTCACCGTTACCGCCCCACCAGAAGGGTGTAACACCCCTAACAATCGCTCCGAGATTGTATTTTGAAAATAAATCAAGGGCTTTTAAATCATAGTCAAGGTCGATTATCATGTCAATGCCGCAGTCTTTGATTTCTTGTATGTGCTTTTCTGTTCTTGCATAAGGCTGAAGAACGTAGGCACTTATGTTTAGCTTTGATTTGTCGTATCTCATACTTATTTCCTCTTACAAAGATGAATAAATTGCATTTCTGAGTCTGGGCTGATAATACCATTCAAGGGGATTGAGCATATGGTGTGCATAGGAAACGGCAAGCCTTTCCTTTGGGTCTACAAATACTGAAGCACCTGCCGCACCGCCCCAGCCAAACTCACCTATGTTGGAAAGAGAACCTGAACCTATGGTCTTGTCATACATGGAACGAACACCAAGGCCGTATGCATAACCTACCATGTTGCCCCATGTGCAGTACTTGAACTGCTCCTGTGTAATGTGGGGTGTTCTCATAAGCTCAATGGAAGCCTTTGATATGATTCTCTCGCCGTTTGTACCGTAGCCGTCGTTGCAGAGTGCGTGCATGAGAAGAACATAGTCGTCCATGGTTGTGATAATGCCGGCTCCGCCACTGTCATAATCGTCACCATATACAAGATTGTTGCCCCAATCTGCACGTTCTAAAGTGCCCTGTTCGTTGACAGGAGTTCCCTGAAGCTTTACAATATCTGTTTCCGTTACCTTGTATATGTATTGCTTTGCCATAACGCCGTCAAAGTTTTCGGGGGTGTGGAAGAATGTCTTGTACATTCCGAGAGGCTCAAAGATGTTTCGTCTCATGTATTCGGAAAATCTCATGCCCGAAATAACTTCTATAACTGCCGCAAGAACGTCGTGGGAATAGCTGTACTGGAAACGTGTTCCGGGCTGGAATGAGAGAACCTCGTTCTTTGCAATTGCCTTTACAAATTCGAGTGTCGGTACATTCCCGTTAAATTTCTCCTTCATCTCAGAGAGTGTTTTTGGATAGCCGTAGAGGAGTCCCGATGTCATTGTGAAAAGATTGAACATTGTAATGGGATTTTTGCATTCTACAACATTTCCGTTTTCGTCAAGACACTTCATGTCACGAAATTCGGGAATAAACTCATATACGGGTGTTGACATGAGAAAAAGTCCCTTTTCAAATAACTGCATTGCCGCCGTTACTGTTGCAGGTTTTGTACAGGAATAGATGTTGAAATGCTCAGCACCTGTCATTTTTACCTTTTCTTCCTTGTCGGAATACCCTGCGGCATGTTCAAACACCTTTTTTCCGTCTTTGTAAATAACGCAGACATTGCCGGGCATAAGCCAGTCGCAAAGCCTGTCCATAAAATCCTTGACATTTGTGAAATTCACGATTCAGTCCTCCAAATCAATGGTAATTATATAAATACATTATAATTCAATTTGAATATCGTGTCAATTATTAATGTGAAAATATATGTTTTAAACCATTGGTTTATTGACTTGGAAACTAAGTTTTGTTATACTTTTATTGTAAGGATATAAAATGTGTTGATTTTTAAATAATTCGTGGAACTTTTTGGATTCAAGTTCGTCTAACATAACAAAAGAGGGAAATGTCATGAAAATAATTCTGTTTTTTGCTTTTATTTTGACTGTGCTGACCGGATGTGTTTCAACAAATGATTTCGATACGGCAGAGACCCGTTTTGAAGAACAAAAAGCAACTTTTGAATTTGTAATTGAAGGCGGACTACCCGATATCGGCTCATTTTCGGGAAAGCAGGTGAAAAACTACTTTAATGACGAGATTACAAATGAATTTGTGCCTCGTGACGATTACGGAACAATAATCCCGTTTATCGGTGCAAAAAAAGAGTTTTCATCTGGATTTGACACCGTTTTTCCGTATACATATAACCTTTTCGGGCTTTGCACACAAGACGGCAGAATAGTAATGGATATTAACCCCGAATATGAAAGATTTGAATACCGTCAGACAAATGACGGTTTCGGATACTATGTTGTTTATAAAGCTTTGCCCGAAGATATTGCTTCATATTACTCTTCGGCAACATGTATTATTCCCGATGACGGCTCATGGTGTATAACCCTTGAAAATGCAAATTCTTCTGTCAAAGCAGAGAACGGTGTTATTGCTGTACGGTACGGTTTTACACCGAATACAATTATATATTTTTACGATTACGAAGGAAACCTTATAAACAAAATTGAGGACTATGCCGTTTACATCAATTACTCCGACGGACTTGCCCTTGTAGGTGATTCGGATAATGAATACGAGAGAAATTATTTCTTTATAAACAAAGAGGGAGAACGGATAATAGGACCTTTTAAAAACTCATATCCATTTAACGGTCACGGTGTTACTTATCTTACCGATTTTAACGGAGAAACATATCTTATTGATAAAACCGGTAAACGTCTTACTGAAAAGAGCTACCGAGATATTTTAATAAGCTATTCGACCGACGGAACAAAGAGTGCTTTTGTTGCACTCAGAGACGATGAACCGAGTGATGCCGATATCTTTAACGAAAAAGGTGAGTATGTTGCTACCGTTGAATCGGATGAAGATGTGCTTTACGGTGTAGAGATTTTCTTTCCGAGTGACGGAGATTTAATATATACCCTCGGCAATAACTGGCAGAAAAATTGGAAGCGGATTTCCGACGGCAGTGATTTTTGCAGTAAAGAATTCGGGGTTATGCCAAACTATATCTATTATGATATGTTTGAGAGCGACGATTTCTATTTTTATCATAATGATATAACAAATTTCGGCGTTGTTTTTGATAAAGACGGAGAAACGGTTGTTTCGGATGAGCTGATGTACAGTGTAGAATCAATGAATCCCGACTTAAACATAATTGTTTATACTACCGGAACAAGAGATTATTCAAAAGGCATTGATACTACAGTAGCACATATATATGACTATAAAAACAAAAGGGACATATTTACTGCAAAAGACAGCAATACACAGATTTATTTTGCCGATGAAAATAAGGAATACGCCGTTATTTATGAAGAAAAAACTCATCTTTTGGATTTGAATACAGGAAAATATGTATTTGAAAATGTCGATGAAGTAAGTGTTCAAATAATTAGCGGGGGTACATACTTCAATGTAATGAACAATAATGTATATACACTTTATGACAAGAATAAGAATGTTCTTGTACGCAGTGTTTATGAATAAAATGATGAGAGGGGATGAATTATGAAAAAGTACTTGATTTGTGTTTTGACCCTGTGCCTGCTTCTTGCTTCCTGTTCGGAAAATAAAAATGAAACCGAATCTATAAAGGAAAGCGGCGAGGAAACAATTGAAGTTTCGGCGAATGAATTCAGAATTGTGGGAGAGCTTCCCGATATAGGCGAATTTTCCGGGAAACTGCAAAATGACAGATTTCACGATGAAATTACATATGACTTCATTCCGAGTGATGAATACGGCAAAATAATTCCCTATATCGGATCGTATAAGGTGTATGAAACACCCAAAGAGGAAGGCTCCGATTGGCATACCGAAATGGGCTACTGCAGCTACGGCTTTTGTACACCCGACGGTAAAATCGTAATGGATGCCTCGGATAAAAATACATACATTAATTACCGCGAAACAAACGATAACTTTGGTTTTTATACGTTGACAAGAGAAATGAAACCCGTAGACGACGCACCCGATGAATGGATACCGTCCGAAACCTATGTAATTCCCCTTGACGGCTCGTGGGTAATAAAACTTTCTTCAAGTTCCTGGGTGTCAAATTCAGGCGGAGGATACATTGGTGTATGTGATTATCCTGAGGATGGAAGCGATGTGCGGACCCTTCTTTACGATTATGACGGAAATCTTGTAAAAACTATTGACGGTGTTGACAGTACAGGCATTTATTCAAACGGACTTATGCTAATATCCGAATGGACAAACGAAGGCTATAGAGCAAACTTTATAAATGAGGACGGCGAAATTGTTTTCGGGCCTTACAGTAGTGCAAACGACTTTAATGAATACGGAATAGCGTCTGTAACGGACCAAAACGGTGCATATCTGATGAATTCCGACGGTGAAAGACTTACCGATTATTATGACAGTGTTTTCAGGGAATACTCGGATGATTTCGAAAATCAGGTGTTTTCAGCAAGACACAAGGGCGACAGTAAAAAGTGCGACGTCTATTCGCAAAGTGGTGAATATATGGGTTTGGTTGAAGGTACGTCTTACGCTTCATTCAGATTTCCCGATAACGGCGAAGTGTTCTACTATTATACATACTATCCCGAAAATGAAAAAGGCTACCCGATTTATGGCCAAGAGGGTATGATTTTTAAAAACCTTGAAACGGGCGAAGATTTGATCAGTAGGGAATTCGGCATCGGTCCCAATAGCTATTCGGGCAGCGATAACTGCTTTGTACATGTTGACAGAACAGAAAAAGTCGCATATTTGTTTGATGCAGATGGCACGACTATAGCAAAAATCGACGGTGCTTCTGAGGTCAATACCGTTTCGGAATACGGTGAATATGTTGTCTATACCGAGGGTGAGTATAATTACGGCATTGATGAAATGACGGGATTGCCTTTGAAGGATACACGCAAGGTTCATATTTATGATTCCGCAAAAGGTGAATCGGTATTTACTCTTGATGCACCCTGTAATGCATATATTACCGAGGACAAACGGTTTATCAGAATTTCCGTTTATGATGAAACAGACTTCTTTGGCGGAACCGAAAAGTGCTGGCTTTTCGATACGAAGACAGGAAATACAGTGTTTGAAAACTGCAAGAACATTATGCTCAACAGTATAGACGGTGAAACATACATAAACGTCTGTACCGATAACAGCGCGGCACTCTATGACGGATCGTATAATTTAATTAGAAAAGTTTATTATGAATAGAATTAGTTTAGAAAGGAAAATTATCATGAAAAAAATACTCTCTCTCGTACTTGTAATCGTTTTAACAATGACCGTTTTTGTTTCCTGCACAAAAACAAATGAAATTATAGTTGACAATAAATCAGGGCACGATAATAATGCTTCTCAGCCCAAAGATAATGCGGAAGAAAAAAACTCTGCACCTGTTGAAAACTCATTCGTATTCACAAAAGATAATTATCCTAAAATGGGCGGATCTCTTGCAAACCTCCCTCTCGGCGAAGCAGTAACGGCAACAGTCCTCGGTATATCCCGCGAAGAAGCATCCGATATGATAGTTTTCGAAGGCTCAACAACCGATAACTATGAGTGGCTTGTTGACGGCAGATTTGATATTATCCTTGCATATGAAATGAGTGAGGATGCAAAGGCATACTGTGAAGAAAAGGGTGTTGAACTTGAAATGACACCCATTGGTACAGATGCACTTGTATTTATCTGCTCACTTGAAAACGGTGTTGAAAACCTGTCGCAAGAGCAGATAGAAGAAATTTATAAGGGCAATATAACAAACTGGTCAGAGGTTGGCGGCGACGACCATGATATCATCCCTTACCAGAGAAATAAGGATAGCGGAAGTCAAACCCTCTTTGATAAGCTTATACCCTTGGGAGATGAGCTTATGGATGCACCCGCAGATATCAGAATAGGCTCTATGATAGGGCTTCTTAACGCAGTTGCAGATTATGAAAACTCCAAGGATGCCCTTGGCTATACTGTTTACTACTACCTGACAAATATGGAAGCTGATAAACTTACCACAAGTAAACTTCTTGCGGTTGACGGAGTAAACCCCACAAACGAAAGCATTGCAAGCGGAGAATATCCTTACGTAAACGATTTTTATGTCGTAATCCGCAAGGATGCAGCCGAGGATAGTCCCGAAAGAATACTTTATAACTGGATTTGTTCATCTCAGGGCAAAGAGCTTGCAGAAAGAGAAAACTACGTTGTAAAGCCTTAACTTAATAGCTAATAAAGGGGGCTTTTAGGCCCCCTTTTGATTTTGATTCGACAATAACTTTTGTTGACAAAAATAAAGCATTGTGATAGAATAAAAATGAATTAAGGAAAGGCGGTGACTGACTGATGATTGATTTGCATTCCCATGTTTTGCCCTATATCGATGACGGTGCAAAGGATGAAATAATGAGCCTTGAAATGTTGCTTTCTGCAAAACAGCAGGGGGTTGATATTATTGCCGCGACTCCTCATTGCATAGCAAAGAATCCTGAGTCGGTAGATTCTTTCCTTGAAAAAAGAAGGGATTGCTTTGAAAAGCTTTCGGCAGTTATTTCAAACAGAAATGATTTGCCTGAAATTGTGCTTGGAGCAGAGGTTTATCTGTATAAGGATATAAGTGATTTTCCAAATCTCTCATCCCTTTGTTATCAAAACACAAACTACATACTTCTTGAGCTTTCCGACTCCGGTAATGCCGCGGAGGTTACCGAATGGATATATAATATCAGCATAAAAGGCTTAAGACCTGTCATTGCACATGTTGACAGATATCCCGATTATAAGGATGTCATGGAGGAGCTTTCGCATCTTGATGTTATCTTTCAGGTCAATGCCGCACGTTTTCTTTCGATGTCTGACCGAAGATTGTTGAGAAGTATATTCAAGCGACACAATAAATTTGTTGTTTCTACCGATATGCATAATGTGACAACACGCATATGCAATATGCAGCCGGCATATAAAATTGCATTAAAAAAGTTTACACCCATGTGTCCATGTCTATTTAACGACGGAGCACAGGCAATTCTTGCTTCAAAGGATTTTCCTTTGTAAAATGTGAAAGGATGACAATGATGAAAAAATTATTTTTGAGTCTTATACTTGTTATTATGGTTGTTTTTGTTTCAGCATGTAAGTCAGATATACCTGAGGCTTCTGATGCTAACTTAAATGCAGAAATTCCACCTTCAGATGAAAACCTCAATGAAACAAAAAAAGTTGAAGAAAAAGTTCCGGTTAAAGAAGATGAAAACGACGAAACAGAAGAAGAAACAGTCATAACGCCTGTAACTCTTACATTGTATTTTCCCGATAATGATGCAAACTTTTTGCATCCGGAATCAAGAACTGTTGAAATCTCATCGGATGAGCAGATTGAATACGTGGTTCTGAATGAGCTTTTTAAAGGTCCTTTAAATCAGGAGCTTTCTCCCTCTTTGGCAGGTGAAGATCTTGTTAATTCCGTTGTTGTAGAGGATGACGGTGACTGTGTCATTGATTTCAAGAGTGAGTTTTTAATCCTGAATACAGGAGGTTCGACAAAAGAATCGTTTGTTATCGGTTCAATCGTAAATTCACTTTGTGAATTGGATTATATAAATACTGTTGCATTTACTGTAGAAGGCGAAGGAAATGTAGAATTTGGTCATACCATTTTGGATTATGCAATGGAACCCATGCCTGAACTCATAAAAGAATAATACGGAAAGCGGACTTATAAAAATGGAAAATTTCTACGGCTATAATCTTGAGCATGTTGCCATATTCGGCAGAGATGCGATAATTGTTTATCCGAAAGAGGGAACAGTAAACGGAAAATGGGTTCTTAAAACCGAATACTTCGGTGCATTTCCCGATACCGAAATTAAGCTTCTTGAAAAGGGATACCATATTGCACATATAGCAACTAAGACTCGTTGGTATGTACATGAGGATAATGAGGCAAAGGCTGCACTTGCAGAGTATATGCATACAGAACTCGGGCTTTCGAGAAGATGTGTAATTGTAGGTATGAGCTGCGGCGGTATGCAGGGTATCTATTTCGGCGCTGTCTATCCCGAATACGTTTCTTGCATGTACCTTGATGCCCCTGTAGTAAATCTTCTTTCTGTTGTTTTCGGTCTCGGCAGGACATCTGCTAATAAAGACCTTGACTTCTTTAAAAAACAGTTTGTCGAAGATACAAAAATGACTCTTGCAGATTTAATTTCCTATAGGGAACATCCCCTTGATTATCTTCCAAAGCTTGTACAGCATAGAATACCCGTAATTCTTGTTAGCGGCGACTCAGATACTGTTGTCAACTTTGAAGAAAACGGTCTTTTTATTAAAGAAGCATACGAAAAGGCGGGCATACCCATTGAGGTTTATATCAAAAAAGGCGGAGACCACCATCCTCATGGCCTTTCTGATAATACACCGATTGTCGACTTCATTCTGAAATACGATAAATAAACTAATGGCTTTCGTAAAATAACGGAAGCCTTTTTTGAAATAATAAAAAAATACTTGACAAATCTCTGTTTTGGTTGTATAATAAATTTGTAATCAATACAAAAAAGAGGTGCTTTATGGAATATGTTCTTACCTTCATTGAAGGTATAATTTCCTTTATTTCGCCGTGTATGCTTCCCATGCTTCCGATATATGTATCCTATTTTGCAGGTAACAGAGGAGAAAAGCAGAGTGTTCTTGTAAGGGCACTGTGCTTTGTTGTCGGTTTTACGCTTGTGTTTACGCTTCTCGGTGTTTTTGCAGGAGCAATCGGCATGTTTCTCTCAAGGTTTTCTGTAATACTGAATATAATATGCGGACTTATAGTTGTTTTGTTCGGACTTTCATATCTTGAAATCATACCTCTTTCGTTTCTCAAAGGAATGGGGAAGACATCTGAGATTACAAGTGCTTTTTCGGCATTTGTTTTCGGTATGATATATTCTGTAAGCCTTACTCCCTGTGTCGGTGCTTTTTTGGGATCGGCGCTAATGCAGGCAGCAAGCTCCGGCGGAGCTGTCAAGGGTGCACTTCTCTTGCTTTTCTATTCACTTGGACTTGGAATTCCGTTTGTTATATCGGCAATTCTTCTCGACTCTTTGTCGGGCGTGTTCGGCTTTATAAAGAAGCATTATAAGGTTATAAACACTGTTTGCGGTATTTTTCTTGTAATTGTCGGTATATGTATGGCATTCGGTGTGATGAATAAATTCCTTTCACTCTTTTCGTGAGGTGATTGTTATGAATAAAAAAGTGCTGTTTATAGTTTTAAGCGTTGTGCTTATAGTTCTTCTTGCAGGTTCAGTTTTTATATATGATAAGTTGTATGATGATTATACAGACAACAATTCTCAGATGCAGAAGGTAGATAAAGATGAAAATGTAAAAGACAGTGCTGTACAAGAACCTGAACAGAAACAGGAACAGGAACAGGAAAAAGAACAAGAACGAGAACAGACCGATAACAAGGTGCCGGATGTTGAGTTTTACGACGCCGACGGAAATGCTGTAATGCTCTCAAGCTTTTTTGATAAGCCGCTGGTTCTTAATTTCTGGGCAACATGGTGCGGTCCGTGTAAATCCGAAATGCCGGGGTTTAACAGCCTGTATGAAGAGTATAAAGACAGAGTTAATTTTGTGTTTCTTAATGTTTCGGACGATGAAAATTCGGTAGCTGAATTTCTTGATGAAAACGGATACAGCTTCCCGCCGTATTTTGATAAGACGCAGGTTGCATCATATACCTACGGAGCATCATCAATTCCGCTTACCTTTGTTATGTATAAAGGCGGAGAAATATATGGATATCAGCGGGGAGTTCTTTCAGAAGTGGCACTTGAGGAAGCACTGAAGAATGTTTTGAAGGAGGAATAAAAATGGCAGTAAAACTGAATCCTGATAAGGAAGTTGTAAAGACAGTAAAAGAAGGTCTCAAGCGTACAGGTGGTTACTGTCCATGCAGACTTTTCCGAACAGAAGAATATAAATGTATGTGCGATGAATTTAAGGCACAGATTGCAGACCCCGATTTTGAAGGCTTCTGCCACTGTATGCTTTATTATAAATCTAAATAAACGGAGGATATTAATATGGCTAAGAAAATAACAACAGCAGAATTTGAAAATGAAGTTTTAAACGCAAAAGGAACAGTGCTTGTGGACTTTTTTGCAACATGGTGCGGACCTTGTAAAATGCTTGCACCTCACCTTGACGAACTGTCTGCAAAGAATCCCGAAGTAAAAATCGTAAAGATTGATGTGGACGAAGAAACACCTCTTGCAATTAAGTACGGTGTAGCTTCGATTCCGACACTTCTTCTCTTTAAAGACGGAGAAAAGGTTAATCAGACACTTGGCTATCAGACACTTGATCAGCTTGAAAGGTTTGTACAGTAAACAGAATCCCTCACCAACCGGTGAGGGATTTTACTTTATTTAATGATTTCAATTTCGTCGGGGCTATAGATCTTTGCTTCCTTGCCTTTTTCCTGCTCAACGACAATGTCGCCGTAAGGCGTCGGAATCTCAACTATTGCTTTTTCAAGACCGATAAGACTAGGATTAAGCTTAATCTTCTTCATAGCAGGCTCAAGGATTTCAAAACCGCATAAAGCCTTTGGAAGTGAGTATAAAGGAGTGCCGCCCCATGCGTGGGAGTGGTCAAAGGTGTAGTTTTCGTTGGGACTGATAAAACCTTCAACAAGACCCTTGTCACATTCCTTTATGGGTGCTTTCCAACGCTCGATAAGCTCTAAGGTGAACTCGTCACGAAGTCCCGCTTTGAAGAGTGCTTCGAACATGAAGTGCGTAAAGTAAGGCTGATATGAACAAGGCCATTCGTCACGCATAACCTTGGTGAGAATCTTTTTCGCCTTGTCACCTTCGGCAACGCCGTAACAGCAGGCAAGGATGTTGGAGTGGGGAAGATAATACCTTTTATCCACATTTTGAGGCTGTTCCCAATCAATTACCATGTTGTCGGGTATCTTGTGATTTAGCCCTTCAAAATAGATGCCTTTTTCTTCGTCGTATAAAAGCCTGTCAATATTTTCTTTCAAAGAAATACGCTTTTGTTTTGCATCCTTTGCCATAGCATCTTCGCCAAGGATTGCGTAGATTCTTTCGGCATAGTCAAGTGCGCCGTAATAGAACATGTTTAGGCAGCTTTGTCCCAGAGCTTTTGGCGGATGATGCATTGAGTGTCCGTCAATGAAGATCCAGTCAACAAACATGTAATTCGGAGGATTGTCGATAATGCCGAGATCGGTTACATATGTGCTAAAACGGTGCATTAGAATTACGAGAGCTTCAAGACAGTCGGAGAGTAACTTTCTGTTGCCGGTAATCATATAAACATCATAAAGCATCTGTACCCAGATAAGACTGTATGTGGTATGGTACATTTTACCATCGTTCTTTATAATAAGCTCGGCGGTTCTTCTTATGTCAAGCTCTGAAAGTCTCATGTCGCCGAAAGAAAACAGCGTCATGAGAGTTTCAATGTAGTAGTCGCCCGTACATGCAAGAGGCTCGGAATGGCGCGGAGAGTCAAGGTGATGAGTCTGTCTGCAGACCTTGAGTGTGTGTCGGCATACATCAAGAACGTTGTTAAGCTCTTCGTCGTTTGTTATCGTCTTTGCCTCTTTGTCAACAGGATAGTGGGGGAAAATAAGGCTCAAAGAAACCTTGGCATCAGAATCTGACTCATTTTTGAGTTCAACCTCAAACATGCCCGCCGAATGCAACTCAAAACTGCGGTACTCACCGTCATCGTCAAAGGTTAAGTTTTCATATGAACCTTCTTCACCGCACTCGGAACAATGTACTTTTAC
Source organism: Oscillospiraceae bacterium (assembly GCA_015064895.1). GTDB lineage: Bacteria > Bacillota > Clostridia > Oscillospirales > CAG-382 > UMGS1387. The sequence continues at coordinate 11,288 of SVRI01000027.1, read as the reverse complement.
ATTGACTATGCCGTCAGCTTTGCAAGCGGCTTTGACAAAACAGGCATAAATCTTGTCAAATGTGAGAGTAACCTTTTTTTCTTCACCCGACTTTAGCTTTATAACATTTCCGTCGGGAATAATTTCTTCAGCTTCTCTGTTGGGGATAGGAGAATCTTCACAGAACCATACGTTGTCCTGTATTCTTGCATTTACAAAATCATCGGATTCTTTTGTTGTGTCGTATACCTTGGGAGCAATATATGCATTGTTTCTTCTGCAAAGCCAAGAGTTGTCTGTAAAAATCACATGCTTTGTGCCGTCTTCAAACTCAATGTGACATGTCAGCATGAAACCGCCTTTGCCTTTGGAATACTCACAAAGCTCAATGGGCATCATCTTTACTCTTGCAAAAATATCAAGCACGTTTGAGTCCGGTTCTACTTCCGAAAAGGAAGCATACCATAAATCACGGCTTCTGTAACTCTCAAGAAAGTCACCACCCACAACAACGGGTCCGAAGTCAATCAATTCACCGTTGCAGAACAGATGAAAAGCTGTGTCTGCCGAATAACGGAAAACTGCTTTTTTTATCTTTTTGTCAAATGTATATGTTTTTTTGAACTCCGCAACCGTATAATTGTATTTTTCAGGGTCACCGCCGCATGAAAAAGCGGTTGTCTGATATCTTTCGTATTTTTCTGCGGGAAGCCATATCCAGCGTTCTGTAAATGTCATAGTGTTCCTCCGTGTTGGTATGATTTTTCTAAATTTTAGCATATATGTATGATTATGTCAATAAAAACTCCTGCCCTAAAAGAGCAGGAGTTCATTTAATTTGTTCATTGTTTCTTTACTTGGTACACCGTACTTTTCAAACGGAAATTCCAAACCCATGTTGTCATATTTTGACTTGCAAATAGTTCGGAAAGGAAGAAGCTCAACCTTTTCAACACATAAATATTCTTTTGCGATATATCTCAGCCTTTTTATGTTTTCTTCGTCGTCGGAAAGTGTAGGTATCGTAACCTGTCTTAACCACGTAGGTATACCTTTTTGCTGTAAAATATCAAGGAATTCAATTGGCTTTTTGAGAGAACAACCAACATATTTTCTGTAGCTTTCATCATCTGTGTACTTTATGTCAAGAAGAACTCTGTCGCATTCATCAAGAAGTGAAAGAACTTGGTCATTCATAATGCTTCCCGAAGTGTCAAGACAAGTGTTTATTCCGTCATCTTTGCAAAGCCTGAACAGTTCTGTTACAAACTCTGCCTGAAGCAGAGGCTCGCCGCCCGAGACAGTAATGCCGCCGTCTTTTCCAAAGTAGGTTTTATATCGCTTTAATGTTTCAAAAACTTCCTCGGGTGTGTATTCCTTGCCGACATTACATTCCCATGTGTCGGGATTGTGACAGCAGCCGCACCGAAGATTGCACCCTTGCATAAAGACTACAAATCTGATACCCGGCCCGTCTGCCGCACCAAGACTCTGAAAAGAATGTATATATCCCTTCACTAACTCCTAACTCCTAACTCCTAACTTCTAACTTCTAACTTCTAACTTCTAACTTCTAACTCCTAACTTCATTAAACCGCTTCGTGGAATGTACGCGAGATTACCTCTCTTTGCTGTTCGCGACTGAGCTTGTTGAAATTTACTGCATAACCCGAAACTCTGATAGTAAGATTGGGATACTTTTCGGGATTTTCGTATGCGTCCATAAGTGTTTCGCGGTTAAGCACATTTACATTGATGTGGTGTGCCATTTTTGCAAAGTAGCCGTCGAGAATGGTAACAAGATTTGTAACTCTTTCTTCGTCGTTCTTGCCGAGTGCTTCGGGTGTGATTGAGAAGGTGTTTGAAATACCGTCACGGCAGTCGTCATAGGAGAGCTTTGCCACAGAGTTGAGGGAAGCGAGCGCACCGTTTTCCTCTCTTCCGTGCATTGGGTTTGCACCGGGAGCAAAGGGGGCAGATGCCTTTCTTCCGTCGGGAGTAGCACCCGTGTTTTTGCCGTACATTACGTTGGATGTGATTGTAAGAACGCTGAGAGTGTGTATTGCCTGTCTGTAAGTGGGTGTCTTTCTGAGTTCAGTAATAACTCTGTGAGTCATGTCCTTGGCAATAAGGTCAACTCTGTCGTCATCGTTGCCGTACTTGGGAAAATCACCTTCGGTTTCAAATTCAACAATATAACCGTCATCGTTCTTGATGGGCTTTACATTTGCAAACTTTATTGCCGAGAAGGAGTCTGCAACAACACTGAGACCTGCAATGCCGAATGCCATAAGTCTTTCAACATTTGTGTCGTGAAGCGCCATCTGCGTTTTTTCGTAACAGTACTTGTCGTGCATGTAGTGAATTACGTTCATTGTGTTGACGTATAGTCGCATAAGCCATGCGTTGTAGATGTCAAAACGTGCCAACACTTCGTCGTAATCAAGCTTTTCCACATCCATAACAGGCATCTGAGGACCTATATGCATGCCGCTTGTTGTGTCATAACCGCCGTTAATGGCAATAAGAAGAAGCTTTGCAAGGTTTGCTCTTGCACCGAAGAACTGCATCTGTTTTCCAACCTTCATTGCGGAAACACAGCAGGCAATTGCGTAGTCATCGCCGTAGTTAGGACGCATTACATCGTCGTTTTCGTACTGTATGGAGTCTGTGTCCTTGGAAACCTTTGCACAGAATTTCTTGAAACCGTCGGGGAGGGAAGTTGACCAGAGAACGGTAAGGTTTGGTTCGGGAGAAGAACCGAGAGTGTAAAGTGTATTGAGAACTCTGAAGCTTGTCTTAGTAACAAGTGTTCTGCCGTCTTCACCCATACCGCCTACAGCCTCGGTAATCCACATGGGGTCGCCGCCAAACAGTTCGTTGTATTCGGGGGTTCTGAGATGTCTTGCCATTCTGAGCTTCATAACAAAATCATCCATAAGCTCCTGGGCACCTTCTTCTGTAAGAACTCCGTTGGCAATATCTCTTTCAAAGTAGATGTCAAAGAATGTGCTGACACGGCCAAGGCTCATAGCCGCACCGTTCTGCTCCTTAATGGCAGCAAGATAACCAAAGTATGTCCACTGAATTGCTTCTTTTGCATCCTTTGCGGGCTCGGAAATGTCAAAGCCGTACATTGCGGCCATCTCCTTGAGCTTGCCAAGGAAAGAAATCTGCTGGAAAAGTTCCTCGTCAAGTCTTATGTTGGCGGTATCAAATGCCATGTTTTCAAGTGCAGACTTGTCCTTTTTCTTTTCCTCAATAAGCTTGTCAATTCCGTAAAGAGCAATTCTTCTGTAGTCGCCTATGATTCTTCCTCTGCCGTAAGCATCGGGAAGACCGGTAATTACGTGACACTTTCTTGCGGCTCTCATTTCGTCTGTATAAGCTCTGAATACGCCATCATTGTGAGTGGTTCTGTACTTGAATTCATCCTGAATTTTGCGGCTGAGTTCATAACCGTATGCTTCACAGGCCTGCTTTGCCATTCTCATACCGCCGAAAGGACATACGCCTCTCTTTAAAGGACGGTTGGTCTGAAGACCGACAATAAGCTCATTTTCCTTGTCAAGATATCCGGGAGAATAAGCGGTAAGTGAGGAAACGGTTGCCGTATCTATGTCAAGTACACCGCCGTACTGACGCTCAAGCGTAAAGAGGTTCTGAAGTTTCTTCATTAATGCGTTGGTTCTTTCTGTAGCACAAGCAAGGAAAGAATCGTCGCCTTCATATGGCTTGTAATTTTGCTGTATAAAGTCGCGAACATTGATTTCGTTTTGCCAGATACCTTCGGCAAAACCGTTCCAGTTAGCATGTTTCATATATCTAACCTCCTGAAAAAGATGTTTTTGAACGCAAAAAAAGGCAATTCTATTCAAACTTGAACGAATTGCCCAGACGGTCGGCTAAAATCATATTACATTCCCTTAGCGTAACCTCGCTCAATCCGTCAGTCATGTAATATTTACCTTGTGAAATTATTATACACAATATCTTGTGGTTTGTCAATCAGTAAAATAACAAAAAATGATGTCTTTTATGAGTAATATTTTGTATATTGTAACAAATACAAAAATGTAACCATTACATTAATCTTTGATTCTTGCTTGTGCCAGTGCTTTTCCGGCAACCTCTCCGAGAAGCATTTGTCCCTTTAATCCATAATGCCCGAAAGCTTCGGGATTCATGTATTCGGGTTCGTAAATAATTTTCTCTGTAATTTCTGTCAGCATTATAAATTTATCATGCTCCTTGCAGACTTCCTTTTGTGCATTTATTATTTCAAAATCGTACTCATCCATAGAAAATCTGCCTACTAAAATATTTCCGAAAAGCTCAACTCCAAGGTCTTCGTGAAGGGAATCATATAGTGATATCATCTGACTTTTGTACTCATTCTTTGATTTTTTTGCAAGGGCATCGCTTTCCCCCTGAAGCCATACAAAATATATGTGCTCAGGCTGCGTATTCTCTATTGCTTTTTTTGCTTTCTTGCAGAGCATTTCGTATCCGAGTGCTCCTCTTTGCCAGTAGTCGATGGTTGTTGCACCTTTTGCGGCATGAACAGCAATAACATTTCTGCCTGTTGTTTTTATATAGCTCTTGCAAAACCAGGGGACAGGGTTTGTTCTTTTTCTCCACGCAGAGAGAAGGGCGCAGCTTTGTGTAGTGCCCCAGCCGTCGCGGTGTCTTGGTAAGAAGACCTTGCCGTTGTTTGATATGTTTTCTCCCGCAGGATGACGTAACGGAACAAGCTTGTCCTCCAAAAATCTGTATTCAAGTGCTCCTTCAACAGGGCTGTTGTCCTCAGGCATTCTTTCGGCTTCGCCTTCCATATTACTTTGTCCCGAAAAGATTATAAGGTCTAAGTTTTTCATATTTCGTTAACCCCATCGATGGTTTGTTTTTGTTATGCTGTAATTGTTTTATTTCACGTTATGTTATGTTTTGCAATATGTTTATCTTATTTTTTTGAAATTTCCGTATGTTTCATTCACCGTTTCAGCAAAAGAAAATGTGTTGTCGTACTTAAGAAGTATGTTTTGAAAATCTATTATTTGATGTTTGTTAATAACACAAATGAGAACTGTCTTGTTTTCTTTGTTGAAAGAACCGATAGCGGATATCTCCGTCGAGCTGTGATGGAGATTGTTTATTATTTCAGAAGTTATTTCCTCCGGATGCGTTGTTATAACTGTAAATTTGCATGCGGTTTTGAAGCCTTTGAGAATCATGTTTCCTACAAAGGTCGACAGAAAGCAGTACATAATACATAGACATACCGGTTTGTAATCGTAGGTTAAATTACCTGCCGCATCCTTTTGAGCATAAACAAAAAATGAAGAAAATGCCACCAACACATTGAGTGTAAAGGTTACCCAAAAGAAATTAAGCGCCGGTTTCTTTTTGCTTATGTATTTTGAAACAATATCCGTTCCGCCCGTAGAAGCATGATTACGAAAGCATACACCGTATACAAATCCGCTGAGCACACCGCTTAACATTACCGGATAAATTGTGTCATGACCTTGAGCATTGTATTGAAACTGTTCAAGACCAATTTGCTGTAAATACAAAAACACAAAGGAATACACAAGACAAAAGCAAAGTGAACGGATTGCAAATTGTCTGCTTATCAGAAAGTAAGCAAGTATACAAAGCGGAATGTTTATAATCAGCGACATAAAGCCGATACTGAACCCTGTTTTATACTGTACCATTGTGGCAATGCCGTTGAGACCTGCAGGCGCAAAGCCGTTTTTTACAATAAACAGCTGATAAACAAAGGCAAGAAGTATAGCTGCAAGCGAAATACGAACAAAGGGAAGAATTCTGAATCGGAAAAACTTGATCTTATTCATTAATATTACCTCTGAATAAACTTATTCCAAATCTTATTTCATCTCTCTATAAGTAACAAACCTGTAGCCTCTGTCATGTGCAGTTTTTGCCATAGCCTCAAACTTTTCGTGTGTATCTGGCTGGTAAGCAAAGTAGTGGGGATAGAAATACTGCTCATGGGTTGCAAATCCGATATACTCGGCATTATTATCAGCAAGCTTATTTGTTCTTTCCTTTATTGTATCGGGTGAAATGAGATTTAAGCAAAGACCGTCGGTGCAAAGCTGTCTGTGACGAAGATTTAATTCCTTGTCAGGTACAGAGCAGTTCTTTGCATGAGTCGAGTCATATTCCTCTTGGGTCAGATGATTGTAACCGCAGACAGATGTTGCAAGTCTGGGGTCTGCACCTTCTCGATAAAACAATTTTGTTTCAGGCTGTCTGTTGTGCAAAAGTCTTGCCGCATGTCCGTAGGGAAGAACACTCATATCGCCTTCGTATTCTCTCGTAATACCTGCGGAAGGGCTGTCTATTCTGATACCGCAGTCAACAACAGCACGGCAGGCTGCCTTGCTCATAGGAAGCCAGTGGGTACAAAGGACATCCGAGAAGAGTCCTTCGCCTGCAAAACGCAGTACTTCCTTTTCAATTAGCTTGAAGTCTTCATAGACATCTTCATACGAAGCATTTACATAAGGATAGTCGGGAAACTCCTGTCTTGCGTGGAAGGCAAGTGTAAGCCAGTCCTTATTTGCCTGAAATTCATCCTTGTAGCATTCGGGCATTTCGGAAAGATTGAAGAAATCGTTGCCGTAATAAACGTCTGTGGCATAGAAGAGATTTAGCTGAACCGTAAGACCGTACTTGTCGTGGTTTTCTTTTAGCATTTTCATAAAATCGTTGTCAAAGATTGAAGCGGGTCTTTCTCTTGCTATGTCTCTGAATGTCCAAATTACGTCGTCTATAAAAAAGTAAGCAATTTTTTCCATGGCGTTCTCCTATAAATTAATTATTTCTTTGTTTATTTTAACACTTGAAAAGTCATTCGTCAATGGAGTAAATGAAAAAAAAGAAAAGGCACATCTTTTGATGTGCCTTAACTGGCGCAGAAGGAGAGATTTGAACTATTACTCCAATATTTCTGTGTATGTTATCAGGTGTTATCCTAATCATGCATCACATTTTCCGCTTTGTAAAGCATACTTTTTGACAAAATACCAAAATCAAAAAAATGAATATACAAATAATTATACAGTCCAAAACGCCGGGCTTTTACTTTTTCATATCGTCGTCAATTAACTTTAAAATATAAGCGTTAAGACTCTGAAAGCCTTTAGTTTCTGCATGTACTTTGACAGCTTCATATTTTTCAAGGCTAACATTGCAGGCAATTTTTTTCCTTTTTTCGTTATATTTCTTGTGATAATCGGGATCATAAAAACTCTTTTTTTCTTTATTCATAATATTCATAACGTCCTAAAAACATATACATAAAGCGTTCTGTATTTGTTCTACGTGCAAAACTTTTTTACATCATTTTTAACATACTGTATATTGACGAAAATACGCCAAAACCGGGCGAAAAACACAATATATAGTAGTATCAAAATGCACAACTTTGAGTACTCAACATTGCATAAAATGCCAATTTACTTTGAGTACTCAATGTGTTATTACATATGTGTAAGATAAAGCAACGCAAAAACACAAATTGCTTTACATCTTACAAAAAAGCCTTTGCAGCCGTTTCCACGTCTACCAAACAAAGAACGGTAACAAAGGCATGAAAGGGGGCGTTAAAGTGTACACCAATTACGGTTATATCGGTAATGTTGACGGCATTTTGTATTGCTCAGATACAGAAGCGTTAGAAGCAAATCCCGATAATTAACGCAAAAGAGGGCATCCGCTGGGCGGTGTAAGTCCCTCACCCTTGAAAATATTATAAACTACAAAAAGCAAAAAGTCAAGATAAATTTTAAATATAAGGAGTATATAAAAATGACAGAATTAAAAAATTATATCTTAAACAAATTTGAAAATATCTACGATGCACAGAACGAAAAAGATCAGGGCTTTGACGAAGTTTTAAACAATTTCATTGATAGTGAAATGATTTACTATGATAATAGAAGAAAATTTTTCAATCTTGATGCAGAATCTTGTATAAAATTATGGGTTATGTATCACAACGGCGAAATTACAATAAATTCACTTGATAACGATATTATCCCCGAAATTGGTATTGATGCTTTTACTTGTCTTTGCTATGACTACTTATATTCACAGTTACAAGCAATTAAAAACAGACTTGATATGGAGGCATAAACAAATGAAAACAAACAAGAAAAATACTTTTGAAGTTTTAGACAGTTATTTTTTTAAATACTGCAAATAACAAAAAGAATGTTGACTATTTTCTTGACAACATCTTCACTCAAATTGATGTTACTTTCAGAAGTGACAAAGTAAAAAGGGATTTTGTGAAGAATGGAAAAATCACATCTATTTTGTGGGATGCTTTTATCAGTTTTGCAAATGACATTTTACAATACAACGATTATAACACAGTTTGCACAAGTCAACAATTAAAAGGTTATTTAAAATATTATTTCCGTACTGTTTCATTTTTTCTTGTCATACTTCCCATTAATTATATTTTTTTTAACTTCAAAGTCTGATAGTCGATTCATATTTTTGTCGTATCCGACCTCGCTCCAATCAACTTTTTCGGAAGGATAATTGTTAAAACGTAGATCAACACTCCACCTATAAAGTTTGTAACAAATCAAAATTATTATCAATACTATATACGGCATACTAACTCCCCTTATTTTTTATATATTTTCTCTTAAATTAAGACATCTTATAATACATCAAAACACATATCACATTGAAATTTTTAAAAGTATAATCTGTTTTTTTATATTATAACACAATCAATAGCCTTTTGCAATACTTCTCAGGTAAATCTCATATTCCTGTTGTCGATTTTTCAGGCCGCACTCTTTAGCTATTTTGGAATAGGATTTTCCATATATTCTAAGTGTCTTAACCCTATCCAAAATGCCTCTCTGACGATTTTACTATTATACCTATAACTTCCTCTATGGCAAAGACTAATAGTATAAACAAGATTATAAAAAGAATGACTAACAAACTTGGGTTGCCTCCATGTAGAATCCATGATTACCGCCATACTGTTGCAACTATGCTTTTTGACCAAGGAATTTTGTTAAAAGATATAACACTTCAGTTAGGACACGGACAAACAAGTACCATGGAAAAAATATACATAAAAAAGACAGGAATAACAAATGACGAAAATGTTGAAGCTTTATCAAGAGCAATTGGAATTTGATTGTTAGATAAAAGTGTTAGATAAAAAACAAAAATGACTCAAAACACACGGTTTTAAGCCATTCTTGCTTGGCGCAGAAGGAGAGATTTGAACTCTCGCGCCGATTGCTCGACCTACACCCTTAGCAGGGGCGCCTCTTCACCACTTGAGTACTTCTGCATAGTGAAAATCAAAATATTAAATTGGTTGGTGGCGGAGAGGGTGGGATTCGAACCCACGGTGCCTTTCAGCATCACTGGTTTTCAAGACCAGCTCCTTAAACCGCTCGGACACCTCTCCGTATTTTGGTCGGTGCGACCCAACGCATGATATTGTAACATATAAAGAAACAATTGTCAAGAGCTTTTTTATATTTTAGGTGAAATATTATTATTTATTCAAATCGTTTTTAGTTGACAATTGGTGATTTTTGGATTATAATAAAATAAAAATAATTAAAAAGGATTGAGACTATGTTTTATTTTGGCGGTGGTTTTTCTGAACTCACTGGTTACATATTCGTTTTAGCAGCATTTTTTGTTTATATGTTACCTTTTTTTATTTCTCTGTTTAGGAAAAATTTCAAGGTAAAGACTCTTTTGTTCAACTTTTTCCTCGGCTGGACAATTGTCATGTGGATAATGTGTATGGTTTGGGCATGCAGAAAAGATGAACCTGAGACACCTGCCGTCACTACAGGATACGTGCCTGTTACACCCGCTGAGAATACATATGTTCCCGGTAATGCTCATACCCCTGTTGCAAGCACGGCAAATTACACGCCCGTGGCAGACACTTATCCGTCGCAGAATGCGAATAAGCCTGCGTCAAACGAGCAGAATGCTGCCTCTGTCAGGTTTTGTCCTGTGTGCGGCACGCCTCACAAAGAAGGATATAAATTTTGCGGTAATTGTGGCAAACAATTTTAGTCAACAAACTCGAAAGGATGATATTTTATGGCATTTAAAAGAGCGGAATGGCATAGCGGTTTAACTTACCGTCAGACATGCGAAGAATGTAAAACTGTTGTGATATATATGGATGATAAACTTGATTTTCGTCCATGGTATCCCGATGGGTTTGTTTACTGTCCTAAGTGCAATACACCCCTTCGTCACAGCGAACGATATGCTATTGATGCACCCGAAACAACCGGCGTTATGACTGTTGGTGCTGCCGCAGTTTCAGGCAACGGAGCCATTTTCTGCACTGGTTGCGGTAAGCAGTTGTCTGTCGGCGATGCTTTTTGCTCAGGCTGTGGTAAAAAAGTTGAATTACCCACAAAGAAGGTTTGCTCATCCTGCGGAAATGAGTCGCATGAAGCTGATGCTTTGTTTTGTACAAAGTGTGGTAATAAGCTTTAATTTATTTGATAAAAGGGCATCGTATGATGCCTTTTTTAGTTTCTTTTTATAGAATAATAAACTCGAAAAATCAAGGATTTTAAAGAAAATGCTATAATTTCTAAAAGAAACTTGTGAAAATGTAATTTCGAAAACACGAGAAATAACGAGAAAAACTTAAAAAACAAGAGATTGATTGTATAATTATTGAAATTTGCAAAAAAAGTGTTGACAAAATCTTTTTATCTGTTATAATGATTAAGGTCAAAAAAAGATTAACAAAACATTGGAGGAAACAATTATGTCTACATTTATGGCTAAAGCTAATGAAGTAGAACGCAAGTGGTATATTATCGATGCGGCAGATAAGCCCCTCGGTAAGACAGCAGTTAAGGCTGCAGATATCCTTCGCGGTAAGCACAGACCTGAGTTCACACCTCATGTTGACTGCGGCGAATTCGTAATCGTTATCAATGCTTCAAAGGCAGTTCTCACAGGTAACAAGCTCGATAATAAGTTTTATCGTCATCATTCCGGCTGGATCGGCGGTCTCAAGGAAGTAAGCTATAGAGAGCTTATGGAAAAGAACCCCGAACAGGCTGTCATGCTCGCAGTAAAGGGCATGCTTCCCAAGAACAGCATCGGTGCCAAGAGTCTCACAAGACTTAAGGTATACGCAGGCAGCGAACACAACAATGCGGCTCAGCAGCCTATTGTTCTTGACTAAGAGTGAAAGGAGTAATGACAATGTATACAAGTGCAAAACCTTATTTCTACGGTACAGG
>SVRI01000026.1 GCA_015064895.1 Oscillospiraceae bacterium | reverse complement strand
TGATATTTAAGCGATGTCGCTTTAATACGTTATGCGGTATTAGCAGTCGTTTCCAACTGTTATCCCCCTCATTAAGGCAGGTTGCTCACGCGTTACTCACCCGTCCGCCACTATCCTCAGACTCTTTTGACCGAAGTCTCCATTATCTGATTCCCGTTCGACTTGAATGTGTTATGCACGCCGCCAGCGTTTATCCTGAGCCAGGATCAAACTCTCTAAAAAATTATTTCTCTGATACTTGGTACCAGTTAATTACTTCTTAGAGCTTAATCTGTTTGCTCTTCTTACTTTTTTCCTTGGGTATCACCATCCGTACTCGGACAGTGTGTACTCTCTTTTAGGAATTGTACGAGTTAAATTCTTTGTACTATGTTTCTTCTAAAAAACATATCTCGTCTTTCGTTGTTCAATTTTCAAGGTCCAATTCGCTCCCCGCTTCCGCGGACAGCTTTGTTATTATATCACCCCTTTTCCCTTTTGTCAATACCTTTTTTGGGTTTTTTTGAAATTTTTTTCCTTTCCACGTTTCGTATTCCCTTTACACAACTTATCGCTGTTATTTTGTGCAATTTCAATAAACAATTTGGTCATTATCGACACAATCATCTTTCTGCCATTGATTTATGCTTAATTTTATGTTATTATGTGTAAAAATGTCGAACAGGAGGAATTACCCTTGGCGGACAACAAGAAACGTCAAACAGGGCTTGATCTTTTAAAATGCATTTGCGCCTTTTTGGTCGTATGCATTCATGTCCCCTTCAATTTCAAGGGCGGAGAGTACTTTTTGCTTCTTACCAGAATTGCCGTCCCAAGCTTTTTTATGATTTCCGGCTTTTTCTATGATTTTATCGTTCAGCACAAAAAAGAGTTTCATCAAATAAAAAAAGTTTTTATACTTGTAGTATCCACAGGCATTCTGTATTTTATATGGAACATTATCCTGAATCTCATTAACGGTAACAGCATCAGTCACTTTTTGAAATCGACCTTTACCATCGATAACTTATTCAGATATCTTTTCTTTAACCGTGCAATTGTAGGCGGTCATCTTTGGTATCTTGCCGCACTTCTTTATACTTTGATTATCGTCGCACTTTTCAGAAAGTTGGGAGCATTAAAGCTTCTTTATATTCTTTCACCTCTCCTTATTGCCGCTGACATCATTTTCGGCACTTATGCAAATGTAATCTTCGGAAGAACCTTTTGGTACTTCTACTTCAGAAACTACCTGTTTGTCGGCATCCCCTATTTTATCCTCGGACATCTTATCAATATATACAGGGAAAGAATCAAGGCGTTTTTCGGTTCACGTTCGCCAATCCCCTTTCTTTGCATATCTTCGGTTGTGTTTTGTGGTGTATCGTTTGTCGAGTATTATCTGCTCAACAAGGCACGTCTTGACGGCAGCCGTGAAAACTACATCGGCACCGTATTTTTCACCCTGTCTGTATTCTTGATTTTTGCCGTTTTTTACAACAACACGGGTTCAAGGGCAGAGTCGTTTTTCTCTTACATCGGTCAGATTCAATCAAGCTCAATATACATTTATCATCCGATCGTGATAAAGCTTTGTGCGTTACTCTTTACTCATATCGGGCTTTTTTCCATTTATTCGGCGGTAGCTCCGATAATTGTTTTTGCAGTTACATCGACGGCCATTTTCATTGTATCTCTCATTTCTTACAAAACAATAATCAAGACGTGATGTCATGGCACAATCACACTCATACAAAACAAGAAGGGCACGATCGGTGCCCTTCTTTCATATTCTTTTACGCCTTTTTATACATGTAAAAACAACCGCCACAGTCAAAATTGCACACACAGTTCCAAAAACCGAGCCAAGGCTGTCAATGATTATATCGGAAAACTGTCCCGCCCTTCCGTCAACAAAGGTCTGATGAAACTCATCACTCAACGAAAACAATACACACACAGGAATTGAAACAATACACGGCAGAAGTTTTCTTTCAGGCAGAAGCTTATAGCTTCCGACCGTTATATAAGTAAGAAATCCCAAAAGCGCATATATCGTAAAATGAGCCGCTTTTCTGACAACACCGTCAAGCTCCGAAATCAGCCTCTCTTGTACCTCGGCAGACATGTTTTCAAAATCGGGGTTAAATATTCTGATCAAAAACTCTGTTACCGCATGGCTCTGAACCGTCGATTCGACGGCATTGTCTGATGAAAATCCGTATATCAAAAACATGCAAAGCACCGCAAGCAACAATGCTGTCACAAAGACCGCAAGTCTGATTCTGCCTTCTTTCAAATTCCTCACCGCCATTTAACACAAATGATAACAAAATACAGCTACTCTACAAGTAAAGGTTTAAAATCCAGATAATCGCAGGATGTGAGCTGAAGTTTAATGCCTATATATTCATCATCCAGCTGTTCTTTTCTGACGTTATGAAGGTGTCCGTAGTAAACACGTTCAACGCCGTATCTGTAGAGCACATCCACAATATCGTAATTTATAAAACCGCCGAACACGGGTGGATAGTGCATAAAAACAACCGTTTCTGCGTCGGGATATTCCTCTTTGAGCCTTTTACCCGCTTCAAGCGACAGCTCAAGTCGCTGAGCCTCACGCTTTATGAGCCGTTCATCCTCCGCCTTGACGCCAAATTCGTTAATCCAGCCTCTGGTGCCGCAAATTATTTTGCCGTCAATGTAATATGCATTATTATATAGGATGGAAATTGTATCAATCCCGTTTTCGGCAAAGAAAATATTCATCTTATTTGCCGTAGCCCACCAATAGTCATGGTTACCTTTAAGAATAATCTTTTTACCGGGCAGAGAATTGAGAAAAAGCAAATCTTCTTTTGCTTCTTGGAAGGTCATACCCCAGGAAACATCCCCCGCAATAACAACGGTATCCTCTTGCTTTACGGTTTTTATCCAGTTTTCCTTTATTCTTTCTTCGTGCTTTTCCCATGTTCTTCCAAACACATTCATGGGTTTATCTGTTGTAAAAGAAAGATGTGTGTCGGAAAGACAGTAGAGCATATTTTTAATCCTCTCCAAGGTCTGCCACAAGTGACTTGAAGCGTTTACCTCTCATTTCAAAATTCAAAAATTCATCAAAGCTTGTCATGGCAGGAGAAAGGAGAACTATATCCCCGTCTTCTGCATATGCACTTGCCTTTGCGAAGTTATCGTCAAAGCCGTCACATACTTCAACATGCAGCTTTTCTTTATCATAGTTTTCGTCGTTTACTATTGTATTATATACCTTCTTTTCCTCGGTATCGTGGGATATAAATACAGCCTTGACCTTTTCACAAATCACGCCCGCAAGCTCTTTGAAGTCAAGGTTCTTATCCTTGCCGCCGAGCAGAAGCACAATTTTACCCTTATATTCCGAGCCGAAGGCAGACAGTGCCGCCATGGTTCTTGCAGGAGACGAATCTATGGAGCCGTTATAATACTTTACGCCCTTTACGGTTCTTACATATTCAAGTCTGTGCTCAACTCCGCCGAAGGTTGTCGCAACCTTCTTTACATCCTCAGGGGTTACGAAATCGTATGTCGCACCGATTGCCGCCATATAGTTTTCGACGTTGTGCTTACCGGGAAGAAGAATATCCTCCACCTCGATTATGGGCTTTAAACCGTAATAAATTGTATCGCCGTTAATATGGATATTTCCGCTGTTATTCTTTGCCGAGAACATTCTCGTCTTGACGCCCGAAAGCTTTGCTTCGGTGCCGAAGTTACTTGTTATGTCGTTGCCGATATTCGTAACAAGCACTCCGCCTTCTTTAATATATGTAAATATTGCCTTTTTCGCCTCAGTATATTCGTCCATATCAATATGCCAGTTAAGGTGATTGGGACTTACGTTTGTACAAACGGCAACGTCGGGAAATTCAATCCTTGAGAAAGGAAGTGACTCGTTTTCAAACTTGTTTACGGTATGGAGCTGGAATGAGGAAAGCTCAAGCACGGTGAAATCGTCGGGGGTAATGTTTTCAATTTCCGACAAAAGCGGACGTCCGATATTTCCGCCCAGCCACACCTTTTTGCCTGCCGCCTCGAGGATTTTTGCGATAAGTGTAGTAGTTGTTGTCTTGCCGTCACTGCCCGTTACGGCAATGATTTTTGAAGGGCAGAGTGACAGAAATGCTTCCATCTCGCTGGTGATAATACTGCCGTTTTCTACCGCCTTCATGATTTCTTCTTTATCAAATCTTATGCCGGGGCTTTTATAAACTATGTCTTCCTTGATATCCGAAAGATAGCTTTCGCCGAGGACAAAGTTTACACCTCTGTCACGAAGTTCTTTCACCTTGGGATTGACAGAACAAAGCTCGTCAAAAGACTTCATATCCCTTGCCGTAACCTTTACGTTATTTTTCAAAAGAAATTCAATAAGCGGAATGTTGCTTATGCCGACACCTATTACAGATGCAGTCTTTCCGTTCAAAAATGCTTTATACTCCGACAGTCTCGGGTTATCGTAACTCAAACAAATCTTCCTTTCGCATACCGATTCATTATATTATACAACAAATATGCCAAAATGACAATACGTTTTTTGAAAAATTGCTTTTCTTGCGTCAAAAATCCCCCGTACCTGTATGCACGGGGGTTGAAAATCGTTTAATCAGCATCCGAAAAACAAAAGGGGTATAAGTTCAACCTCTGCTCTGCCTTCAATAGAGAGTTCAAGAACGCCTCTGTTTTTGTAGTCCACCCTTTCGCCTGCGGTGACGGTAAACTCATTCACCCAGCCCTGACGGTAAACTCTGCGGGAACATGCAAAGTTGGGGTTTCCTTCATATGTCCAGCCTTCGGGAAGGTACAGCTTTGCAACAAAATGTTTCTGAGCCTCAAGCTTTCTTCTTACGTGTACCTTTATTTTTATCTGTTCACCCGCCTTAATGTCGGGTGCTCTGTCATATTCAAGAGTTACGGATGCCATGGGGAACTCATATGCCGCATGGTAAGGTGAACGTCTGCCCAGCTCCTCGGCAAACTCGCTTCCGAGGAATTTCGCCTTATCCTCCTCGGGAAGTTCCGTTTCCGTATCAACAACCTTTACAACAGGGTTGTTCCAGAGTGTGAGGTCGCGGGTCTGAATAACCTCTTCCGAAAGCTGTGTACAGGTTGCGGGACAGTTATAGAAAGCACCTCTGTTTATGGAAAGGGTGACAATCCTGTCTCCTATATATTCCTTCCAGTCGGAGGGTATTCCTGCCATACCGTCCTTGATGCCCATAATCGAGCCTACTGTTGCTGCGGTACAGTCGGTGTCGTCGCCGCAGTTTACGGCGGTGAGCATAGTCTTTTTGAAGTCGCCTTCACCCCAGAGTAAACCGATTACGGCATAGCCTACGTTTGCGGGTGCCTGGAACCAGCCGAGTTCTTCATCGGCCAGTGCCATGTCGGTAAGAAGATTTCTTGCTTCAAGCCAGGTTTTGCCGCTGTCGTAGCATTCGACTGCCGTATTTATGTACTTTGCAAATCTGCAGTCGGCAGGAATCTTTGAAAGACCGATGTTGATAAGCTCTCTTATATCACTCACAACAAATGCCGCACTTTCAAGAGCCGCAACAAACATTGCCGCATGTGTGCCGTCGCCGAGACCGTGGTCAACAGAGGCATCGTAGTATGCGTACTTTACTGCGTTATTTACATCTGCAGGATAAAGGCACGCCCAGATTTCGGTTCTTATCCAAGCGCCGTTGGAGTGCTTCCATTCGTTTTTATAATGTCCCGACATGGGTGCCGAAAGTCCGTGGGTCATGTTGGCTTTACATATGCCGTATTCATTCCAATAGGGGGAAACATATTCCATCCAGTATTCTCCGAGACTTCTTTCGTTAAGTCCCTGAGGACCTAAGTGACGCATGGCTCTCAGCCATACAATCTGAAGGTCAAGGTCGTCATTGGGGAGAGGTTCTCCTGCCTTTGTGGAAAATCCCTCCACATTGTTAACCTGTCTTTTGCCTTCGTAAGGACCTCCCAAGGTTCCGCCGATATTCTTGCCTATCCAGCAGGCGTAGACCTTGTCTTTCAGCATTTCTCTGTTGAGTTTAATCATTGTTTTTTCCTCCTTGAACAGAAGTTTTTATTACAAGTAAACCTTAACACAAAACGCCCCTTTTGTCAACGGATACGGCACTTTTTTAAAGCAAAATCTGACGTATTACGGGACTGCCGAGACCCGTGGCAAAATCATAACCCCTCTCGGCATAGTTATTGCCGCTTTTACCTACGGTTATATCATAAAAATTATACTGCGGAAACTCATATCCGTCGCCGCCCGCTTTATTATAGAGAAAGGAAAGCATATCCGTGCTTGTTCTTATTTCGGGATACTTTTCTTTGATACAAGCACAGACCCCTGCAAAGCAGGCACAGGCAAGGCTTGTGCCGCCGACGTTTGTCCAGCCGCCGAGCTGTGAAACATAGACAGGAGCACCGGGGCTGAAATTTGCCGTCATTGATACATCCGGTGTACCTCTTTTACCGTCGGTCATGCCGTATATATTGAAAAATCTTCCCTGATAAAAGGGAATGTCAAATATATCGCTTTTGCCTCCCCCGCCGTTTTTCCATGCCGTTTCACTCATTCTTTTTCCCGACGGCGACAAGGACAAATTACTGCCGCCGACACTGATACAAAAAGGGGATGTTGACGGAAAACTGACAACCCCTCCCGCATCCCCCGACGAAGAAAGGAAAATGCCGCCGTCTTTCATAAATCCCGAAAGACCGCTATCAAGCGATGTTTCCCGTGTTCCGAGGCACATGCAGATTATATCGGCTGAAAGCTGCTTTTGTGCATACTCCGATGCCGACACAAGAGACGAAATGTCAGAATCTTTTGAAAACACAACAAAAAGCTCCGAGTCCGGTGCAAAAACATGTGCCCACTGGGTGTCAAGACTTGACTCTATAAGCCATTCCCGTGATGTGTTCTCCGCCCTGCCGTCGGGGTAGTACACCGATATATCGGTTTTCGGCAATGAGAATTTTTCGCAAAAAGTTTCAAGGTTCTGTTCTATTCCCACATTGTCAAAGGCAGATATTATTGCTATTTTAACCCCTTTTCCCGAAAAAGACGGATTATAGGAATAAGCCATTCGCAAATCTTCGGGAGTATATCCGTCTTTTATTTCATTATCAAAACCGACTTGATTCTCAAAATGAGGTCTTGCCTTATGTTTGCTAAGCGGAAATCTTGCACTGTAGTATCCCTTCACTTTCATCACCTCAAAAAAGCTTATTATAAAAACTCTGTTTTGATGACAAAAAAGTCCCTGCGGACAACCGCAGGGACAATGTGATTATTCGACTTTTTATTCCTTACTTGTTGCTGTAGCACCCAATGCCACAAAAACAACACCGATAATGGATATCACAGACGATGCGATAAGTGCACATGTTGCAACAGTATCAATACCAAAGAGTGCTTCGATAACAGCAACGCCGAAAATCTCAGGCGAGATTACTCCGATAATGAATGCTGCAAGTGCCGCAATACCGATAACTGCAAAAATAATGCCGGGAATCAGGAATGCTCTTCTGGACTTTCCGAGAGATACTATAATTGCCATGACAAGTATCATTATGATGATAACTATATATGCAAGAACAGCAAGAACTGCCACAAAAGCATACTTCATATATGTATTGAGTGTGTTTTCCACAACACCGCCTACACCGCTTTCGGAAAGAACTATTTTATCAATCGCCTCAACTGTTTCTTCAGAAATGTTGAGTTCGTATTCTTCGCCTTCAAGCTCAACAACAAGATTGTCATCTGATTCAACAAGCTTGTCAAGAAGTGCCTTTGTATCACCCTGATTCAGCGTCTCTGTGGATTCGTTTATGCTTTCAACCGAATAGCTTGTTCCGTTTACATTTATGGCAAAATCATCTACATCAGTCTTTGTAAGACCTATACCCATTGTAAGAACGATACTGATAACAACATTAACCACAAGGAATATACTCAAAAGTACCGCACAAATAACTCCGAGAACGCTCGCCTTTTTTTTGCTTCCGGATTTTTTTGTTTGAGTCTTAGGGGGTTGTGCTTTTGCTTCCTCTGCTTCCTGCTTTGCCTTTTCCTTTGCCTGCTTTTTAGCTTCCTTTAACTGCTTCTTTGAAACAACAGGGGGTTCAGGCATTTCTTCTTCTACAGGAGTTTCTGCTACAGGAGTTTCTTCTGCAGGTACTTGTTCTGCAACAGGTACTTCTTCTGCAACAGGTACTTCTTCTACAGCGGGAGCTTCTTCTACGGCGGGTACTTCTTCTACGGCAGGTACTTCTTCTACGGCAGGTACTTCTTCTACGGCAGGTACTTCTTCCACAGCGGGAGCTTCTTCTACGGCGGGTACTTCTTCCACAGCGGGTACTTCTTCTGCCACAGCTGTTGCTTCTTCTACTGCGGGAATCTCTGCCTCGAGCTTTTGACCGCAAACCATACAGAACTTGGAATCTTCAGAAAGCTCTGCAGAACAATTTTTACATATTTTACTCATTTTATCCATTCCTTTCTTTTATTGATATTTCCAACTAAATTATAACTCATAAGGCGGACATTGTCAACCATTACTTTTCTTCGTAAATCGACGAAACATCTCCCATACATACATATTTCATGTCACAGTATCTGCAAGGATCAACGTCTATTTCCGCCCTCTTTCCGTCAAAGGGAGTTATACTTTTAAGACCTTTACGCATTTCCTTTGCAAGCTCTCCTGCCGTCATTGACACAAAGTCGAGAAGCCCGCCCATTTCTTCGAGGCTTGTAAGTGCATCTTTCCTTGTCGCCTCACCGTTTTTTCTGCCTATGGGAAGATAAATGCTGTTTTCTGTAGGGTCCATTGCCATGAGTATTTCTTCGTCATCAAGGAAAATGCCGCTTGCCACAGGTCCCGACACTTTTTTTGAGTTATCGTCATCGCCGAGGTTTACATTTACCGCAGACGACACAACATTGGAATACAGCACACCTGCAGGCACAATACTGTCGCCGTATTTTTCCTTTCCGCCGTTGCGGATAGAGGCAAGATACAAAAGCATCTGAAGATTAAAGCCGTTCTGAATATCCTTGAGTTTGAATGTCTTCTTTCCCGTTTTATAGTCAACAATTCTGACATAGCTTACGCCGTCTTTGTTATAAATATCAACCCTGTCAATCTGTCCCACAATATAAAGGGTACATCCGTCGCCGATATCAATGGGAAAGGGTTTTATATCGGCATCAGCCGAAATGTTAAGCTCAAAATCGACGGGAGTAAATTTTGTTACACGCAGCTCTCTTACAATATTGACTGCCATATCAAAAAGCATTCTTGAAAGTCTGTTATAAAGGTATACAAATCTCTTTGGAACCTTTGAAATATCGGTATGTGCAATTCTCGAAAGATGTCGGCAAAGAAGCTTTGTAACCAAGCTTTTTGCGGCATCCTCGTCAGGATACACACCGTTTTCATCTTTAGTGCACAAAAGCGGTACAAGCTCCTCAAGAATTTTATGCATAACAGAGCCTGCCTCGGCGGGACCAAGGGATGCTTTTGGCTCGGGTTTAAGCTTTAAGACATAGGTGCAGAAATGCGAAAAAGGACAGCCCGCCATTTTTTCGAGTCTTGAATAGCTTGTCACTATTCTGTTATTGTAAATGGCATCAGCGGTTGAGGGCATGAGATAGTCGCCTTGAGACATGTTTTCAAGCACCGATTCTGTTCTTTCTTTATAGGAATCCTTTTCGGAAAAATATTTTACAAGCGTGTTTTTGCATACACCGGGGTTCAATGCCGTCATTTCTTCAAACAGCATTTCGTCGCCCGAATAACAACTTTCAAAATCATCGGATTTGAAGTTTTTTACCTTACAGCCGCAAAGCTTTTTCACGGCAGTTATTATTACAGACGGGAAAAGTGCCGCGGAATTCACGTCTTCCCTGAGGTATGATATATGACTGCTTTTACCGGCACACGTTATGGCACAGTACGCAAGAAACAGCTCATCAAACACCTTTTCCTTTGCATCCTCTGAAAGGCTTATTCCCACCTGCTTCAAATGTTTCTTTTCATCGTCTGAAATCAAAGAATTACTGCGACAGGATGACGGGAATACACCGCTGTTGACGCCGAGAAGTATTACATGCTTTACCCCGTCACAACGCATTAAATCCACATCCGAAAAACGCACCTGCGACGAAAGGGCGGGAATGTGTCCCGTATCGTAATTCTTGCCACAGTTTTTGAAAAGCGTCAGAAACATGGAAAGGCTGATTCTCTTATGTCCGGCACATTCCGAAAAGCTGTCAAGACATTCGTACAAAAGGGCAAGGCTTTTGCCGTCGTTGCCGTCATAAAAATCTTCTCTTTCACCCACACGTTTAATATCCTGTATGAGATTATAAACCGCTATACAGTAGTCCCTTACGGTTTTACACTCTTTAAGGTTTTCGGCAAGAGATTCAAGGCATACAAGCACTTTTTTTCTTGCACTATTTACAACGGCAAGAGTGTGTTCATCCGGCTCGGAATCCACATACCCGTCGGGGTTCATGGTAAAATCTTCTCCCGACTTCATCATAGCAGGAGTAATATCCCATGTTCTCATATAAATTTCGAGAAGGTCCGCTTCTTCTTCATCGAGCCCCGAAAGTCCTGTCTTTATATATCTCATGACAGGCCGGCGGCTGAAATTTACTGCCCCTTCAAGAGCCGAGGTCACAAGCTCAAAAAGTGCACTTTCCGAAAGTGTTTCGGGTAAATCCACACCTAACGGTATGCCTCCCTTTTGGAACACTGTATCAATAACACCGATATAATCATCTGCATTCTTGGCACAGATTACAATATCCGAAAGTTCATCTCCGTTTCTCAGAAACTCATATGTTTTTGACAACGCCCATTTTGCTTCATCGTATACATTTCTGCATGACACGATTTCAATACTGCCGTCACAATCGCAGTCGCTTGCCGTATCCGTAAGTGCTTCGGTTGAGAAATTCATCTCAAAATGCTCTACAGACTTTGCATTATCATGTCTTTTGTTTTCCGAAAGCTCAATATCGGAAAGTCCGCATCCTGATTTTTCCGCAAGCAATTTACATTTTTTAGCCGCCTTTATGCTTCTTTCAAATACGGCATCAGAACAGTCCTTTTTACATACAAAAGTAACATACACATTATCAGCCTGCTCGGCAATAAGGGACATGATTTCATATTCCGTCTCGGTAAATCCGTAAAAGGCATCAAAGAACACATCTGTGCCGTCAAAAAAGCTGTCATTACGAAGCTTTTCGCACAGCTTTGAGTAGATGTCGCATACAGTACCGGGTATTTCCGAAAGCTGTGCTTCATATGCCTGGGCAATAAGCGAAAGGTCTGAAAGCTTTTTCGCCACCGTCTCTGTTTCACCCTTGCCGCCAAGCTTTTCGGAAGCATCCTCAAGCATTTTTGCGCTGATTCTGCCGGCATTCATTTCATTTATGAAGGAAAGTGCCTTTTCGGCAAATTCCGCATTTTCCGCACTTTTGCCATATTCCTTAAGCTGCGGATAAATCTCGTCAAGGCACAGCATCATGAGCATTTTCTTTGCGCCGTCATCAAGATGCTTTGAGGTAAGTCCGCCAAGCTCTCTGAATACTCTGTTGCAAAGACGTTTGAAGTTTATGACCTCGATGTACAAATTACTCTGTGCACCAAGCTGTTTTATGACTCTTTTTTCGGTATCGACGGCACTCTGTTCGGGCACAACGAGAAAGGCCTTCTTCTTGCTTTTAACACATTCGGAAAGTCTGTCGAAAATATATGATGTTTTTCCGTGGCCGTTTCCGCCGAAAATCCTGTAAAACACCGCTGTTCCTCCACATTTCTTTTATATAAATATTCTACCACAACGGCAGCAATAAATCAAGATGAGAAAATTCGACGGCAAATTCGGTAAAAATGTACAATTGACTTATTTGTGTTTTGTTGTTATAATATTTAGTGCAACTTATTTTACTGTTAATCATATATAATGGATTATTATCCCCCTGACGAAAGGAAGAATGACGTGACAAACGAAAACGAAATCTGGGAAATGGCCAAGGTCAATCTTCAGAAACAGCTAGGCTTTTCTGAAATATCAATGAATCTCTGGTTCGGAAGCATGGTTTTAAAGGTACTTACCGAGGACACAGCCTACTTTCAGATTGAAAATGACTTCAAGCAGAATATTATCAACACAAGGTATCTTGACGACATAAAGAAGGTTATGGCGGAAATCTTGGGCTTTGAGGTAAAAATTGTGCCTATTTCCATTGAAAAGGATTCTTTTGAAGCAAAGCTTGCAGAGGTTATCACAAAGGAAAACGAACAAAAAGAGCCTTACGAAAAGAAGGCTCCCGAAACACCTGCCGTTTCCGACAAGAGTTATCTTACAAGAGAAATCATAAGCAACGAGGAAGGCACGGGCACTGTTACAATTTCAAGAACAAGCCCCAATTTCCTTCCCGAGTATACCTTTGACAATTTTGTTGTGGGTAATTCCAACAAGACGGCGTACACATCTGCAAGAACCGTAGCAGAAGATCCTGCAGGTCCCGAATTTAACCCTTTGTTTCTTCACGGCGACCCGGGACTCGGAAAGACGCACCTTCTCTATGCCATAACAAGAGAGCTTACTGCAAAACACCCCGACTTCAACATCATATTTGTCAAGGGCGAAGACTTCATGAACGAGCTTATCGAGGCTCTTGCCAACAAGACACCTGTCGCTTTCCGTGAAAAGTACAGAAATGCCGATATGCTCATTGTTGATGACATTCAGTTTATTGCAGGCAAAGCAAGTGTTCAGGAAGAATTTTTCCACACCTTCGACAAGCTTTACGAATCGGGAAAGCAGATTGTTCTTTCGTCCGACCGTCCTCCGAAGGATATGCACCAGCTTGAAGAAAGACTGCGTTCAAGATTTGAATCGGGCTTTATATCGGACATTCAGGCTCCCGACCTCGAGCTCAGAGTTGCCATTCTCAAAAGAAAGGCACAGAATCTCGGCATAAACGTACCCAACGATGTTCTTATGTATCTCGGTGAAAACATAAAAGACAACGTAAGACAGATTGAGGGTGCACTCAAGAAAATGAGAGCACTTGCGTACATACAGGGCGAAGAAATCAACATGAGCCATGCAAAGACAGCCGTAAACGATGTTCTTACAAACATGGCAAACGCAGTAACCCCTGCAAAAATCATGAGCTTTGTATCAAGCAAATACGGCATACCCGAGGAAGACATCAGAAGCAGCAAGCGTTCAAAGGACATTGCCAATGCACGCCACATTACCGTATATCTTATAAGAAAGCTTGTGGACATGCCCCTTGCTTCCATAGGTAAGCTTCTCAACCGCGACCACACAACAATTATGTCCTCGGTTGAAAATGTAGAAAAACAGCTTAAGGTATCCCCTGCATTTGAAAACACAATTAACGAAATGATTCGTGAAATCAAATCGGGAACGTAATAGAATCAGGAGTTAGGAGTTATGAGTTAGGAGTTAGGAGTTATGAATTTAGTGAATCTTGCTGCAAAGCCGCTTCCTGTATCTCCGTCGGAACTTCCCGAGGGTGTAAGTCAGGTAGACTTCGTATACGTATCGGGTGATGCATATGTCGATCACCCTTCTTTCGGCACGGCTATAATCGGCAGGATTCTCGAAAAGTGCGGCTTTACCGTGGGAATTATCCCCCAACCCGACTTTAAAAGTTCATACAAAGACGGCAGCGGCAAGGGTGTTTGCGTTTTCGGGAGACCGAGACTCGGTTTTCTCGTGTCAAGCGGAAACATTGACTCCATGGTATGCCACTACACCGCCGCCAAGAAAAAAAGAAGCGAAGATTACTACTCCCCCGAAAAAAAGGCAGGTCTCAGACCCGACAGAGCAGTAATTGTCTACTGTAACAGAATAAGAGAAGCCTACGGAGATGTACCCATAATCATCGGCGGTGTCGAAGCATCCCTCAGACGTTTTGCCCACTACGATTACTGGGACGACAAAGTAAGAAGAAGCGTTCTTATCGACTCGACAGCAGACATCCTTTCCTACGGCATGGGTGAAAAGAGTATTCCGGAAATTGCAAAGCTTCTCGACAAGGGTGTTCCCGTCAGGAAAATCCGTGACATAAGAGGAACTGTTGTAACAGCACCCCTTGATTTTGAACCCAAATTCGATTACATTGACACCTATTCCTACGACGAATTAAAAACCGACAAAAAGAAATATGCCGATGCCTTCTCGGTTCAGTACAAAAACATGGACCCTGTCGACGGCAAGGCAATTGTAGAATACTACGACAACAAAAAGCTTATTCAGAATCCTCCCCAGCCGCTTCTCACAAGAGAAGAAATGGACGAGGTTTATGCCCTGCCCTTCACACGTACATGGCACCCTATATACGACAATGTCGGCGGAATCTCGGCAATTGACGAGGTGGAATTTTCCATCACCCACAACAGAGGCTGTTTCGGCGGCTGTGCCTTCTGTGCAATAGCCTTCCATCAGGGAAGAAATGTGGTGTCGAGAAGTGAAGAATCGGTAATTGCGGAAGCTGAGCTTTTGACGACACTCCCCGGCTTTAAGGGTTACATTCACGACGTCGGAGGTCCCACGGCAAACTTCAGATACGGTCCATGCAAGGCTGTTCGTGAAGGCAAAAAGGGAATATGCAAAAACAGGCGTTGTCTTGCACCCGAGCCATGCAAGAACTTAATCGTTGACCACAGCGAATATGTACATCTTCTTGAAAAGCTTTCCTCTATTCCCAAGGTCAAGAAGGTGTTTGTCAGAAGCGGTGTAAGGTTCGACTATGCAATATACGACAAAAACGATGCATTTTTAAAGAGACTTGTAAACCACCATGTAAGCGGTCAATTAAAGGTTGCACCCGAACATATATCAGACAAGGTTTTATCATATATGGGAAAGCCTCCCGTCAAGGTTTACGACAAATTCTGCGACAAATATTTTGAACTTTGCAAAAAGGCAGGAAAAGAGCAATACCTTGTCCCCTACCTCATGTCTTCCCATCCGGGAAGCACCCTGAATGAGGCGGTTGACTTAGCTCTGTATCTCAAAAAGAAGAATGTCCGTCCCGAGCAGGTGCAGGATTTCTATCCCACTCCCGGAACGGCGGCAACTACAATGTACTATACAGGTATTGACCCCTTTACGGGGAAGAATGTATATGTACCCCGCGATTACAACGAAAAGAAGATGCAAAGAGCACTTTTGCAGTCTACACGTCCCGAAAACAGGGACATTGTCATGAAGGCAATCACTCTTTCGGGCAGAGAAGATGCAAGATGTCTTCTTCCTTACTCATTTGGTTCTTCGCAGACACGCAATCATTCGCAAAGTGGCAAAAAAGCGTCCTCAAAGAGTACAAAGAAAAAAGTGGGCGGCGTCAAAAAAGGCAAAGGCTCGGATACGGCAAAGAAAAGACGCGAGCTTAGGGCAAAACAAAAATGACCGCCCAAAGACGGTCAAGGTAATTTTTCTACGATTCGATTTTAGGCATTTCTTCGCGGCTGCGGAAAAGAAGGGATATACACCATATACCGCCGAGTGCTACAAGTGAGTAGACAATACGGGAAATGAGTGCGTCCTGACCGCCGAAAAGAAATGCTACCATATCAAACTGAAAAAGACCTATAGTACCCCAGTTAAGAGCACCGATTATTGTCAGAAGAAGTGCAATTCTGTCAAGCATTTATTTCAACTCCAATTTTTTAATTTTCAAACAAGGCAATGCCTTGTCAAGAATAGTTTGGACACGCATTGCACAAATATACACCCATGGGAGAAGTAAAATTATGAGAATGAGAAAAAAGAAAAACGCAGACAAGCGTATGCTCGCCTGTGCCGATTATAAAATAGAAAATCCCGCCGATTACAAGGGCAAGTGGAAAAAGGAAATTGCAGGCGGCAAGGATTTATATCTTGAAATCGGCTGCGGAAAAGGTACATTTATTACGGAGCTTGCAAAAAGACATCCCGAAAACTTTTATGTTGCAATTGAAGTTGTTCCCGACGTTATAATGCTTGCAATGGAAAAGGCAAAAAGCCAGAATCTTCCGAATGTAAAATTTGTATGCTTTGACGCAAACGATATCTGCGATGTTTTTGAAAATAATGAGCTTGACGGTCTTTATCTCAATTTCTCAGACCCATGGCCCAAAACACGTCACCACAAAAGAAGACTTACATATATAGCATTCCTCGAAAAGTACAAGACAGTCATCAAAAACGGCGGAAATATTTTCTTCAAGACGGACAACAGACCTTTGTTTGACTTCTCACTCACCCAGTTTATGGAAGCAAAGATTCCCCTATCCCAGGTCTGCACCGACCTTCACACGTCCATGTGGGAAAACGGCAACATTCATACCGAGTATGAGGACAACTTCTCTGCAAAGGGCTTTACAATCAACAGACTTGTGGGTACAATTACAAAGTAAAATGCAAAATCCGATATTTCCTTAGCGATAAATCTGAAAAGAAGGCGTACTGCGGTACGCCTTTTGTCGTTCTTTTGTCCCGAAACAAGTCGGGGAAGCCCGACGGGCGGCGAGTCGCCGCTGACAATTTCGCGGGTAATGCTCGATGAAAAACAACACCTTTGGTGTCGCACAACAAACACCGGTCGGGAAGCCCGACGGCAAATACACGGGGAATATAGCAATAAGCAGGTTGTAGGTGTCGCATAAACAACATCTTTTATTCGTTCTTTTGTCCCGAAACAAAAGAACCAAAAATTCTCCGCTCAAAAGGAGAGATGGCTCGACACCATTCACAGACAAAACCAAAACATCAGCGAGTCTGCGCTGACCTCTCTCCTTTGGCACGGTGCCTTACCTCTCACAACGCGGAAGGCGTTTGCATAGATTCAAACTTTCATTTCCGCGAAAAGGTATACTGCTTTGCTTGGTATACTTTAGTTGAACACATTCAATCCTGCTAACTGAATACACTTCAAATTTGCACCAAAACAAATGAGGGGAGTTAAGCCGCCACGGCGAAAGAGGGGAGGTCAGCGGAATGAGGGCGGCAGTGTCGTTGAAGTTTGAAGAAATTCAAATTTTGATGGCTTGGTAGAAGTAGTCTGTTTCATTTGTCCTAGTCAAAATTTGCCTTTTAGTACTTTATTCCTCCCGAATGAGCCATCCCCTCTTGTTGAGTGGGCGTTTTTGGTACTTTTGTCGATACAAAAGTACAGAAAGAATAACATAAAAAAGCCAGCAAGCATAGAACTCACTGACTTTAATTTATTCCCTATATGAAGACCACTTATACCTCGTTTTTTGTTATATTCGTTTTCGATTACATTTCAGGCTTAAAGCAAGGCATAAGCTGAAGCTTGAACAGGTTTGCCTTATGCTTTCTGTCGATAATTTCCTTTTTATCCTTATCCTCGATTATGCCCTCTCTGATATATTTATCAAGCTCGGCATAGGTAAATCCGAGATTTTCTTCGTCTGTCTTACCGCAAAGTCCGTCAATCGGCACTTTATCAACAAGTACATCGGGAAGTCCGAGAACACGTCCTATTTCTTTAACCTCCGTAACAGTAAGATTTGACATGGGTGAAAAGTCGCCCACCGAATCGCCGTATCTTGTGGAATAGCCGACCCAATCCTCGGAAAGGTTACATGTATTGCAAACTCTGCCGTTTACACTTTGGGAAATAGCATAAAGGGTTGTCATTCTTATTCTCGGTGGTATATTCTGAACCGTCTGTGCCGTAGGCTCAAGCTCCTTTGGAAAGTTTTTGATAACACCGTCATATGCGTCTTTGATGTTTACTTCATAGTGTTTGATGCCGAGATGGTTTACAAGCAGATATGCCATGTCGATATCGTGCTGCACGCCTTTGGGCATAAGCACGCCGATTACCCTGTCACGACCGAGTGCTTCGACGCAAAGTGCCGCCGCAACCGAGCTGTCCTTTCCGCCCGAAATACCAATTACGGCATTACAACCTTTTCCGTTGTTTTCAAAAAAGTCTCTTATCCATTCTACGCATTGATTCTTTACTTTTTCTGCATTAAACATATTTCTTCACCTTTTTATTTCACTTCAATCTGACACATTTTCATTGTTTCAAGTGCCGCTTTATGTGTTTCGGGTGTTACTCCCGCACAGCACTTACTGTCAACGCTAACCTTGATTTCGGGATGTGATGCCTTAATAATGAGTGCGTTTGACACAACACAGATATCTGTGCAAAGACCCACAAGTTCAACCTCGAATAAGTCTTCCTTATCCCAGTTTTTCCATCCGAAATTGGGTTTATCTATGATTTTTGCACCTTTTACATAAAGACCGTCTGCAATTTCCCAGCCGCGTGTTCCCTTTATACAGTGAGGCACGGGAAGGTTCTTACCTTCGTTTGTGGAAAGATAATCTTCACCGTGGGTGTCGCGTGTAAAAATGATTTCATCGCCGTTCTTTAGGTATTCATCAATCTTTGCCTTAACCGCGGGAACTATTGCCGCTGCTTCCTTTGTGCCGAGTGCCATATCAATAAAGTCGTTCTGCATATCAACGACTATGAGTGTTTTTTTCATAAAAGCTTCTCCTTATCAAGAAGATTTAAAAGCCGCCGCAACTGCGACGGCCTTTATTTGTTTATTCAAGGGGTGATGTTGAGAATTTGATATTATCAAGTCTCAAGGACATGGGTGAATACTTGCCGTTTACCTGAAGAGGATTAACGTACCATGTGATTTCATCTACCCATACACCGTCAATCTTGACTACACCGCCGTCTGTATAACCTGCACTTACGGTAAACGAACCGCTGTAGTGCTTCCATCCGTCATTCTGTGAAACATTATAGTTTGTAATGGAATGGTCGCTGTTGTTCTGTGTAAAATGTGCCTGAAGAAGGTCGGCGAATCTGAAGTTAATTGCAAAGCTTGTTGTTACGGGCGTGCCGTAGGAGTTAACACCCATCTTTGCATCATAGGAGAAGTAATATGTTACACCGGGTTCAAATGTTGTGCCCTGTCTGATGTAAGACCATGCTGACGAACCGTCATCAAAGGGTGTAAGTTCAAGTACCCAGCTGTTCATTTCGTCGTCCCAGACTCTGTTGATATTGGTATTTGAAGCATACCACATACTCATATCTTCGTCCTCGGCATCGCCGTTTCTGAACTTGAATGTTTCGGGAAGACGTCTCAGATTGAAGTTGTCAACAACATATGATACACTGCATTCTTCCCAGTCATCAGGTTCGATATAAACACCGATTTTTTCGACTACCGCATCGTCCTTTACAAGCGACGAAGGAATTGTGAACTTATACTCGATATGACTCCACTTGCCGTACTTTGCATTACCTGCGGTAAGCACATGGTCTGTAACCTCGGTGCCGTCGCTGTATACGAGAAGCAGTCTCAAAGGATACTGGCTTGCCATGAAGGAGCCGCCTTCAAGTCCGAGGAGCTTGATATCAAGTGAAAGTGTATATTCAACATCGCTTACAAAATCAGCATCCGTCACGAAATAGCTGTTGGAATTATCTCCGCCCTTAATCTGCCATACCTTATTGCCGTCGTAATCGGGGTCGGTTATAATGGAAACCGCCGAATCATTGAGTGAATAGAAAGCGTCCGAAAGGCTTTCGTCCTCTGCGTTTGAATTCTCGATTTTCTCGTATACAATGGGATCCTTTACGGTAATGTCAAGCTTCTTGTTTTCAAAGTCATAGACATAGTTTATGCCCGCCTTGTTGAGAAGATAGATAAGCGGAATTACCGGTGCACCGTCATACACGTACATTTTTTCGGAAAGTGTTTCTTCTTCAGTACCGTTGATAATCACCTTATCGCTGCCGATGGTAAATCTTAATGTTGTGCCGTTCGGCGTGTCAAGGTCAAGAATACCTGTATTTTCATTCCAGTCATATACTATATGAAGTGCCTTATAGAAGTTATTGTCATCTGTGGGTGCAATATAAATTTCTTCTCTTGACTGCTTCTGGATTTCCCAGTAGTCCGTGGGGTAATACGGGTGGCTGTCAATGGTGATATCGGTTCTCTTCTGTTCATCCGAGAATTTGAGAAATTCTATTTCCGAAATGAGAATCGTATTATCCGCAAGGTTACCCGGGTCAAATCTCAGTGACTGAATTGTACCCGTAAATCCTTCGTGGCTCTTGAGGTCGATATAATAATCCTGCCATACGCCCGCTTCCTTGAAGTTGAAGGTGTACTGATAATCCTCGGAATAGTATGTCTGACCCTTATCGTTCTTGGGCATTGTATCAACACGGAAGAAAAGCTGTCCGGGAGTACCGGATTTTGTTGTTTTCATTCTTACGTGGAATATGTTACAGTCTGCCGCCGAAACACCGCTGAAAACGGAACTTTCGTTAAATTGAATAATCGGGTCGGGATTGCTTTGGCCTGATGATGCCGGTCTTGTTGTCATCTCTATTGCCTTTTCCCTGCTGTTATAAACAGGCTTTGTTTCATAGAAGCTGTTTATTTCGGAAACAAGGCTTACAGAAGATGATTTATTGAACTTGATGCTCACCGTTTCATGTTCGGGAATGGGTGTTTCCATCATACTGTCAGGAAGGAACTCACGTCTTATATACATTCTCTTATTGGGAACATAAAGATGTCCCAGTCTGTTCTTCTGCTCCATGGTGGGAGTTATATCAAGCTCTTTATGAAGCTCGGCATCATAGTTCTTGCCGAACACCTTTGCCATTGCTTCAAGATATCCGTACTGACCGTAGCCCTTATAGTCGGTTCCGGGAATGGGGTCAAGACCTACTGTCGGGTAGATATAGTGGCCTTCGCCGTATTCATTCCAGGTATCAAACTGGATAAAGTACTGCTTCCAGCTATCCTCATCATCCTTATATTTCGGCATATATTCATCTCTGAACCATATGAGAATTTCCTCGAAATCGTCATCCGAAATGAGAGGATGTCTTCTCTGCGCCCAGCCGATATCGTTAAAGCCTACCGCCGCAAGGGCAAGAAGGTCAAGACCTTTTGATTCACCCTTTGCTCCTGCCTGTTCTGTTTCAAGGCTGTTGGAAGCGGACTGTGCAATCTGATAATAGTTTTCGGCAAACTGCTTCTGATTATCAGGGTCATATGCCGTATTACCCCAAGCATAAGGGAATATTGCAGTATCCGAGCCTGCCATATTGAGCATGGAGATGTTACCTGTATTTGCAGCACCCGTATTTGTAAAGCAGAGGAAAATACCGTCGGCATAGCCCGCATCAATTACCTGCTGTTCCATCCAGCTTACAAGCTTTGCCGCATCAATTTCGGCTTGATTAAATTCCGCGTTATTATAATAACTGTTTACATTTGATGAATATACACCGTTCTTGGCAGGCAGGCACATATTTCTGAAGTTTGCCCACTGGTAGATGGTAAGGAAAAGATATTCCTTGCCGTCTTCCTCTATTCTGAAGTATCTGTCGTCTGAGAAGTACCAGTCCATCCACATGGGGAATATGTTTTCTTTAAATGCCTCGGATGTTCCGGGAGTGCCGTAGGATGCGTTTTCCCACATGATGGAAAAGTCAAGATACTCTGTATACCTTGCGTTAAAGTAGCCTTCGTGATGTGCGTCAATCATTCTCGGCTTTTTGACGGGTGCATGTGCAGGAGAATTTGGTGCATACCAGCACATCGCATATGTGGAAACACCGTGTTCTGCGAGGAACTTGATTTCCCAGTCCATCGCCTCGGCATTACCTTCATCATAATAGCCTGTAATGGGCTGTATTTCCGCATGAGGCTCGATGTAGCTCCAACCGTAGTGAGAACCGTTTCTCCAAAGGTTACATACGCTCATTGAAAGAATATAGTCGCCTGTGTCAAGGGGTACGGGTTCGGGGACATAGTCCTTATAATCATCAAAAAGCTCATGAACTTCAATATCATCGAACCAGAATTCAAAGCCGTCTTTTGGATTGTCAGCACCGAGTTCAAGACGGTTGAATCTATCCGTCTTTACGAGGAAAGGAACATCCTCTGCCACAACCTTGCCGTTGATTTTGATGAGGGCTGTCTGTTTGTCTGTATCTGCTTCGATTCTTATACCCTGCCAAACGTTGGGTGTGAAGAATCTTAGCTCTTTATCGGGATTTCCGTTTTTATCAACCGTGTAGAACTTCCCGTCCTTTGTTACAATCTTTATGACTGTGCTTGAATCATAGCCGACGCTGAAGTATACCCCGTCATTACCGTCGGGAACAAGAATATAGCTTTCAAGCTTTACAAGTCCTCCGATTTCCTCGAAGCTCTTGCGTACATATACAGGCTCTTGGGGGTAAACATTCACGTGTACCGCGTAGAAGTCGCCCTGGGTGTGGTTACCCGAGAACATTTCATCGACATAAGCATCGCCGTTTGTTGTATAGTCATAAGGCTGGTAATTTACCTTATGGGTTGTGAATTTGTCGTTTACCTTGTAGTTCTTATAGAGATGTACCTGTTTTACGGTGTATTCAATCTGCTCAGCAACGCCCGTTGAAAAAGCAATCTTTTTAAGTCCGTTATAACCGTCTTTGAGCTTATAGGTATAGTTATTGATATAAGAGTAGCTTGTGCTGTAAAGACCCGCCACATTTACATTGACAATACCCGTGTCAAGATTTATGGTGATTCTTGCTCTTATCTGCTTTGAAATATTGTATGTGCCTTCTACAGAATCGCTTGGTCTGTTGGGGTCGGCAAGAAGATAGTATCTTCTGTCGTTTTTGTAAGTACCGCTGTAGGGGTAGGATATATATCTTGTTCTTCTTACGCCGTTATCCATAAAATAAAGACCCGAAGAATATGTACCCATTTCAAAAATATTGTTGCCGTCAATATCTTCAAAGTACAGTCTCATGCCTGCAAAGCCGATGGTGATATTGAAGCTGGTTTCAAGTACAAGTTCGCCGTCCTTCTGGGGGAAGATTTCACGGGAAATTGTAATATTATCGTCTTTTTCCAGGTCTCTCAAGGTGTTAGCATAGCCGTTTCTTGCATCTTCCGTGCCGTTGATTGACCATCTTGCTTTTTCGGAAGCACCTGTATAGTCATATCTCCAGCCCGATGAAATATTGTAAATACCTCTTATAGAGGTTGTATCGCCCATGAGGTAGTCGTCAATGAGATAATAGGGCTCGTCCGAGGCATATTCAAGATAGTCCTTGACGATTCTTTCTTCGCTGTTTACAACTCTTTTAAGAATCGAGGCAAGCTCGTAATGCTTTATGCTTCTTGTAGGACCAAGGGAGCCGTATTCGTCAATGCCCGAGATTATACCTGCATTGATAAGCTTTAAGGCAGGCTCATAATAAAGGCTTGTTACATCCGAGTCGGGCATCATAAGTACGCTGTTTACCGCCTCAAGGTTTTCCTCGGGCACGGCATTCGCAAGAATATAGCAAAGCTCTGCACGGCTGACGGGATACTTTTCCAAGTCGTCACTGTCGAACAGCTCTTCGAAAATAATGCCGTTTTCATATGCATAATCAAAGCAAGCCTTGCTGTCGGAAGCTTGTGTAAGGCTTCCTTCATTATACAAGCTGTGAAGACGTGCCGCAACGATAACAACATCGTTTGCCGTTACGTTCTCTTCAGGTGTTGCGGTAAGAAGATTTATCATCTCACCTGCACCGCCGGCAGGACCCGGTACGGCTGAGACACTTATACACAAAATTGTACATAATGCCAAAATCAAAAACAGGTACTTTTTCATAACTTTCCCCCAAATAGCATAATTAGTTACAGTAATTATACCATACAAGTTGTTAATAAATAAAGAGCAATACAAAAAATTAAAAGAACGGCAAAAAAATCCCCGACGGATTTACCGTCGGGGAAAAGTGTTTATTGCTTATTTATGCTTTCCAGCTTTCGTAAGTTGCGAGGTCTGTTGTAACTTCAAAATCGTCGATCATGAAGGATACGCCGTAGCTTGCGTCGGGATTTGCAAAGAATGAGATTTCTTCTTTGGGTGTGCCGACGCCGGAAGGAACAATAAATTCATCAATCGGTACATAACCCTGAGAAATTGTGAATGAGCCGTAGCACTGTGTCCAGTCAGCACCGGAAGTAAATGTTACTGTGGCACCGTTCTTATCCATAAGGTTCTGAGTATGTGCATACCATTCACCGTCTGCACCAACCTTTGCACTGTCTGCATATCTAGCATTGAGTGAAATGTTTGTTGATGTTGATGAGCCGCTCGCATTATTGCCAATCTTAGCCTTAACTCTGTAGTAGTAGGTTACACCCTTTTCATAGCTGATTTTGGGTTGATGAACAAGGTAGTTCCAGCTTCTGCCTGACATGTCGCCGCAGTTGGAGTACCAGTACTTGTTACCGTTTGTTTCTGTGCCGATACCGGCTTCATTTTTGCTATTAGCAGTATTGAATGCATCAGTTTCACTGCCTTCAGCATTACCGTTTACAAGCTTGAATGCAACAGGCTCTTCTCTTACAACTATGTTATCCATCATATAACCAACACCGAGGTTGTTATAGGGGTCAACGTAGAATGTAAGCTGATGTGTCGAAGGATCTGCTGTTGTATCAAGAGTTGTGGCTACAGTATACTTAATTGTAAAGTGCTTCCACTCATCTGTAATTGTAACCTTTGTTGCTTCGGGATTGTGTTCAACACCGTTTGTACCTGCTGTATCTGCATAACGGGCATTGAATACAAGAGTAGATGTATCTGCGGGATGGTCAGAGCCGTCACCGAGCTTACCTGTTCTTCTTACATCAAAGTCAATTGTGTATGTCTTACCTGCTTCCCATACAAAGTTGGTTCTGATATAGTTCCAAACATTTGAATTTGCAGGATTAAGCATCCATACCTTGTTTGTGCTGTCATCGGGGTCGGTTTCAACTGTTATTTCATAGTTTGAATTACCCGAATAGAATTCTGTTGTATTTGTGCCTTCAGCATCGCCGTTTTCAATCTGTTCGTCAAATTCGAATGTATTTGCAACGGTGATGTTGATAATTCTGTCTGTGAAGTTGTAGGAGTAGTAGTAGCCTGCGTTATCAAGAACATAGAGAAGAGGAATTACGGGAGCACCGTCGAAGATTTCAAGGTTGTTATCAGTACCTACGAGTGTACCGTTCTTCTTAATCTGCTTGTTGTTGTAGTTAAACTCGAAGGTTGTTCCGTCGGGAGTATCGAGCTTAAGAACATATGCAGGAGCTTCAACGCCTGTGATTTCGTTCTTAACAGAGCTTCTGTTCCAGCTGTAAACGATGTGGAGAAGCTTGTAGAGACCGCCTTCTTCTGTAGGAGCAATGTAAACTTCGCCCTTTTCGCTTGTAGGCTCGCTTCTGATTTCGCCGTAGTCCTTTGCAGTATACTTCTGATTGTCAACGTAGATTGTAGGCTTTCTCAGAGAGGCATCTTCTGTGATGAGTTCAAACGAGTAGAGGTAAACATCTTCGCCTGTTTCGTTGGTACATTCAAGCATAAGACCTGCAAGAGTACCTGTCCAAAGCTTGTGTTCCTTTACATTGATGAAGTATTCTGTTTTTTCGGCATAAGTGTTGAATCTGAAGATTCTGTCTTCGGAGTAGCCGCTGTATGCGGATGTGTCTGTTGTGTTCTTGAAGTAAATCTTACCTGTAGAACCGCCTGTACCTGTCTGAAGAACCATACGGATATAGGAAACATCATCCATATTTACGCCGGCAAACTGATTATTTTCAAAATTGATTCTCGGATATTCACTGGCGGTTACACCGTGAAGTCTGCCGCCGTCTGTTGATTCATAAACAGGATACTTTTGGCAACTGAACAAATGCCAGGAATGGTCTTTCATACACTCCCATTCGCCTCCAGTCGACGAATAGTTATTTGTGCCGGTCATATTGGCATAACCGCC
>SVRI01000005.1 GCA_015064895.1 Oscillospiraceae bacterium | reverse complement strand
CTCAGAAGTCAGTGTCATTAGCGATGAGGGTCCACCCGTTCCCATTCCGAACACGGTAGTTAAGCTCATCTGTGCCGACAATACTTGGCTGGAGACGGCCCGGTAAGATAGGTCGATGCTGACACCTCTCTTTGAGAGGCAGAAAAAATCCTCTTCTGCAATATGCGGCTGTGGCGGAACTGGCAGACGCGCACGTTTGAGGGGCGTGTGATGTACTTCGTATGGGTTCAAGTCCCATCAGCCGCACCACAAAGAGTGTACTTCGGTACACTCTTTTCGTTTATGTAAATATAATTTGATGGGACTTGAACCCTAAGAGGGCATTTTGCGTTAAGAAAACAACCCTGTGTGGTTGTTTTTAGTAAAATGGTGTGAGCCGACTTGTTCGGCGAGCAATTAGGATGCGTAGCAGACGCGTCCCATCAGCCGCACCACAAAGAGAGTACTTCGGTACTCTCTTTTCGTTTGTATATATAAACTCGGATGGGACTTGAACCCTAAGAGGCATTTTGCGTTAAGAAAACAACCCTGTGTGGTTGTTTTTAGTAAAATGGTGTGAGCCGACTTGTTCGGCGAGCAATCAGGATGCGTAGCAGACGTGTCCCACAGATGCACCATAAAGAGACTACTTCGGTAGTCTCTTTTCGTTTATATAATATCCTATATTTAGAAGTTATTGACTCGACCATATTCTTATGCTATATTTTTATTGTAAAGGCGGTGTCATAATGCTGAAATGGTTGAAAATTCGAAATTATAATAAGGACATCATAGATATATGTAATAGAAACGGATATGAACTTTTAGGTAGAATCCGTAAGTCTAAGATTGATGATGGTCATTGGTCTTTTGCAATTAAGACTCCTGAAAAAATACTTCTTGTTAAGCTCATTGTTCCTTTTGGCTATTTTAATACTGGTTTATGTTTTAATTCACCTGAATATATTTCCGCATCTGCTACTGTGTTTGCAATGAGAGGATTGTTTGGTGCTATTGATATTCCTATGTCTCGTGAATATCACTTCAAACTTCCTGAAATTGAATTTGATATAGAAAGTGATAATTTAGAAAAAATATATCTTATTTTTCCGAAATGCACTCAGTTTTATGTTCGTGAACTTGATAAGATTCACTTGTCCACTTTTCGAGTAGGGTTAAAGTTGGGTGAAATATCATTTCACGATGGTGCCTCTTTTAAGTATTTATTGGAACATCCTAATGAAGTGCGAAAATTTTCTGAATTTGGAGAGTAATTACTTTCAACCCACAGTTGAGTTGGTATTTAATTAAGTTATTGATTTATGCCTCCGCATTTTGTATAATATAATCAATTAATTGCTGAGGTGATCAATTTGAAAAACATATCTGTAGCTAAGAATATTTGTGAACTGAGAAAGGCTAAAGGCGTAACGCAAGAACAGCTTGCAAATGCAATTAATATATCATTTCAGGCTGTTTCTAAATGGGAAAACGGTGTTAGTGTTCCCGATACTATTATTCTGCCTCGTATTGCTGAATATTTCAATGTCAGCATTGATTATCTTCTTTGCGGTGAGCATATTATATATGATAATATATATGAAACTGTATTTGATAAGGTGATGGAAGATAAGCCTCAAATGGCAAAAGATTCTTATGAAGAAGCATTGCGAATGTTTTCAGCTGCCCATCACGGCATTAGTCGTGGAAATATGAAACATACAGATGGGTGGACGAGGGACGAACCAACACATATTTCCAACGAGAATGGCGTGTCTCTGATGTCGGGCAGGGGATTTGGAGCAATTGTTACAAGGGATTTCTTTTCAAATATAAAAAAAGTAGATGTCGAGCGATTTGGCAACTTTTTTGGTCATCTTACAAGTAGAAATATTCTTGTTCTTTCTGCTGTTGTTTCTATGAGCGGTATAAGTTATAGTGAACTTAAAGAAAAGACCGGTTTTGATGATGACACCCTTCGTGCAACTCTTGACGATCTTATCAATTTCAGCCTTCTCTTTGAAAAGGAGTCAAAGCATAAGGCACTCGGTCTTTCTTATGAAATACCGCTTAGATTTCATACTACAGTTTGCCTTTTGCTTGCAGTTATGCAGATGCAAATACTTACTGATAAAGGCATATCTTGCTGTATGGGATACGGTGACTATCCAATAAATTTTGATAACCAATATTAGTTATTATTATACTCTCGAAAAGCTGTCTTTTTTAGGCAGCTATTTCCAACTATAGGTTGTAAAAATCCTAAAAACAAGTTGTTGATTAAAACACCCCTATATGCTACAATAATTACAGAAAGGCGGTGCGAAAATGAACCTTGGCGAAAAGATAAAAGAACTGAGAAAGAGTAAAGGAATAACGCAGGAACAGCTTTCGGATATGCTAAATGTATCATCGCAGGCTGTTTCAAAATGGGAAACGGGTGCTACAAACCCTGACCTTGCTCTTATTCCCGATATTGCAAAGCTTTTTGACGTTTCTGCTGACGAACTTCTCGGCATTGAAAAGAATAAAGAAACATCTTCAAATATTGAAAATGATGTTATAAATGCACGACTTGACCGCCTTGAAAAAATGCTTGGCTTACTCTCTGCAAAGGATGATAGTGAGGCACTTGGAATTGTGCTTGATAATGCAAAAAAAGTATATAGTGTTGACTTTACTAAACTTGATGATTTTAAAAAAACTGATTGGGAAGTCGGTTGTTCTGAACTTTTGGAAACAAAAAATAAGCTCGTTTTTAAAGCCACTCCTGTAAATAGGGTTGTCGGAAAAAATTTTGACCCTATAGTAGTTAATGATAAAGTCTGCATTGATGCATCAAAAGTTTCCAAAATTCTTATAAAAGTTAAAACAAATATCGGTATGAATGACGGCGATGCCCTTGCAAAATACATTGTTCAGAGCGTTTGTGGAAATGATGCGGAAAAACTGCAAAAAGCAAATATTATTCTCAATCAGTTTGGCGGCAATATGGCGAATATTCAGCAAAACTTTGGCGGCAAAATATCTGTTTCAAACTGTTTTATGAACTTCTATTTTATTACAGATAATAATTCTGTCTGGAGTGAATCGCTGAAACTTCAATCTTTTTACCGTCCCAATGAAATAACAACTGTTTGGTTTGATACAAATCAAAATTTCTCTTGGAACGGAAAGATAACAGGTATAAGGATTGATCCTGTTGAGAAAATTCCTGCAAGAGTTGAACTTTACGGAATAGTAATGCTTGATAACAACGGCGAGGTTGTTTATGAATACAATTTCACAAATAATGAAGGGGTTGAAGAATCCGAATGGCAACTGTCAAACGCAGAAAAACTTGAAAGTGACGATTGCTTAAAATTTGATGTTGTTCAATCGGATATTACCGTAACCGGATATGACCCCATGGTTTATAACGAAAATATAATGGTGGATGTTTCAAAGGCAAAGTATCTTCATGTACGTTTTAAAGCTGTACTTGACAGAGAACTTTATGATTGCAGATTTCAAATCTATTTTAAGACCGAAGCATATAACAGCTTTTCCGAGATTAAGAAAACCAGTGTAAGTTATCAAAGCGGATGTTCCGGTGATTACTATGTCGATCTGTCAAAAAACGGATATTGGAACGGAATACTTACCGGTATACGGCTTGATCCCATTGAAGGGGTAGGCGGTACATTTGAAGTAGAACTGATTGAAATTCTCGAAGCCGAAAAAACAGTCGGTGTCGGCGGAAAACTTACAAACATTGAAGAACGCCTTGAGAATATCGAAGGTATGTTAGATGACTTGGAAGATATGTATTCCGAGCTTGAAGGCAGACTTGATGACTTAGAATAATTACCCTTTCACCCCCGTATCACCCAAAATTAACACCTCACCCAACATTCCACAAAACTTTCCTAAAAAATCCTTCCTATAATACTGTGGTAGAAAAGGAAAGTGATTTAATGTCTCCGATAATATATAAATTTGTGGTTTGTCTTTTTGCGGGAGCGGCAGCAGGAATCGGCACGGGCTTTGCGGGAATGAGTGCTGCGGCGGCAATAAGCCCCGTGCTCATAGCCTTTCTCGGTATGCCTGCTTATGAGGCTGTGGGTATTGCCCTTGCGAGTGACGTGCTTGCCAGCGGTGTAAGTGCTTATACTTACGGAAAGAATAAAAATCTTGATATAAAGAACGGCATTGTTATGATGCTTTCGGTGCTTGTGTTTACAACCGTCGGAAGCTATGTTTCAAGCCTTGTGCCAAGCACGACAATGGGAAGCTTTTCGGTTATTATGACAATGCTTCTCGGTGTTAAATTTATAATAAAGCCTGTTATGACTACAAAAGAATCAATGCAGAAGATTGATAAAAAGACACAGATTGTCCGTTCAATTTTCAGCGGTGCAATGATTGGTTTTATCTGCGGTTTTGTTGGTGCAGGCGGCGGTATGATGATGCTTTTGGTTCTCACAACTGTTCTTGGTTATGAGCTTAAAACGGCTGTTGGTACAAGCGTCTTTGTAATGACATTTACCGCACTTACGGGTGCTGTCAGCCACTTTGCTATTGATGGTGCACCTGATTTGTGGACACTTGTGTTCTGTGTTTTGTCAACACTTCTTTTTGCGAGAATTGCGGCAAAAATTGCCAATAAATCAAAGCCTGAAACGCTAAACCGTGTTGTCGGCGTTGTGCTTATAATACTCGGAGCGTGTGTCTTGACTGTTAATCTGTTGAAATAATAAAAAATTGTCATGAATTAAGAAAACAACCCGTTGCGGTTGTTTTTTTATTTATGAAAAACACACCTTGTCAGTAAAATTGTAGTTGAAAACAGCCTTTTTTCATGGTATACTTGAAACAAGAAACGGGGGTTGTAACATGAGTAATAAAAAAACAGTATTTATTCTCCTCGGTCAATCCAATGCTACAGGTCATGCATCTCCCATGACTGAGGAAGACAGAATAAAAGAACCGTTGAAAAATGTATACGGACTTCAGAGATGTGATAATCAGTCCTTTGATATAGACAAACTCACCTGGTCAAATTACCTCGGTGCAGGTACAAACCTTGCAGAAACGCAGGATGACACATATTCTCTTGCCAACTGCCTTGCAAAGCTTTGGCAAGCTGAGATTGACGGCGGTGAGAACCTGCCCGACCTTTATATTGTGCAGATAGCAATCGGTGCCGAGGGGGTAACCGAAAAATATATGTGGTATCCCGAAAGGGAAAAGAAGCTTGTCCCCGGTGTTCTGGGGACGGTTGATATATCGCTTTATCCCTTCACAAACCACATTTTCTCACTTCTCGATAAAAGCCTTGACGGCGATTATGAAATAATGGGTATTCATTGGCGTGGCGGCGAGGAAGAAACAGATGTAAGAGTAGCACATCTTAAAGAGGTTCTTCGGGGAATATATGACAGAATGTTTGACGGCTTTTATAATTCTCTCGGAAGACGTGTGCCGATAATACTTCATAAAATGGCAAGTGAAAACAGATGCCGTGAAATGAATGTTACGGGTGAAGATGTAGAGGCTATGTACTTTATCAATAAAACCTTTGATGAGCTTAGCCGTGATAACGATAACATTACAACCTTTGATGTAACAAAAGCACCTCATTATAATACAACCGAAAGAACAAACGGTATTTTCCTTCCCGATGGCGGTCATTATACACCAAAGACTAATATGTGGGTAGCAAAAAACATACTTGAAGAATACAGGAGAAACTGTAAATGATAGGACTTAAGCGTGGAACGGTGAAGCTTTTTGACCATGACATAGAGTGGGAAAAAGAAGCAAAGGTGACAATTAAAAAGCTAAAATCAATCTGCGGCGAAGTAATAATTGATATTGCCCATGTCGGAAGTACGTCTGTCAAGTCGATAAAGGCAAAGCCCATTATTGATATTGCCGTTGCGACAGACAGCTTCGAGGCATTTCTCAAATATGAATCCAAACTTTGCGAAAACGGCTTTTATTACCGTCCCGATTGCGATATGGACGGAAAACAGCTTTTGTTTGCCTGCGGCTCGTTTTATGACGGCACCGGTGATATGCAGACCCACTTTATCCATGTTGTTAAAAAGGACAGCATGGAGTGGATAAACTATATAAATTTCAGGGACTATTTAAATGCCAATGAAGGTGTTGCAAAGGAATATGAAGCTCTGAAAATATCTCTTGCAGAGAAGAACCCCGAAGATAAGGGGCGTGAAAAATATCTTGCGGGAAAGCACGATTTTATAGTAAGAACACTTCGTACAGCCTTGGTAAAATCATACCTTGGGAAAACAGTGACGGTTGAAATCGACAGACCAATCGGAGCACCTCACCCAAAGCATCCCGAAATAATATATCCCATAAATTACGGATACATTCCCAATGTTTTCGGCGGTGACGGAGAAGAGCTTGACGTGTATATTCTCGGAATTGACGAGAAAATTGAAGAAGGGGATAGCACAACAGTAAAGATTATCGGCATCGTTTACCGTAAAAACGATGTTGAGGACAAGCTTGCCGCCTGCCCCGAAGAAATGAATTATACTGCCGAAGAAATTGAAAGAATCATTCATTTTCAGGAGCAGTTCTATGATTCACATGTTGAAACATAAGTATTTAAGAAACAGCTTTAGCTGTTTCTTTTTTGTGTTTTTCAATTTTTGGTTGACATCAATAGTATAAAATGTTAAAATATCAAAGTAGTTTAATCGAAACAGGTGATGTAAATGAAACTCAGGCTCGGAACAGGCTCGGGCGGCGGTAAAGAGGCATATCAGAAGCTCAGCAGCTACGGTTATCAATGCGTTGATTTCCAGCTTGCAAATACTGAAAACTTTTTTTATACATGCACAGCGTCGGAATTTGAAAAATACCTTAAACGCGAAAAAGCATGGGCTGATGAATACGGCATGGAAATTCACCAGATGCATGGTCCGTGGGATAAATATGACAGTCAGCTGGGACTTGATTTTAC
This sequence comes from Oscillospiraceae bacterium, assembly GCA_015064895.1. Classification (GTDB taxonomy): domain Bacteria; phylum Bacillota; class Clostridia; order Oscillospirales; family CAG-382; genus UMGS1387. The sequence continues at coordinate 108,131 of SVRI01000005.1, read as the reverse complement.
CCCCGAAAAACTAAAGTACCTTATGGATACAAGAAAAAAGTCAATCTCGGCATGTCCCTATCTCGGCTGTAAAAACTGGGTAATTCATCCCATTTTTCCGTTTACCCCAAATGATACTCTGAACGGTAAGGCAGAGGATACATATAAGGTAAACTTTGAGTTTTATTCAGAACTTTTGGAGACCGCAAAGCAGTATGATGTTACAATCTGCTTTGAAAATATGCCTCACCTGAGTTTTTCTTTGGCAGAGGTAGATGCAATAAAAAAACTTATTGATGATATAAATGATGATCACTTCAAGGCTTGCCTTGATACAGGTCATGTAAACTGCTTTGAAACAAGAAATCTCGGTGATGCCGTAAGAGTGCTTGGAAAAGACCTCAGAGTTCTTCACGTTCACGATAACCGCTTCGGACGTGACAGCCATGACCTTCCTTATTTCGGCTCTGCCGATTGGGAAAGCTTCTACGAAGGCTTGAAGGAAGTCGGTTATGACGGTGTATTTAACCTTGAAACATCACCGCCATGGAAACTCGGCGAAGAACTCTATGATGAAATGGCAAAATTCCTTGTAAAGATAGCAAAAAAGGTAATACACTACGACGAATAAACAAAAGGAATAATAATATGAAATTAAGACTTGGAAATTCTTGCAATCAGGATGAAGCTTCATTTGAAAGATTGGCAAAATACGGTTATGACTGCGGAGACTTTCAGATGGCAGATACCGATAACAGTATCTATCGTTGCTCGGATGAAGAATTTGTCGAAAGACTAAAAGCAATAAAAGGCTATGCAGATAAGCACGGAATTGTGATTCACCAGATGCACGGCCCCTGGACATGGCCTCCGCCTGAAGAAAAAGAGGAATGTCGTGAGAAACGATTTGAAGAGATGGCAAAGTCAATTTCGGCTGCTCCCATTCTCGGCTGTAAGTATTGGGTTGTTCACCCCATGATGCCCTACGGTACATCTGATATTCACCTTGACAAAATCAAGGAAACATGGGATTTCAATGTTGACTATTTTACAAGACTTACAGAGGTTGCAAAGAAATATGATGTAACAATCTGCGTCGAGAATATGCCAATGCTCAACTATTCTCTTGCAACACCCGGAAAGCTTGTCGGTCTTGTCGAGACTATAAATGACGAGCACTTTCAGTGCTGCCTTGATACGGGTCACGTTGCTGTTTTCAATAACTTTCCCGTAGGAGATGCCGTAAGAACAATGGGTAAGTACCTTAAGGTTCTCCATGTTCATGACAATCACGGCGGGGATACCCATGAGCTTCCGTTTCTCGGTAATATCGACTGGGAAGGCTTTTATAAGGGGCTTTGCGACATAGAATTTGACGGAGTATTTAATTTGGAAACCAATGTGCCTCATTGGAAACTGAACCCCGTAAGCGCCGACCTTATGCAAAAGGCACTTGTGCTTATTGCAAAGCAGATTATGCATGAATCTATAGAATAAAAGAAAAGCCGCCACCTTCGGGTGACGGCTTGTTTTGTGTTTAGCTTCTGAAGTCAAACAGCTCTTTTGGGGAAACCTCCAGAACTTCACAAAGGCGGAAAAGTACGTCGAGTGAAACACCGACTGTGGCAAGCTCAATGGCACTCATATGGCTTCTGTCAATATTCAGAAGCTCTGCAAGCTCCATTTGTGTATAGCCTCTGCTTTTTCTGTAGAATGATATGTTAAGCCCCAAATTCTTGTACTGTGCCGAATATTGCTTGTCCATTGTAACGCCTCCGAACATAAACTGTATTACTACATAAATTGTACGTTGTTTTGGGGCAAGAATAAACCTTGTAAAAAACGGCAAATGACTTGTGCCACAATACAAAATGCGTGTGTGACTTAGAAATTGTTGTGAAATTGTACTCAAAACTTTAAGGGGTTGTAAATTTAGCATAAAAAAGGCTATACTAAACTAACGGTTTATTGACAATGCATATAATGTATGGTAATATGAAATTGTAAAAAATAATTGAAAGGGTGTTTAATTATGAAAAAATTATCACTTGTTTTTGCAATGCTCTTCATGCTCTTGCTTTGCATGGGAGTGTCTGCTTCGGATTTTGACATGTTCAGAGAAGTTGAGCTTAATTACACAGCAGAATCTGAAATGGCAATGACATTCAATACTTCTGATGAGTTTATCGCAGCTCTTGAAGAATTGAACGGTGGAGAATTGGAACTTGACGGTGCCGGAATGATTGATGCGTACATGTTTTTTGGTTCGCTTCTCAACATTGAGGGTGACTCTGTAATCAAGTATGATATCAGCCCCGACTACAACAAAATCAGAGCTTCCGTGGAATCCGCAGCCGATATTGGTGCAGATATAAATCAGAGTCTTTCTATTTCAGCAACCACCAAGGCGGGCATATGGATTGATATGGATATTTCCGACGTTACAAATCCTAAGTTCCTTGTTATATCATTGTCGCCCGAAAACAAGAAGTACCAGTATATCGATTTGTTTGAGGCGATGGACGAAGAAACAAAGCTTTCCACAATCCTTACACTCAAGCTCCTTCTTAATGATCAGACCATAAGCGGTATCAATGATAAGATTGTAGACTTGTACGAAGAAAATGCAACTGTTTCCAAAGATAAGGATACAGTAACTATTACAATCGATAACGAAGGTTTTACAAATATTGTTGATGAAGTTTTAGATATTGCAGCCGGATATATTGCAGCACTTGACCCCGAGTCTGCGGAAGATGCCGCTGAAATACTTGAGTTTTCTCTTGCAGATATCGGCATTCAGTTCCTTGGCGAAAAGGGAATTGTAATGGAATACAATAAGGATTATACCGAATGCAAGATAGTATGCGATATGTATATCAACTTCAATGATATTATGGCTCTTATGGGTGAAGAAGTGCCCGAAATGGAAAATGAATTGGTTCTTGGCTTCACTATCACCGAAACACAGAAGATTTATGACAAAGGCACTACCGTAATTGCATACCCCGAGCTTACCGAAGAAAACAGCATTGACATTTCCTACGAATACGGGTATGTAGATTACGAAGACGAAGAATATGAATATGAACCCGAGTATCCTTATTACTATGCAAGTGCATTCCCCGAAGTGCTTCCAATAATTGACGGTGAAATCTATGTGCCTTTCAGAGCAATACTTGAAGATGCTTACGATGCGGAAAATGTAAATATAGGATATGAAAACGGCCTTATTACAGTAACAAGCGAATACTTTACAGATATGGAAAAAATCTCCTTCAAGGTTGGCGAAACAACAGTAAAAGTTGACGGATATGATTTCGAAGTAGGTAAGAGTATTCTTGAAAACGGCGTTACATATGTACCCGCTGATTTCTTTGAAATTGTTTTCGGATGGGAACTTGAATTTGCACGGTATGATTATGTAGATGATTCTTACTATGTATCATTTTACACAGATCCTTACGACTGGGAAGATTACGAATGGTAATTTGAAATCAAATATTAAAGCCGACGGCATGTACCGTCGGCTTTTTGTTTACCATTTGAAGAATCCGTAGCATTGATGAATGTGCTTTCCTTCAAGCAGTTTTTTCTTAATTCCCCTTTGTAAAGAGTTTGATTCGGGCAAATCTGCAATATTTACACTGCGGACATCATCTTCCTTGATGCCGTATACATACATAATGGCATCAACCGCATTGTCTTTTGCGGGAAAAACCGTGTATTTGTTCTGAAACTCAATGATGTTGGAATTAGGCTTCAGTATGTCCCGAAGGTCGGGTGATAACATCCAGCAGAAAAGATGAAAACCGTCAAAATGAATTTCGGGATAACACCTTTTGAAAATATCGCGTGCTCTTGTGTATGAATCTTCACATGCTTCTTTTGTTAACCTGTCACCATAGGGAATGTGCACTTTAAGACCATTGTCATCCGGCTTGTAAATCGGCTTCCATTCGGTTTTGTCAAGATAAGTTAATGTGTTTTCGGCAAGTCTTGTTTCCGTGTTTACGGCATATCCGACATAATGGGTGTCTGTTTCGGTAAACTCTGCCGCATATGAACCATTTTCATCTTCACAGCCGTATGCCCCGAGAATGTTTCCGCTTTTGTGAAGTACACAGTTACACATTAAGACCTTGTGTTCACTGCCGTTTTTTTCGAAAATCAGGGCTGGACGGTTGGAATTTTCAAAGATTTCAAAACGAAGCCGCCCGATTTTGAGATAGTTTATGTAGATTGCATTGCCGTACATTCTGAAAAACTGTTCGGTAAAAGCCTTCCTTCCGACTTCTTCCTCGGAATAGGTGAAAAGGTGGTCAACCGTCACAAGACTGTCCGATATAACCTCTTTTTCAACCCCTCTTTTTTCAAGCTCCTTCCATGACGGAACAAGGTGTGCAAGAACGGGAAAACCGAGAACACAGTCATACCCAAAAGTGTTTTCGAGTCCGACAGGGGCTTTCGGCTCTTCAAAATGTGAAAAAGCTTCATTAAAATTCTTTTTTGTTTCAAGAATGTGGTAAAGAGTCTTTGCAAGAATACAAAGCTCGGGTACTTCGGTTATGTAAGGGATTGCCGATATAATGGTTTCAAGATTCATTTTGAAGAATCCGTATTTTTCATGAGTGTTTCTGATATATCTTTCTGTCAGCCATTCGGGTATTAAAGGCTCGGATATTGCCTTTTCATAAGCCGTGTCCCAATAGGGTGATTCGATTTTTACGCCGAGTATGTTTCGTATGTCCTGCATTGTGTCGACCTCTTTTTGCTTATTGCTGTACTTATCTTATCATAACAAAATGTGTTTTTCAAGACAATTAGCAAAAAAACCGACGGTTTTGCCGTCGGTTTTGTGTTTGTTATGAATTGTGAACTCTGAGAAGAATTGCCGCCGCTTCTGCTCGTGTTATTTTGTCTTCGGGACGGAAAAGGCCGTCGGAGCCACCTTTGAGGATACCGAGAGCATACATCTTGTGTATACTGTCGCAGTACTGTGTGTTTTTGTTTACATCAGGGATTATTGTGTTTTTTTCTGTATCAATGTCGCTGAAAAGATTTGAAAAAATGTAGGCAACCTGTGCTCTTGTTGCGTTTTCTTCAAAGCTTTCAAAATCGTCGGGTTTGATTATTCCCGAGTTTACCGCAAAGGTGATGTATGAGTTGTACCACTTGCCGACAGGGGAGGATGTAAGTTCTGTGTTAATGCCGCCTTTTGCGTTCTTGATTCTTGCTGCCATTGCGATGATTTCGGCAAGAGTTACGTTTTCTTCGGGATTGTACTTGTTGTCACCTACACCGTTTATTAGTCCCAGACGCTTTGCTTCAAGAAGCTCGTCATAGTACCATTTTTCTTCCGATACATCATTAAACTGTCCGACTTCTTCCTTATTCTCTTCGGAAATGTTTTCAGCAAAACCTTTGTCGGATGAAAGCTTTATTTTGTAAATCATACTTGTAAAGCTGTCTTTGTCAAGATTCTTTACAGTAAAGTGGTATGTACCTTTATCAAGGTTAAGAAGCTTTTTCACCCTGCCGCCTTCAAATTCTTCTTTGTAATCACCACTCGATAGAGTTATCTTGTAATGATTGTCATTTGATGCGATAGTATCTGTAAAATCAATTGTCACATTACTCTTTTCCGAAAGGGTAAAGGTATAATTATCAATGTCGTGAATGCCGAATATGTTGCCCTGATATTCTTTGCCGGACTCAAGCGGCATTGCACATACTTTTGCATTGTTGTATTCCTTTTCGAAGAAGTCGCCTTGTGTTGTGTTTACTTCAACGGTGTATAAGGCATCTGAATAATCTTCGTCAGGCTGAACGGAAATGTAGTATTTTCCTTTTGCAAGTCCCGAACGAAGTTCATAAACCTTGTCCGCTTCCTCTATTTCAATTCCGATAGAGCCGATTTCGTTTTTTTCGCTGTCGTAAAGGGTAAAGAACTTTGCCTTAGGTGTGTACATCTGAATGTACGCAACCCCGTCATAGGGCATATCAAAGCCAAAGTAATCCACTTCGTCTGACATTACCGCACCGCCGAAATATTTTTCGTTAAGGGAAAGCTTTGATGCATTTTCAAAACTGCTGTTTCCAAAGGTTTCTATATTTTCATTTTCGGTAAAGGTTGTTTCAAGCTTGAAAGTAACATCCGAAAACTTGGTAAGATTCTCGATTTCAAGTTTGTATTCACCCTCGAACAGTCCCAGTAAAAAACCGTAGCTTTCAGGCTCTGTGCCTTCAATATTTCTTTTTTTGTCGGTAACAAAAGAATATATTTCCTTGTTGCCGTCAAATACTTTTATTGAAATTTTTGGTGCAAAGTTTCCGCTTGTGGAAAGAGATAAGAGTTTTACTTCGTACAGACCGTCTTCATCGACGAAAAGCTCTGCCGAAAGTCTGTCCTCTTCCTCAAGAGTGTATTCAATTGTGTCGACTGTGACTATGTCGGTTTTGTGTGTTTTTGCAAGTGCAGAAACACAAAGTAATGTGCTGATGATGCACAGTAAGATTATAAAACGTGCTTTTTTCATTATAGTTCCTTTCTTTATGCCTTGATTTCCAAGCCGTATATTGCACGAAGACCGTATTTCAGGGCCTCGGCGGCAATTCGTTTTTCCTCCTCATCGTCGGAGAACAGCTTTTCTTCAAGTGCTCTGTAAAATTCGCCTGCAAGGGTTTTGTCTTCCTTGAGTTTTTTCATGTTGAGAAGCGCAAGCGTTCTGTCCTTGATTTCAAGATAGAAGGGTGATTTTACAATACCCGCCAGCACCTCTGTATCGGCACTGAAGCCTTCGGATACAACACCCGTAAGCTCTACCCTTAAAAGAGTGTCATCACCGAAAGGTGCACACTTTTCGGCAATGTCGGCAATGCAGTCGGAGAAACTTTCGCATCCTGTTACATCGTGACTCACTACTTCATATCTCTTGTTTGAAAACCTGACATGGCGGAGATTTATACTGCCTTTTTCGATATCTCCCACAATTGCACCCTTGTATCCGCATTCGCCGAAGTCTCTGCCTTCTATGCATCCGCAGTATGCAAAGGCACTCTCACCCGCCTTTTTGATTTCCGTACCCCTGTGAATATGACCGAGGGCTACATAGTCAAATCCGCTTTCCTCAATCTGACGGGAAGAAATGGGGGAGTAGGGGGATGATGTGACATCAAGGTCGCCGTGATGCATGAGAATGTTCAGCTTTGTTTTGTCAATAAGCGGTGCTTTTAATAAACTGTATCCGTCTTTTGTGTCTGATAAATATGCCGAACCGTATATGCAGACACCGCACTCGTCGATTTCCACCTTTGTAATGTCGGAGGATGAGAAAATATATACGTTGTCGGGAAAGCTTACAAGCTTGTAAGGAGAGTTTTCCTTATATGGGTCGTGATTGCCGGGTGTTATGATAAATGAACAGTCGGGCACCGATGCCATTTCCTTACATATTGTAAGGCATGTGTCCTTTGTAACACATTCGTCATCAAAAAGGTCACCGCATATGAGAAATAAATTAACCTTTTCTGTTTTTGCATACAAAATCATTGAGGAGAATGCCGCACGAAGGGCATTTCTTCTCTTTTCTGCTTCTATAGGATTTAAGGAAGTAAAGGGCGAATCAAGATGAATGTCGCCGGTATGTATGATTTTCATTTTTTCACCTGCAATCAATTAGACGTATCATAAAGTTTTTTGTTCCACATAATTTTATCATAGCACGTATTCTTTGTCAATGAAAGTCGGATAACCTTATTGTAAATTCTCCTTTACCAAATCAAATCGTGATATTTTTGAGTTTTTTTTGAAATTGTTATTGCATATATTTTCTCATTATGTTATAATTACATTGAGCAAATTTTAGCTCTAAAATAATGTTAAAATTATTTAAGAAAATATCATATACAGGAGGAAAAAAGATGAAAGCTATAATTAATGGTAAAATCATCTTGAAGGACAGAATTGTTGAAGACGGCGTGCTTCTTTATTCTGACGTAATCGAAGGCGTAGTAAAAGCCGACCGGATTCCCGAAGGTGCAGAAGTTATTGATGCCAAAGGCGGCTATGTGGCTCCCGGTCTTATCGAAATGCATATTCACGGATATCTCGGAAAAGACGTTTGCGATGGCGAAGAAGAAAGCATCAGAGTAATCGCTGAGGGTATCGTTCAGAACGGTGTTACAGCATTCCTTCCCACAACAATGACAGAGAGCATGGATACAATCAAGAAGGCTCTTGAATCGGTTAGAGCCTGCATGGAAAAGAGCAAGACATGGAAGGGTTCCGTTGTTCTCGGTGCTCATGCAGAAGGTCCCTTTATCAGCCCCTCAAAGAAGGGTGCGCAGCCGCTTGAATATATCCTCAAGCCCGATGCAAAGTTTGTTAAGGAATATTCTGACGTAATCAGAACAATCACACTTGCTCCCGAAGAAGATACTGAAGACTTTGCGGCAATCAGAGAAATCGTAAGAGATACAGACGTTGTTATCTCCATGGGTCACACATCTGCTGACTATGATACAGCAATGAAGGCGACAGCTGCAGGCGTTAAACATCTTACACACTTCTTCAACGCAATGACACCCATGGCACACAGAGCTCCCGGTGTTGTTACAGCAGGTCTCAACTCTGACGCAAGTATCGAACTTATAGTTGATACATTCCACGTATTCCCCGCATTTTACGATATGCTCTTCAAGCTCAAAGGCAGAAAGCTTATCTTTGTAACAGACTGTTTGCCTGCAGGAGGACTTCCTTACGGTGAGTATACACTCGGCGGGCAGAAGATTATCTACAGAGATATCGTTTGCCGCCTTGAGGACGGTACTGTAGCAGGAAGCGTTCTCAAGCTCAACAAGGGCGTTTGGAATGTTTATACAAACTCCAATATTCCTCTTTGGGAATGTGTAAACGGTGCAACTCTCAACCCTGCAACCACACTCGGTATTCAGGATAAGAAGGGCTCACTCGATGTCGGCAAGGATGCTGATATCATCATCACGGACAATGAATTTAATGTATTAAAAACAATTATCAAAGGAGATGTAAGATATGAAGCTTAAGGTTAATGCAAAGCTCGATCCCCAGTTTGCACCTCTCAGTCTCGTATGCAGAGAAATGAGAGAAGCTACAAAGGACGACGGACAGGATTTAGTAATCGCTATTCAGAGAAATAAGGGTTACACAGTTACTTACAAGACAAGAGTTTATAAGGACGGCACAGGCCACGATGAAGAAAACTTCGATTTCGTTGAAAGAATGACAAAGGCTCTTCTCTGGGTTGCAGGCGGTTATAAGGTTGTTATCGCAGGCAGCGAAACAATCGGCGCTAAGATTAAGGAAGCTTTCTCTTACGGCGGCTCCCGTGACTTTGACGTAAAGTTCATGGAAAGAGTATACGAAACAAAGTTTGAAGTTGAATCCGTAGCACTCTGTGATGCTCCCGAAGATAAGTCTGCAGCAGCTCCTATCGGCAGACACCTTGACGGATGCAGAATCGGTTTTGATGCAGGCGGAAGCGACAGAAAGGTAAGTGCTGTTGTTAACGGCGAATCCGTTTACTCCGAAGAAGTTGTTTGGTTCCCCAAGACAAACTCCGACCCCGAATACCACTACCAGGGAATTTTAGAAGCTATGAAGACAGCAGCTTCCAAGATGCCGAGAGTTGATGCTATCGGTGTTTCCTCTGCCGGTGTATATGTAGACAACAGAATCATGGTTGCTTCTCTCTTCTTAAAAGTAAGCGACGAAGATTTCGATAAGAAGGTTAAGAATATGTACCTCGACGTTGCAAAGGAAATCGGCGAAAATATCCCGATCGAAGTTGCAAACGACGGTGACGTTACAGCACTTGCAGGTGCTATGGACCTTGATGATAACGCAGTTCTCGGTGTAGCTATGGGTACATCCGAAGCAGGCGGTTATGTAGATCCTGACGGAAACATCACAGGCTGGCTCAATGAGCTTGCTTTCGTTCCCGTTGATGCATGCAAGAATGCAATGGTTGACGAATGGTCCGGCGACTATGGCTGCGGCGTTAAGTATTTCTCCCAGGACGGCGTAATCAAGCTTGCTCCTTTTGCAGGTATCGAACTTGATGAAAACCTTTCTCCTGCTGAAAAGCTTAAGGTTGTACAGAAGCTCATGGCTGAAGGTGACCAGAGAGCAGCTGATATCTATGACACAATCGGTGCATATTTTGGCTATGCTATCGCATTCTACACAGAATTCTATGATATCAAGCACGTTCTTATCATGGGTAGAGTAACATCCGGTGAAGGCGGACAGATTCTTCTGAGTCGTGCACAGGAAGTTCTCGATAAGGAATTCCCTGAACTCGCAAAGAAGATTCAGCTTCATATCCCTGATGAAAACTCAAGAAGAGTTGGTCAGTCTGTTGCAGCTGCATCACTTCCTGAAATAAACTAGTTACTTTTTTCTTTCCGCAAAGAAAAAAGTAACCAAAAAAGAAAGAATTTGTCACCAATACTTATTTGGTTAAAATTTGTTCTTGACTCTCGATTATCTATCCCTTGTGTCAAACAACGACACAAGGGATTATTTTGTTCACGGTACTTGAAATGCTGAAACCGATGTGGTAAAATATTAGTCAAAGGGGAGATTAAAATGATAAAGGTAACATTACTCGGCGATTCAATAAGAGCCTTGGGTTACGGTACATTGGTGCCGGAGCTTTTGGGTGATGAATTTGAAGTATATCAGCCTAATGACAACTGCCGCTTTGCAAAGTATACGCTGAGAGGTCTTTTTGACTGGAAACCGGCTATGGAAGGCACCAGAATTGTTCATTGGAATAACGGACTATGGGATATATGCGATTTGTTCGGTGACGGAGCTTTTACGAGTGAAGAGGAATATGTCGAAAACATGCTTCGTATTGCGGACATTTTAATAGCACACTATGACAAGGTTATTTTTGCCACAACAACTCCCGTTACCGAAAGAAACGAGTATAACAAAAATTCGGTCATAGAAAGATATAATGACCTGATTGTTCCTTTGCTTGAGAAAAAGGGTGTTATCATAAATGATTTGTATGGCTTGTTATCAAAGGATGTAGATAAATACATAAGACAGGATGATAATATTCACCTGTCAGAGGCGGGAACCAAGGTGTGTTCAAAGCAGATTGCCGACATTATACATAAAGTGTCTGAAACTTTGAGTGTGAAAAATCCGGAAACAAGCGTCTCGACAGAGGAAACTCTGACAGGCTTGCCCGTGTAATTCCCTGATTCTCAAAAATGGCGCAAAATAATATTTTCCCGACACGAAAGTGTCGGGATTTTTGTTTTTGGCACTTGAATTGTTTTGTTTGCTGTGATAGAATTACAGACAAAGGAGTGACGAAAATGAAAGCCTGTATCATACAACCACCCTATTCAAGGGACGTTTCTTTTTCGGATGAGTACTTTGAATACAAAATGAACTGCCTTGATAAGTGTGACGACTCGATGGATATAATCGTTCTTCCCGAATACAGCGACGTACCCTGTGCAACAAGTGACAGAGAAGAAACACTTTTTTATCATAAAAAGTACATAAATACTTTGCTTGATAAGTGTTCGGAAACTGCAAAAAGATGCAATGCCCTTGTCTTTGTCAATGCACTTTATGAGATAAACGGTAATTACAGAAATACAACATATGTCTATAACCAAAAAGGCGAGGTGGCAGGAAAATACTTCAAAAAACACCTGCCGCCCCTTGAACTTAATACACTTGAGCTTGACTCGGACTATACCTTTGAATTTTCCGAACCCTATGTTCTTGAAATCGACGGACTGAGATACGGTTTTCTTACATGCTACGATTTCTACTTCTATGAAGCCTTCGCAAACATTGCAAGAAATAATGTGGATATCATTATCGGCTGTTCCTTGCAGAGAAGCGACAGCCATGATGCTATAGAAACCATGTGCAGATTTTTGGCGTATAATACCAACGCATACGTTGTCCGCTCATCGGTGAGCTTTGATGAAAACTCAGATATATGCGGAGCAAGTATGGTTGTGTCGCCCTACGGAAAAGTGCTTTGCAATATGAAGGGCAGATTCGGCACGGAAACTGTAGAATTTGACCCTAAGGATAAGTACTATAAACCTGCAGGCTTCGGCAATCCCGACGCTGCTCATTATGAGTACATTGAATTCGGACGTAAGCCATGGCAGTACAGACCTTCGGGCAGTGCGATTATCAAAGATGATAAAACACTCGGATATCCAAGAGTTTGTGCGCATAGAGGCTTTAATACAATAGCACCCGAAAACAGTATGCCTGCATTCGGTGCGGCAATTGCCATGGGTGCTGAGGAAATCGAATTTGATATATGGCCGACGGCAGACGGCGAAATTGTGTCCTGCCACGACAGAGACCTTGGAAGAGTAAGTACGGGTGAGGGACTTATAACCGACAAAACTTTGAGTGAGCTTGAAAAGCTCGACTTCGGAAAGAAGTTCGGTCCGAAATTTGAGGGACTCTCAGTTCTTAAATTCGAGGATATACTGCAAAAATTTTCCTGTCATGTTATTATGAACATTCACGTAAAACCGTTGAATTATGTCGGCGAGCCGTATCCTGAGGATATGATGAAAAAGATAATTGCTCTTATCAGAAAATACGACTGTGAAAAGCACGTGTACCTCATGCTTGAAACCGATTGCCTTATAAAGCAGTTCAAGGCATATGCACCAGATATTTCGATATGTGTCGGACATCTTAACGGAAGACCCTGGGCAATTGTGGACAGAGCAATCGAACTCGGATGCCGGAAGGTTCAGCTTTTCAAACCCTATTTCAATAAAGAAATGATTGATAAGGCACACGCAAACGGCATTATCTGTAATGTGTTCTGGTCGGATGACCCGAATGAAACAAAAGAGTTTTTGGATATGGGTATTGATACAATTCTCACAAATGACTATAACCTGATTTCTCAGAACGTTAAAAGATAGAAATATCAGTTCCCGATGCTTAGGCATCGGGAATTGTCATAAAGTACATATTTTGCCACAATACAGCAAATATTGGCTTGAAATTACTATTATGAGGTGGTATATTATAATCAGAGAGAGAGTGAGGAATGAAAAATGAAACTTACAAACTGGAAAATGACCTACGAAGAACATAAAAACCTTGAATGTACCGCACCCTGCAGTATGTACAGCGTTCTTCTTGACCATGAAATTATAGATGACCCCTTTTACGGCCTTAACGAAAGGGAATATCAGCATCTTTCAGGCAAGGATTGCAGGTTCGTGTGTGAATTCGATGTTGACGAAAGTACACTCGCAAAAGAGTATCTTGAACTGACTTTTCTAGGACTTGATACCATTTGTGAAATTACCCTTAACGGGAATCTCGTTGACAATGTCATGAATATGCATAGAGCGTATACATATGATGTTAAGAGCTTGCTTAAACTTGGTAAGAACACTTTAGAGCTTGATTTTTCATCACCCACAAAATACTTTGAAAAGATGAATAACAAGCACTGGCTTTGGACAAACGGTGATACAATTCCCGGTGCTTCCCACCTCAGAAAAGCGTTCTATATGTCGGGCTGGGATTGGGGCCCAACTCTTCCCGACATGGGAATTTTCCGCCCTGTAATTCTCGATGCCTATGACGGCGATAAGATTGATAACGTATATGTCCGCCAGTTCCATAAGAACGGCGAAGTTACCCTTGAAATTTCCGTTGAAACAAAGCATAATAAGGGATATGACCTTATAGCGTCCATCGACGGCAAAGAGGTAAAACTTGTCGGCGGTAAGGGTAAAATCAAGATTGATAATCCAAAGCTCTGGTGGGTAAGAGGCTACGGCGAACAGTACCTTTATGAGCTTTGCGTTACAATGCAGAATAACGGCGAAAATTTAGACACCAACACTCAGAATATAGGTCTCAGAACACTTACCGTCAGCACACAGAAAGATGCCACGGGCAGTGAATTCTGCTTTGTAATCAACGGCGTTAAAGTATTCTCCATGGGTGCAAACTATATACCTCAGGATAATCTTCTCTCACGTATCAATCCCCAAAGAACCGAAGATCTTATTAAAACCGCCATTGATGCCAACTTCAACACCCTCAGAGTTTGGGGCGGCGGCTACTATCCCGAAGACGAATTCTATGATATCTGCGATAAGTACGGTATTATGGTGTGGCAGGACTTTATGCTTGCCTGCGTTCAGGTGTGGCTGACAAAGGCATCGACTAAAGAATATATTGCAGAGGCTGAATATAACGTAAAACGTCTCAGAAACCACCCGTCCCTTGCACTCCTTTGCGGTAATAACGAAATGGAGCAGGGCGTGTGCTATTGGGGAAATCTCGGCACAAATCAGCGTGTAAAGGAAGATTATATCGAGCTTTACGAAAGAATTTTCCCCGAAATCTGTGAGGAGCTTTGTCCCGATACCTTCTACTGGCCGTCAAGCCCCTCGTCAGGAGGTGGTCTTGATAACCCGATATGCGAAACAAAGGGCGATATCCATTATTGGGATGTCTGGCACGGCGGAAAACCCTTTACCGATTACAGAAACCATAAATTCCGCTTCTGCTCGGAATACGGCTTTGAGGCTTTTCCGTCAATAAAGACACTTCGTGAGGTTTGTCCCGAAGACGGGCTTAATGCCTTTTCAAGAGTTATTGAAAACCACCAGAAGTGTAAGGCGGGAAACAGAAAGATACTTATGTATCTCGCCGATAATTACCTATATCCTCTTGACTTTGAAACACTTGTCTATGCTTCCCAGCTTCTTCAGGCAGATGCCATAAAGTACGGCGTCGAACATTTCAGAAGAAACAGAGGCTATTGTATGGGCTCGCTTTATTGGCAGTTCAATGATTGCTGGCCCGTTGCATCATGGTCGAGTGTTGACTCAAACCTTCGCTATAAAGCACTTCATTATGCGGCAAAGAAGTTCTATGCACCCGTCGAAATGGGACTTTTCCTTGAAGGTGAAAAGCTCACCGTCAACATTTCCAATGAGACAATGGAAGATTTTGAGGGTGAAGTAAGACTCTATGTTGCCGCTTCTGATCTTGCAGTAAAAGAAGAATATATCGAAAAAGTATCTGTAGACAGCCTTAAATCAAAGGATGTACTTACAATAAATGTCGATATGACCGATAAGTACAATACCTTCCTGTATGCCGAACTTTACGATAAGGACGGAAGCTTTGTAACAAGAAATACCCAGCTTCTCTGTGAGGCAAAGCACTTTGAATTCAAGAAGCCCGAAATTAAGGTTGATATAACCGACATCGACGGCAGTGTAGAACTTTGTGTGTCAAGCGATGTGTTTGCAAAGGGTGTATATATCGACTTTGACGGTATTGACCTTGTGCTTTCCGATAACTTCTTTGATTTGACCGACGGAAAACCTTATACCGTAACAGCAAAGACGGAATATAATGCCGAACAACTAAAGAAAGCAATTAAGACTATGTCGGTTTACAACATAGGAAGATAAAGGAGAAAACCAAATGGGATTCAAAAAAGACTTTGTATGGGGTACTGCAACAGCATCCTATCAGATTGAAGGCGCATGGAATGAAGACGGCAAGGGCGAAAGCATTTGGGATGTTTATTCTCATCAGCCCGGAAATGTATCGCTCGGTCATACCGGTGATGTTGCATGTGACCACTATCATAGATTTAAAGAAGACATAGCTCTTATGCGTGAGCTTGGAATAAAGGCATACCGCTTTTCCATAAGCTGGACAAGAATTTTTCCTGACGGAACGGGAAAAGTTAATGAAAATGGCGTAAAGTTCTACTCTGACCTTATTGATGAGCTTTTAAAGAACGGCATTGAACCTTATATCACACTTTTCCACTGGGATTATCCTTATGCACTTTTCAAAAAAGGCAGTTGGCTTAATGATGAAAGCGTAAACTGGTTTGCAGAATATGCAGGTAAGGTTGTAGAGCTGTATTCCGACAGAGTAAAGTACTTTATCACATTTAACGAACCTCAGTGCTTTATTGGCTGCGGATATCTCGGAGGCGAGCACGCACCATTTTTGAAAATGGGATATAAAGCAGTTTTCCAGATGTGCCATAATGTATTAAAGGCGCATGGTGCTGCGGTAATTGCTATGAGGGAAAAGGCGAAACAGCCCATAAAAATAGGCTATGCACCTACCGGCTCTGCGGTATATCCTCTTACGGACAGCCCTGAGGATATTGAGGCTGCACGTGAAAAATACTTTGAATGTAAGCCTTTGGGTACCGGCACAATGTGGAGCGTTTCCTGGTGGAGCGACCCGGTAATTCTCGGACATTACCCTGAAGAGGGTCTCAAAATGTATAAAGACTATCTTCCCGAAATAACCGAGGAAGATATGAAGCTTATCAGCCAGCCTATCGATTTTTACTGCCAAAATATGTATAACGGCGTAACCGTCAAAGCGGGTGAGAACGGCAAGGCGGAATGGGTAAAACGTGAAGTGGGATATCCCAGAACATCAATTAACTGGCCTATTACACCGAAATGTATGCATTACGGACCTAAGTTCTTGTATGAAAGATATAAGCTGCCCTTTTTCATTTCCGAAAACGGTATGGCGTGTCATGATGCTGTATCGCTTGACGGCAAAGTGCATGACCCCAACAGAATTGATTTCCTTAACCGCTATCTTGTTGAGCTAGAAAAGGCTGCGGATGACGGTGTTGATGTCTGCGGATATTTCCTGTGGTCGTTTATGGATAACTATGAATGGGCAAATGGGTATACCGAACGCTTCGGCATTGTTTTTGTGGATTATGAAACACAACAACGTATCCCAAAAGACTCTGCATACTGGTATAAAAATTGGATTAAGGAACATAGCTGAGATAATATAACAAGCTCCCGACACGCCTGTGTCGGGAGCTTTCCCATTAATGGATTAATATTTGTTTACGCAAGTTTCTGCGATGTCTGTAATATCTAAAACGAACGCCTCTTGTGATAAATAAGTATTTTTTGAAGAAGTATTTTCTTGTCCTTAATAAAGGATTTTTGGCTTGGATATTGATCTTGAAAATATCGTCAAAGCTTGATAAGAAGATTGCCAACAGACCCAAAAGTATTCCGAGTACAAGATTGGGACTGAAAGTGTCTGTTCCGGCAAAAACCGAAAGAATGCCTGTGACCGCCGCCGAAAAAGGCATTATAACCGCAACAATACATGCATCTATGTGCTTCATGGCATTTGTGCGGATTGTCCAGCATAATGCTGAGCTTATCAGAGCCAGAAGAATAACAAATAACATATGCGAAGGCTTGAAGGAGAAAACTATAGGCTCAATTATTCTTGCTCCCGCCTGAGTCGGAATTGAAATGAAATTAAATAATACTGAAAAAAGCAAAGACACGAAAAAGCTTGTAACTGCCTGTACCGCAAGATATAAAGCGGTGTTAAGCTTTTTTGCATATATACCGGTTAAAGCAATGTTGAAGCCGTATAATAATCCGGCAACACCGCACAGTATTTCGCCGACTCCAAAGGCCGTGCCGGAAAATGATGCACCGTTTAATACAAAGGTGCTGAATAAGCAAACAACACATCCGAGAATTGTGGTAAGCTTTGGTTTTTTTCTTACAAGTATGAACATAATTACGGGTACCGTAATGCAGGAAAGATTTTCTAAAAAGGCATATTTTGCAGGTGTAGTATACAATAAACCTATTTTTTGACAGATGTTTGCAAGTGTCATGAAAATTCCTGTCGGTATACCGATTTTAAGATAGCTTAAATTAAACTTTTTCAGATGCTTTCGAGCCATAAAAAGATATGCGGCTACAAGCACAAGCTCCGAAAAGCATACCCTGATTGTCGGGGAATAAAATTTGTAAAGTTGTAAAGTGAACAGCGGTGCCGAACCCCATACAAACACAACGAAGAACAAACCAATGTAAGACATGGTTTTATTTACATTTGTCAAAAAATCCACTCCTTTGCCGCCAAATCAGTATATAATAGATATTGATTTTTGGGAATACTTGGTTTATAATAGGGGTGTGAAAAATATTTAATGCCTGCGGAGGTATTTTATGGATATTGATAAGATAGAGGTTCTGATTAGAGCAATAGACCTTGGCAGCCTTTCAAAAGCGGCAGGAGAGTATTTGTATACACCGTCTGCGGTTTCCCATATACTCGACACAATAGAAAACGATGTGGGTGTAAAATTCATAAAAAGGTCTTATGCGGGTATCACCGTTGAAGAAGGTTGTGAGCAGATTGTAGAAAACCTCAGAAAAATGGTAAAGCTGCAAAATAAGACAAAACAGCTTGCACTTGAAGTAAGGCAAAATAAAAAGGTTCTGAATATTGCAACCTATGCCAGCCTTTCGAAATATATAATGACTAAAATAATAAAGGGTTATAATGAGAAACATCCCGATGTACATATGAATATTATTGTTGCAGATAATATGAAAAGTGCTTTTGAAGAGGGAAGTGCCGATGTGTTTTTCGGAGAAAAGTTTGATGCAGAAAACGTCTGCTGGACAGAGCTTGCATCGGATTCCTATGCGGCGGTTTTCCCGAAACAGCTTAAAATATCAGGTGAAAGCATCACAAAAGAAGAACTGTATAAATATCCTTTTATCAAAGCAAACGACAGCAAAATTGCAAAGTATATTGATGAAAGCAGATTTGTTCACATGATAAATGTTGACTCTCAGGATGACAGCTCTGTAATATATATGGTAAAGGAAGGCTTGGGAATATCTATTTTGCCGAGGCTTTCTCTGGGTGAAGAAAAAGATGTGGATGTTGTAAAACTGGAGCCGGGCTTCAGCCGCACAATCGGCCTTATTTACCGTAATGAAGACTTTTCTGAAAAGGGCGGGCTGAGACGCTTTGTTGAATATGTGAAGACATTTGGAATTGAACAGCTTTAAAATTTGCAATGATTGAAAGGACAGGAAAATGACCTATCAAAATGTAATAGACCTTGTAAAGTCTACAAAAGAAATAGTGTTTTCCGAAGAAAAACTCTCGGAAATTGTTGCCAAAGGCTATGCTGACTTTGTGACAGGCGTTGACCTTGCAGTGCAGACGTACATCCAGGGAAAACTCTCCGAAATGTACCCCGGCGTTCAGTTCATGGGTGAAGAAGGGGAGAAGAGCAAGCTCGATTTCTCGGGGCGTATTTGGATTCTCGACCCCATTGACGGC
Source organism: Oscillospiraceae bacterium (assembly GCA_015064895.1). Taxonomy (GTDB): domain Bacteria; phylum Bacillota; class Clostridia; order Oscillospirales; family CAG-382; genus UMGS1387. Next base: position 88,948 of record SVRI01000005.1, on the reverse strand, counting down.
ACATCAAATCTTATTCATCACCTGAATATGAGTGCTGTTTCTTTGGCGCTTGTCGAAAACAATAAACCCGTCTTCGGTGTTGTGTATAATCCCTTTACCGATGAGCTTTTCACGGCAGAGAAGGGAAAAGGGGCATACTATAACGGTAAACCCATTCACGTTTCTGATAAGAAGACGGTGAAAGAAAGCTTTGTTTCCGTCGGCACATCACCCTATGATGAAGACCTCAGAGAAAAGAGCCTAGTAGTAATCGCAAATCTTCTGAGAAATTGTACCGATATACGCAGAATGGGGGCGGCATCTTTAGACCTTTCGTATATCGCTATGGGAAAGTTTGACTGCTTCTATGAAGAAATCCTGAGACCCTGGGATTACGCTGCGGGAGCAATTATCATTGAAGAAGCAGGCGGAAAAATCACTGACCTTTTCGGAAATGAGCTTTCCTATGAGTCGAGCAGGGGAATACTTGCCTCCAATGGGTATACACATGATGAGCTGAAAAAACTTGTTAAAGCGTATTAAAAAGAAAAAACTGATGAGAGAACTTATCTTTCATCAGTTTTTTATTTACCATAAAAAATTGCATCAAAATCAACATTCAGAATTTCTTTTATTGCTAAAAGTTCATCAGGATATATGTGTCTTTGACCCACTTCTATTTTTGCAAGGGCACTTCTGGTAATATCAACACCTCTTAATTGCAGTTTTGCAGAAAGAATATCTTGGGTGATGTTTGCATTTTCTCTCAATTTTTTTATGTTGTTTCCTATTGTTTTTTCTAATTCTTTATTTATGTTTATCATCCTTTGCACTTAAATTGGAACAAAACCTTGACAATATTATATTCGAGTGTTATAATAGTTTTGCACCTATATAGGTGCAAATGTTTAAAATTAAAAGGAGAAAGAGATTTATGAAAAGAACTTTAGTATTAATTATTGCAATTATAATGACAGTTTTTTTAGCTGCGTGCAGCGAGGGCTCGGGAGGCACTTATCATCCTCCTATTGCATCTAATTTGGAGACGTGTTCACAGTGTAAGGGAAATGGTATTTGTAGCGTTTGTGACGGCAGAGGTGAAAACTCTTATGCAGGAAATCCTGCGAGAACCTGCACAATTTGTGATGGGGATGGTGTGTGTGTTTTATGCGGAGGTTCGGGAGCTGTAACTGCAGAGACTAATGAACAATCAATTGCTCATGCAAAAAAAGAGCTTGATAGGATGAATGGTATTTTATATGGCGACAGCAATACATCATCCGGTACATCATCGGGTACAGTATGTGATGAATGCAATGGTGTAGGATACTTAAATTCTGAATGTACATCGTGTAGTGGTACTGGTGTTGATAGTTCTTATCATTTATTTGATGGCAGTGTTATACAGTCTTTTGCAGAAAAAGATTGTTATAAATGCAACGGAACCGGTTTGAAAAAATGTATTTATTGTAGTGGAACCGGAGTAAATTAAGAGTGTTTTCATTGTACATAAATAGTTAGTAATACCGTTATTTCATCATGATATAACAAAAATCGTAGCCAATTTCTTAATAGCATAAAGCCTCCCCATGGGAGGCTTTGTTGTCTAATGATTCTTGATTTCAAATTCCTTATATTGAAAATCAGATTTCCTTCCTGATTTTCAACAGTGCCCCTTTCTCAAGCCTCGACACCTGTGCCTGACTTATGTGAATTTCATCGGCGACCTCCATCTGTGTTCTTCCCTGAAAGAAACGAAGGTTAATTATCTTCTTTTCTCTGTCTGAAAGCTTGTTTATAGCCTCTGTTATGGCAATAGTCTGAAGCCAACTCTCGTCTGTGTTTCTTTCGTCGCATACCTTGTCCATGACATATACCGAATCGCCGCTTTCGTTGAATACCGGCTCGTATAATGATATGGGCTCAACAATTGCATCAAGTGCTTCAGCTACATCCTCTTTTGTTGAATCCAATGCCTTTGCAATTTCCTCAACGGTGGGCTCTCTGTTTAGGGTTCTTGATAACTCCTGTCTTACGTTGAGTGCCTTGTATGCAAGATCCCTGACAGAACGCGATACTCTTATCGAGTTGTAGTCTCTGAGATATCTTCTAAGCTCCCCGATTATCATGGGCACGGCATATGTTGAGAATTGTACCCCAAGACTTGTGTCAAAATGGTCGATGGCTTTGATAAGGCCTATGCACCCTACCTGGAATAAATCGTCGGGATTTTCTCCTCTTGAAGAAAAACGCCCGACAACACTCAATACGAGCTTGAGGTTTCCTGCAATCAGTTCTTCTCTTGCTTTTTCATCACCTGCGTGTGCTTTTTCAAGAAGCTCCTTCTTTTCTTTTGCCGAAAGTACCTTTAATTTTGATGTATTGACTCCGCATATTTCTACCTTTCCGCCGTGCATTCAATCACCCTTTTTTATGAAGTTATTATGAGTGTTGACTACTTTTCAGGGGAAAATTCACATGGTTTTGATTATTTTGACTTTGTTTACATGTGAAGTTTTTAACATATTGTAAATAATGAAAAATATTAAATATTTGGTTGAAAATTTTGGAAACGAGTGGTATAATATCAGGTGCGACAGTTATAAATAAGTAAAAAATGTAATTAAAAAAACAGGAGGTTCATTTAATTATGAGCAAAAAGTTTGTTTACCTTTTTAAAGAAGGCGACGCTTCAATGCGTGAGCTCCTCGGCGGTAAGGGTGCTAACCTCGCTGAAATGACAAAGATCGGTCTTCCCGTTCCTCAGGGCTTTACTGTTACAACAGAAGCTTGTACACAGTACTATGAAGACGGCAGAAAGATCAACGATGATATCCAGGCTGAAATCATGGAATACATCGGCAAGATGGAAGAAATCTGCGGCAAGAAGTTCGGCGATAAGGAAAACCCCCTTCTCGTTTCCGTTCGTTCCGGTGCTCGTGCTTCCATGCCCGGTATGATGGATACAATCCTCAACCTCGGTCTTAACGAAGAAGTTGTAGAAGTAATGTCTGCAAAGTCCGGTAACCCCAGATGGGCTTGGGACTGCTACAGAAGATTTATTCAGATGTACTCCGACGTAGTTATGGAAGTTGGTAAGAAGTACTTTGAAGAACTCATCGACAAGATGAAGGAAGAAAAGGGCGTTAAGCAGGACGTTGAACTTACAGCTGACGACCTTAAGGTACTCGCCGGCCAGTTCAAGGCTGAATATAAGAGCAAGATCGGTAAGGACTTCCCCTCCGATCCTAAGGAACAGCTCATGGGCGCTGTTGAAGCGGTATTCCGTTCTTGGGATAACCCCAGAGCTAACGTATACAGAAGAGACAACGATATTCCTTATTCTTGGGGTACCGCTGTTAACGTACAGATGATGGCATTCGGTAACATGGGCGATAACTGTGGTACAGGTGTTGCATTTACTCGTGACCCTGCTACAGGTGAAAAGGGCCTCATGGGCGAATTCCTCACAAACGCACAGGGTGAAGACGTTGTTGCCGGTGTTAGAACTCCTATGCCTATCGCTGAAATGGCTGAAAAGTTCCCCGAAGCTTTCAAGCAGTTCAACGAAGTATGTGCAATTCTCGAAAACCATTACAGAGATATGCAGGACATGGAATTTACTGTTGAAGACGGTAAGCTCTTCATGCTCCAGACAAGAAACGGTAAGAGAACAGCAAAGGCTGCTCTTAAGATTGCATGCGACCTCGTTGATGAAAATATGATCGACGAAAAGCAGGCAGTTGCTATGATCGACCCCAGAAACCTCGATACACTTCTCCATCCCCAGTTTGATGCTAAGGCTCTCAAGGCTGCAACACCTATGGGTAAGGGTCTCGGTGCATCTCCCGGTGCTGCTTGCGGTAAGGTAGTATTTACTGCTGAAGACGCTGTTGAATGGAACGAAAGAGGCGAAAAGGTAGTTCTTGTTAGACTTGAAACTTCTCCCGAAGATATCACAGGTATGAAGGCTGCTCAGGGTATCCTCACAGTTCGCGGCGGTATGACATCTCACGCAGCGGTTGTTGCTCGTGGTATGGGTACATGCTGTGTTTCCGGTTGCGGCGACATCAATATGGATGAAGAAAACAAGAAGTTTACTCTCGCAGGTAAGACATACGTTGAAGGCGACTACATCTCCATCGACGGTTCTACAGGTAACATCTACGACGGTGTAATCCCCACAGTTGACGCTGAAATCGTTGGCGAGTTCAAGAGAATCATGGACTGGGCTGACAAGTATAGAACACTTAAGGTAAGAACAAACGCTGATACTCCCGCAGATGCTGCAAAGGCAGTTGAACTCGGTGCTGAAGGTATCGGTCTTTGCCGTACAGAGCATATGTTCTTCGAAGCTGACAGAATCGCAGCATTCAGAGAAATGATCTGCTCCGATACAGTTGAAGAAAGAGAAGCAGCTCTTGAAAAGATTCTTCCTTACCAGCAGGGCGACTTCGAAAAGCTTTACGAAGCTCTCGAAGGTAACCCCGTAACAATCAGATTCCTCGATCCTCCTCTCCATGAATTCGTTCCTACAGAAGAAGCTGACATCGCAGCTCTCGCTAAGGCTCAGGGCAAGTCTGTTGAAGACATCAAGGCTATCATTTCTTCTCTCCATGAATTCAACCCCATGATGGGTCACAGAGGATGCCGTCTTGCTGTAACATATCCTGAAATTGCTGCAATGCAGACAAAGGCAGTTATCCGTGCTGCTATCAAGGTTCAGAAGGCTCATGCTGACTGGTCTGTTAAGCCCGAAATCATGATTCCTCTTACAGGTGAAGTTAAGGAACTCAAGTTCGTTAAGGATATCGTTGTAGCTACTGCTGATGCTGAAATCGCTTCCGCCGGTGCAAACCTTGAATACGAAGTTGGTACAATGATCGAAATCCCCAGAGCTTGTCTTACAGCTGATGAAATCGCAAAGGAAGCTGACTTCTTCTGCTTCGGTACAAACGACCTTACACAGATGACATTCGGTTTCTCCAGAGACGACGCAGGTAAGTTCCTCGGTGCTTACTACGATAAGAAGATTTACGAAAACGATCCCTTTGCAAAGCTCGACCAGACAGGTGTTGGTAAGCTCATGGAAATGTCCATCAAGCTTGGTAAGGGCACAAACAACAAGATCCACTGCGGTATCTGCGGTGAACACGGCGGCGACCCTGTTTCCGTTGAATTCTGCCACAAGATCGGTCTTGACTATGTATCCTGCTCACCTTTCCGTGTACCTGTTGCAAGACTTGCAGCAGCTCAGGCAGCTATTAAGGCTTCCAAGTAACTTACTTTTTCTTTGCTGAAAAGAAAAAGTAAGCAAAAAGAAAAGAATTTGTTCCCTTGCACCAAACTGCGGAGCAAGGGAACTTTTTTGTCTTGAAATCGTGAACTATGTGTGGTAAAATAGTAACATAGATTTAATACTCTAATATTTGGGAGGAATTGAAATGTCAGCAAAGGTAAGAATCAAGTGTCCTTATTGTGGGGATGTGTCAAATTTACATGAAGGTGAAACAACATGTAATAAATGCCGTAATCAACTGGGTGTTAATTCGGGTGGTTCCATATATCTGTACAGACAGGGCTCGGCATACGGATGTGCAGGCGGCTTCAGTATTTATATAAACGGTGAAGCTTACGGTAGTATAGGCAATAAGGAATTGCTCAGAATACCGCTGGGCTATGGCACATATAATATTCACTGTGCCGCAGGGATGAGTCGTAGCTGTCGCGATTTGTTGGTTACAGTTACACCTGAAAATCCCGTGGCATATACCAAGGTATATATAAAACCCGGTTTTTGGACAAATTCATTTGTTGTAGAACCAATGGATCCGAAGCTTTTGGAATTATAATTGTGATATTAGGGAAAGCTAGTGCTTTCCCTTTTGTTATGGGGTGAACTTGACTTTAAAACTCTTTTGTGCTAATCTATAAGCGAAATAAATTGTGGAGAATAACCATGACTCAAAGAAACAGATTTATAGACATAGCAAAAGGCATGGCTATAATACTTGTGCTGTTCAATCATTATGAATGGCAAGAAAACAGCCTTTTGAATACCCACCTGTATTATTGGATGATTACCATGGCAGTGCCGGTGTTTATGCTGTGTACCGGATATGTTACTGCTTCTTCGTTTGACAAAAAGAATATATCATTTGATGAGGCAAGAAGCAAAAAACAGATAATACCCAAACTTGTCCGTTATACAATGCCGTTTTTGTGGTTTTATATTGCAGAAACAATACTTACAGCTGTTGCTGTGAAGACAGGTCTTCTTCAGCATATCAGCACACTTGATTTTCCGTATAATGCAGGTTATGCCGATAAAAAGATGACATTACTCGGCAGCATAATATTCTTTTTCGCAGGCGGAAGAGGTCAGCACGGTACATATTATTTTCCCGTTATTATTCAGGTTGTATTTCTAATGCCATATATTTATAATGCTGTAAAAAAGAGTAAAAACGGCATATGGAAGTGTTTTGCCGTAACGGTCGGACTTGATGTGCTTGTGGCACTTGTGGGAAATATAATAAACGTAAATGTTTCGGCAGGCTATAACAGAATGATTGCATTCAGATATGTGTTTGCTCTTGCAATGGGATGCTATGTTTATCTGTACAGAGAAAATTTGGGAAAAATCAAATGGTTTGTAATGTTTGCTTTAGGTGTGGGGTATACATGTCTTGTCACTTATGTGCCGTCGTATAAACCTTTTGTTTACTCCTCGTGGCAGTACACTTCGGCAATGAGCATGCTTTATATATCACCGCTTTTTGTGCTGGGTATCAGGTATCTTGAAAACATAAAATTCAAACCATTGGAGGAGATTGGAAAAGCATCATATCATATACTTATGGTACAGATTCTTTACTACAATTTCGCCGCACCGTTTGTGTGGACAGCACCGAAGAACATAATCCCAAATGATGCTGTCGGCTTTATTGTAGGACTTGTAATCTGCCTTGGCGGAGGATATGGGTATTACAGACTATATGGTTTCTTGGCAAGGAAATATAATGATAAAAGACACGGATGATACCGTGTCTTTTTTTGATCTAGGGTTCGATTCCCGCTTTATTTTGATTAAAGAAAAACAGAGCACTCAAAAGAGTACTTCGTTTTTTTGGTGACCCGTACGGGAATCGCCGTCTGCTGCACATACTGACTGCTCGACAAACGAGTTGTCTCGCCCTTTTTGCTAAAAACAACCGCACAGGGTTGTTTTTTTGCCGCAAAAAGCCCTCTCGGATTCGATTCCCGTTTGATTGATTAAAGAAAAAACAGAGCACACAAAAGTGCACTCTGTTTTTTTGGTGACCCGTACGGGAATCGAACCCATGTTTTCGCCGTGAGAGGGCGATGTCTTAGCCGCTTGACCAACGGGCCTTATGCAATTGTAATTTGATGAAAAAAGCACTTCTTACGAAGTGCTTTTTTGGTGACCCGTACGGGAATCGAACCCATGTTACAGCCGTGAAAGGGCCGTGTCTTAACCGCTTGACCAACGGGCCATACCTCAATTGCTTAGATAGTATACCACATGAAAAACGCTTTGTCAATACTTTTTTTCAAAAAATGTCTCGAAAATTATATAAAAATCTTTCCAAAAAGTATTGACAAACAGAATTAGTTATGATAAAATAATTGACGTTGTGAAGAGCAACAGTAGTTGAATAGCGGAATTGTGTAACGGTTAGCACGACAGACTCTGACTCTGTTTGTCTGGGTTCAAATCCTAGTTCCGCTGCCAAAAGAAGCACTCATCAGAGTGCTTCTTTTTTTATCTTATGGAAATCCCTTTGAGTATTTTTCTGTATTCCTTGTGCTTTGGACAAACACTTTCAAGTTCCTCATAAAACTTATTTGAGTGATTTGCTTGCAGAAAGTGGCAAAATTCATGAAGTACCACATATTCAATACATTCATATGGTGCATACATAAGGGATGTGTTAAAGGTCACAATACCCTTTACATAATTGCAGCTTCCCCAACGAGATATCATCTTCCTGAACTTAATAATCGGGTATTTTACACCCCTTACTTTAAAGCAGGGGTATACTTTTTTGCAGATGTCCGTTATAATGCCTCTTATTTCATCCTCTGTATAATACTGAATACGTTCTTTTTTCGGCATGTTTGCAAACCTGTCAATGGCTCTGAGTATAAACTCGGATTTTGACTTCATAAAATTTTCTATTTCGGTTATCGAAACTCTTTTATTTGCTGAAACACAAACAGTTGCATCTGACTTTATTCTTAAGTTAATGTTCTTTACGCGTTTGTATTCCAATGTGTATTCAATTGTCTTTTGTCCTAAATTAATGTATCTTTTCAAAGTGCCTATCTCCTGTGTATGGTAAAATCAGTATATCACGTGTGTGAAAAAAGTTCAAGTCTTAAAAATTGTCTTTTTTTCATTGACAAAAGTCTTTTTGGGTGCTACTATAAATATGTAATTTTTCACACGAAAAGAGAGGAATAAGTATGAAAATAGGTGTGCTTAACGAAATCTTAAATGATATTTCCTGCAAGTTATCCTTGCCGTTGAAAGAAGTCGGTAACCCTGTAAAATATGAACCTGTCAATCTGCCGTGGCAGATGGTCAGAAATATGCCCTTTGAGCTTACACTAAAGCTTGAAAAGGAGTGCTTTGTTGACAGAGTGCAGGTGAACATAGGTAACGGTACAAAGCTTACGGGCGTTACTCTCTGTGATGACAAGAATACTCTTTTTACCCATAGTGCAGAAACAGGAAAGACAATTACAAACAGATGTATTATGCTTAAAGCCGGAAGCCTTACAGACACTCTGACACTTTCATTTACATCCGATTTCTCTGACGTTGAAATACTCGGTGTAAAACTGTACGGTGCAATCCCCGATGAAAAGGATGTTTTCCCCACGCCCGAAAGCATTACCTTTGGTGAAAAGACAGTCTGTCCTTGTGTTTTTGATACTTACTCTGCTGACAGTGGCGACAGTGTGCAGGCGGGTGTAATTTTAGCAGAAAAGTATGCTGAAATCACAGATGTTAAAATGACAGCATCGGATAACGGCAAAGTGAAATTTGTAACCGATAAAGAAGTTAAAAATGAAGGCTTCAGACTGGATGTTACCGAAAACGGTGCAGTAATTACTGCCTCCGACAAACGCGGCTTTGTAATGGGTGCCGAAACCTTCATTAAGCTTTGCGATAAGGATAAGGTTTACACGGCAAAGGTGGAAGATGCTCCTGCATATCCTTTCCGCGGTGTACATCTCTTCTTGCCTTCTGAAAAACAGATGGGTTTTACAAAAAGACTTATCAAATATATGATTTCTCCCATGGGCTATAATAATGTCATAATTGAAGTTGCAGGCGGTATGAGATTTGATTCACACCCTGAAATCAACGAGGCTTTTGTCCATGCCAATAAAATGCACGATGAGGGCAAATGGCCGGAATTTCCCCATGCCGGCATTGCCGAGGGAGGCTGTACAAGTAAAGAAGCGGTGGCTGACCTTGTTGACTATATCCGCTCATTCGGTATTGATGTAATTCCCGAAATACAGAGCCTTGGCCATGTGCAGTTTATGACTCTTGCACATCCCGAAATTGCCGAGATTGACGTGGATGCTGTGGATATAAATGCCGATACGGTTACCGCGGACGCACGTCCCAAAACCTTCTATAAGCATTGCTACTGCCCGTCAAATCCCAAGTCCTATGAAATCCTCTTTGACCTCATTGACGAAATTGTAGAGGTGTTCAAACCCCGTGAATATGTCCATATGGGACATGACGAGGTTTATGAATTGGGTGTTTGCCCTGTATGTAAGAACAAAGACGGAGCACAGCTCTATTATGATGACATAATGAAAATAAGAGCACACCTTGCATCCAAGGGTCTTAAGATGATGATATGGTCGGATATGATTCAGCCCGTGTCCCACTATACATCACGTCCTGCAATTGATATGCTTCCCAAAGATATATTGATGCTCGACTTCATATGGTACTTCCATTTTGATAAGGATATCGAGGAGAATCTTCTTGAAAAGGGCTATACAGTAGCCATTGGTAACCTTTATTCCAGCCACTATCCGAGATTTGAGACGAGAATACGTAAGGACGGCATGATAGGCGGACAGATTTCCGCCTGGGTAACAACCTGTGAAAGCTCACTTCAGCGTGAAGGAAAGCTCTATGACTTTTTGATGACAGGACAGATGCTGTGGTCTGACTCGTATAGAAAAATATACACCCTCTGCTATGACAAAATGATAAAGGCAATGATGCCCAAGATGCGTGAGAATCTGAAAGGCATAAAGTATCCGTCGCTAAAAGACGGTGCTGTCTTTGAAACAATAGCACAGTCTGATATTGATTTCCCGCCGAAGAAAGCGGTAAATCAGAACGTAGATATAACTGTCGACGGCGAATACAAGAGTCTCATATTCAGCCATACGGAACTTAAAAAGCTCATACGCCTTCCTTGGCATGATTATGATGTGACAGGCAAGTATATTCTCACATATTCCGACGGCACCACAGAGGAAATAGACATTACCAATAACGGTATTATCGGTCATTGGAACAGACGTCAGAACGAAGCCGTAACACATCCCATGTACCGCCACACGGGCTATACATCAACCTACTACTGCGACAGTGACGAGTTCAAGACAGCAGATGGTGAAAATGTGTGTATCTATAAATATGAGCATATTCTGCCTGAGGGTAAGAAGCTTGTAAATGTAAAGCTTGTACAAAGCGAAAAGTTTGATACGGATATATTCCTTCTCAAACTTGAAGGTGTAAAATAGTAATGAAAAAGCCTCGGGAAACCGAGGCTTTAAAATTACCGTTTATTGATTTACTATATCCGACGGTACTTGTATTTCTCCATCCTTTTCTTCAAAATCTTTAATGCATTGTCTTAAAAGATAAAGAATTTGTCCGTTTGCACTTCTTCCTTCATATTTTGAAATGTAATGGAGTTTATAGTGAAGAACGGGGTCGATTTCCAAGCCAAGATGCTTGTTGTTTTTGTTTCTCATAAAAAATCACCTAAAATCTTAATTTAAGTATATTTTAAGTTATTTTTGTGATATAATGTCACTAGTATACTTAGAATGAGTATACTAAATGTTTGAAAGGTGGTTATTTTATGAGAGTAGCAGTTGTTGGTTCAAGAAGCTTAAAAATAGAAAATATTAAAGAGTATTTGCCTAAGAATACAACCGAAATAATAAGCGGAGGTGCAAAAGGTATTGATACTTGTGTAGCATCATATGCAAAAAACGCAGGAATAGTGTTGACGGAAATAAAACCTGACTATAATCGTTATAAAAGAGGAGCACCGCTTGTTCGGAATAAAGAAATAGTGAGGCTTGCTGAGTTCGTTCTGATATTTTGGGATGGGAAATCGAAAGGAACTGAATTTGTGATTAATGAATGTAAAAATACAGGAAAGAAATATAATTTGATTGTAATACAATAAAAACGCTGCCACATGGCAGCGTTTTATATATGCTTTATTTCTGATATAATCTCTTATGCTCATACTTTGGCTCAAAGCTTACATTTATACCGAGGCGTCTTAAAATCTTTTCGTCTTCTTCGCTTATGATAACCGAGAAGTGAGCATCGCTGCCTTTAAGCTTTGAAAGCTGTTCTGTGGCAAGCTTTGCTATAGGATCGGTCTGTGCCGAAATTGTAAGGGCAATAAGAACTTCATCTGTGTGAAGCCTCGGATTTCTGTGTTTGAGACACTGTGTTTTGAGATCACATATGGGCTCTAAGATATGGGAAGAAATAAGGTCGAGGTTGTCATCAATGCCGCCGAGAACCTTAAGGGAATTAAGAAGCAGGGCGGATGCTGCACCGAGAGTTGAGCTTGTCTTGCCCGTAATCACATCGCCGGTAGGAAGAACAATTGCACCTGCAGGAGCACCTGTTGCTTCTTCTTTTTTGAGTGCCGCCGAAACTGCAGGGCAGTAGTCTGTGTCAATGCCTGCCTGATTCATAAGAAGCTCAAGCTTTGTAACCTGATCTTCGTCGCATTTGCCTCTGAATGCGTTAGCTTTTGCGGTGAAATATCTTCTGATTATTTCAAGTCTTGATGCTTCTCTGCACACTTCGTCGTCTATTATACAGTTGCCTGCCATATTTACACCCATGTCGGTGGGAGATTTGTATGGGCATGAGCCCTGAATCTTCTGGAAGATTGCTGCAAGTACCGGATAAATTTCAACGTCTCTGTTGTAGTTGACGGCAGTTTTGCCGTATGCGTCCAGGTGGAACGGGTCAATCATGTTGACGTCGTTAAGGTCGGCGGTTGCCGCTTCGTAAGCAAGATTTACGGGATGCTTTAAAGGAAGATTCCATATAGGGAAGGTCTCGAACTTTGCATAGCCTGCCTTTATACCCTTCTTGTTGTCGTGATAGAGCTGGGAAAGACAGGTAGCCATCTTACCGCTGCCGGGACCGGGGGCGGTAATTACAACGAGTGACTTTGTTGTTTCGATATATTCGTTCTGACCAAGACCCTTGTCGCTTACAATGTGCTTGACGTCGGAGGGATAGCCTGCAATGCTGTAGTGGAGATAGCACTTCACACCGAGCTGGGTCAGATGCTTGTGGAAAGCATTTGCAGAGCTTTGACCGTTGTATCTTGTGATAACAACACTTCCGACATAAAGACCAAGCTCGCGGAAGGTGTCGATGAGACGAAGGACGTCGTCGTTGTATGTGATGCCGAGATCTCCTCTTGTTTTGTTGGCTTCAATGTCGGCAGCATTGATGACAATTACCATTTCGGTGTCGTCTTTAAGCTCCTGAAGGAGTCTTATTTTGCTGTCGGGCTGAAAGCCGGGAAGCACTCGGGAGGCATGATAGTCGTCAAAGAGCTTGCCGCCGAACTCTAAATACAATTTGCCGCCGAAATCAGAAATCCTTTTTCTGATGTGTTCGGACTGCATGGCAAGATATTTTTCGTTGTCAAAACCTACTCTGTTCATCGTCTTTACCTCGCTCAAACTGCTCTGAATTTATCAACTCAATTATTATATCACAGCAAATCGGTTTTGAAAAGGGGATTTTGAATATTTTTTAACTTTTTTTGCAAAAAAAGCCGTCCCTTTTGGGACGGCAAAAATTATGCAGATTGATTATAAATCCTTTTCCTGTTCTTTCTGAATATCTTTGTAAGCAGAAAGCATAGGCTTAATTTGTGTTTTGTGTTTTATGTTTCTGTCTATATAGTTTTTTGTAATTTGGAACACAAGACTGCTCATGGCAACAACGCCAATAAGGTTGGGGATCATCATAAGACCGTTAAAGGTGTCTGAAATATCCCATGCAAGAGTAGAGGTAAGTACAGCACCGAGGAAAATTGTCACAAGATGTATAACCTTGTATATTTTGGTGGTAGTACTTCCAAAAAGGTATTCCCATGCTTTTGAACCATAGTGATCCCAGCCGAGAACAGTTGTGAATGCAAAGAGTGCAATGGCAACGGCAACAAACTTAGAACCAAAGCCGATGCCAAAGGAGAATACCGAGTCAAAAGCGGAAGCAACGAGTGTTGCATCTGTTACATCGCCGACAAGCGAGAAGGTGTTAAGGTCATAAATGCCGGAGGTGAGAACAACGAGTGCTGTTATTGTACATACAACCATTGTATCTGCAAATACCTCAAAAATACCCCACATACCCTGCTTAACAGGCTCTTTTATGTTAGAGTTGGAATGAACCATAACCGAAGAACCGAGACCTGCTTCGTTAGAAAATACACCTCTTTTGAAACCTTGCTGGATGACTGTGGAAATTGTTACACCGACAACACCGCCAACAGCAGGTTTTATGCCGAACGCTGAAGAAAATATAGCCTTGAAAGCAGGAATTATTGAAGAGAAATTAATGGCAATAAGAATAATGCTGCCGCCAACGAAAAAAATAACCATGAAAGGAACAACCTTTTCTGCAAAGGATGCAATTCTCTTAAGACCGCCGAGTGTGATAAGTGCTGCAATAATTACAAGAATCACGCCGAGAATTACAGAGTACAAGGATACACCTTCAAAAACTTCAACACCCGAAAGTGATGCATTCTTGAAAGCGGATTCAACATTAACTACTATCTTGTTAATCTGTCCCATGGCACCAATGCCGAAGGAAGCAAGAAGTGTAAACACGCAGAAAAGTGCGGCAAGGAATTTACCCATTCCTTCATAACCGGGAACTCTGCCGAGACCGTCACGAAGATAATACATTGCACCACCCGACCATTCACCGTCGGCGTTCTTTTTACGGAAATAGATGCCGAGAACGTTTTCAGCGTAGTTTGTCATCATTCCGAAGAAAGCGGCTATCCACATCCAAAAAACCGCACCGGGACCACCTGTTACAATAGCAGCGGCAACACCCGCAATGTTACCGACACCGATTGTAGCTGCAAGAGCGGTACAAAGTGCCTGAAACGGTGAAATCGATTTTTTGTCTTTAGAATGTCCGATAACGTCTTTGTGGAAAAGACTTCCAATGGTGTTCTTCCACCAGTGCTTGATGTGGCTTATCTGGAAGAACTTTGTGAGAAGAGTTATGAGGACACCGGTGCCTATAAGTAGAATAAGACCGAATGCACCCCATATTGCACTGTTTACAACATTGTTGTATTCAGTGATTTTTGCCAAGATTTCATTCATTTTGTTTTTTCCTCCTTAGAAAAATAAAAAAGCTACTGATAAAATCAGAAGCTCCAAAGTAGAAAAAACAGAAAAATATTATTTAGGTTAATAATATCTCTGTCCTTTTGCCTGAGAGTTTCAGCTTTCGCCTTGCACCTTCGGCATCCAATTTAATGGACTTCTCCAGAGTCCCTCAAAATACGGTTTCTTTCCGGATTCCGCACTTTTCGACGGGATTTGATTTTAACGTGTTAAAGTATATCATGCCATTGTAAACGAATATATACAAAAGAATGAACAAAGTATTATATTTTCGATTTCCTTTGACAAAAACAAATAAAGAGCCAAAAAAAGATATTGACAAATAAAAAATAGGGGTGTATAATCCGTATTGTAAACTTGTGATAGGGAATAGTAAGCAAAAACCACTTTGTCAAAGAGAGCCGCAGGCGGTGTGAGTGTGGCACAAAGCTTTTGCCGAATGGACCCTGGAGGGCAGCCCGAAAGGATGTTTTGGATTTTTCCTGCAGATTCGAGTAGTGCTGACGCAGAGGTGCTGCGTTATCAAACACAAATGCATAGTATGTGCATTACAGAGGCGGGCGTTTTTATACGCCAACTTGGGTGGTACCGCAGGAGTTGCTCTTGTCCCAAAGGATGGGATAAGGGTTTATTTTTTTGCGGCACGGAGGCTTTTACTATGAAACTCGACAGACGATGGCGGACATAAAAGTTAGGAGTTAGGAGTTAGGAGTTAGGAATTGCGGCAAATTGCCGCTGATGAATATATATTTGGAGGAAAAGAAAATGAAAATTGGAAACGTAGATTTTGATACATATTTTAATAATTACCCTGACAAGGACGGATACTTCGGCAAATACGGCGGCGTATACGTTGACGATAAATTAAAGGCAGCCATGGCTGAAATAACAACAGCATACTATTCCATCTGCCAGTCAAGAAAGTTCATTGCAGAACTCAGAAGAATCAGAAAGGAATTTCAGGGAAGACCCACTCCCGTATCTCATCTTGAGAGACTTTCCGACTATCTCGGCGGCAAGGTTCAGCTTTATGCTAAACGTGAAGACCTTAATCATTCGGGTGCACACAAATTAAACCACTGTATGGGTGAAGCACTTCTTGCAAAGTACATGGGCAAGAAGAAGATTATCGCCGAAACAGGCGCAGGTCAGCACGGTGTTGCCCTTGCTACAGCGGCTGCATACTTCGGTCTAAAGTGTGACATTTACATGGGTTCTGTTGATATCAAGAAGCAGGCACCCAATGTTGCAAGAATGAAGATTCTCGGTGCAAACGTAGTTGAAGTAACTCATGGTTTAAAGACACTCAAGGAAGCAGTTGATGCGGCATTTGACGCATACAGCAAGGAATATAACGATGCAATATACTGTATCGGTTCAGTTCTCGGTCCTCATCCCTTCCCGATGATGGTTAGAGATTTCCAGAGTGTAGTAGGTATTGAAGCAAGAGAACAGTTTGTCGACATGACAGGACATCTTCCCAATGCCATTGTTGCGTGTGTCGGCGGCGGAAGTAATGCGGCTGGTCTTTTTGCAGGCTTCCTTAATGACCCCGTTGATATTTACGGTATCGAACCTCTTGGACGCGGTGCAAAGCTCGGCGACCATGCGGCAAGCCTGAAATATGGTACAGAAGGTATCATGCACGGCTTTAACAGCATTATGCTTAAAGACGAAAACGGTGAGCCTGCTCCCGTATATTCAGTAGCCAGCGGTCTTGACTATCCTTCCTCTGGTCCTGAACACGCATTCCTTCAGGAAATCGGCAGAGTTAAGTACGACGTTATCGACGACAATGAAACAATAGACGCACTCTTCAAACTCTCCCGTCTTGAAGGTATCATTCCTGCAATCGAAAGCGCACACGCGGTTGCATACGGCATGAAGCTTGCAAAGACCATGGAACACGGTTCTGTGCTTATAAACCTTTCGGGTAGAGGCGATAAGGACCTTGATTATGTAATCGAAAATTACGGCACAGGCGACTCACTTTCTCTTTGATAAAGGCTCTGTCACATTAAATAGTTGAAATAACAAAATTTCCAATATTTTTACTATGAATTGCTGTTCTCAAGAAAGATGCTTCTTGTACCGAGACAAATGTGAATGAATATCTTTCTGATGAGCGTTTTGCCAATGGTAGAGTGTGTCCTTGCTGCGGTTCGGATGCTGTGTCTAAAAATGGACACCAAAAAGACGGAACTCAGCGTTATATATGCAAGGACTGCGGCAAATCCTTTGTATCTACCACTAATTCCATAACATCCGGAACACGCAAAAAACTCTATGTATGGGAAAAGTATGTTGAGTGTATGATGCTTGGTTTATCGCTTCGCAAAACGGCTATGCTGTGCAAAATACACCGTAATACAGCTTTTGCGTGGCGTCACAAGATATTAGATGTTCTTCAAGAGATGGCTGATGAAATCGTTTTGGACGGAATTGTTGAAGCTGACGAGAC
This sequence comes from Oscillospiraceae bacterium, assembly GCA_015064895.1. Lineage (GTDB taxonomy): Bacteria > Bacillota > Clostridia > Oscillospirales > CAG-382 > UMGS1387. The sequence continues at coordinate 71,790 of SVRI01000005.1, read as the reverse complement.
CTTCTTTGCTGTGTCTTATAAAGGTAACCACAAGAATAGCAAAACCTTTACTATGCCCAGACCTGCGCACACTTGCGGCAAAAAGTCCAAGAAAAGAGGCATATCAGGTGAAAAAGTCTGTGTTCTCTGCGCGGTAAATCGCAATGGCCTTTCCTATGCAAAGTTAGGAAACCTTGGAAGAGTTGCAAATAAAGATTTGCACTTCGTTTTTGATAACCATATTCAACCCGGTGCAACACTGTGTACTGATGCAATGCCCTCATACCGTGCATTTGCGAGTGAAAGCAATGTAAAACTTGTTCATTCTAAAGGTAAAGAAAGCAGATGCGGGGAGTATAACATTCAGCGTGTCAACAACTACCACAAAAAACTTGGAGATTTTTTAGAATCTCTTAATGGCGTTTCTTCAAAATACCTGAACAACTACATTGTATGGCACAGTTTCTCATATTACACAAAAAATGCCTTCGAAGAAAAGCAGGAGATTTTGCTTCGATTTGCTTTTATAACGCCTAAAAAGATTACCAATAATCAACTTTCCAACAGAATCCCACTTCCTGTGGCTTGTTAGTTTATAATTTGGAGGATAAAAAATGAGCAATTTTAAGGATATGATTAGAGCTTGTTCTAATGATTCAGAGGAATATGCACAACACGCATCGTCAACTGAAAATCAAGCTATTGACAAAATCGCTAATAGAATGGTTAGTTTTATTAAAAACGAAATAAAGAACAAGGCCTCAGCAGGTGACTTTGTTTTGAAAGATGGGAAGCATTACATAAGCGATTATTGTGAATTCTATTGTCCTTTACACGGAGATGATTGGATTGAGTTTAGAAATGTAAAAAAAGATGATCTCAACTATACACCTTCTTCATATTCAAGTCAAAGCGCTGATTTAGCAACAGAAAATTATAGGCATACCCTTGCTTTTTTTAAGCACAAAATCACATTCAAGCAAGTAGATATTGAAGTATTAGAGCGCAAAAGAAGCGAATTTTTCAATTATTTAACTTTCACTATGGCTTTGAGTGTATCAGAGCAAGAAACAAAATTAAGAAATCGTGTTAAGCAGTTGTTGTCTGAAGACGGGATCGGAATTGCTGCATATTTTCTAATCACGGAAAGCGCAGGCTGGAACTCTGCATCAAGAAAAACTGTAATTGTTTCACAAGAAATAATTGATGCTCATAAAATCAAAGTTAAAAAAAGCAAAAAACATTCACTTACTGTAACATTAATTTATAAATATGAATTTGAATACTAAATTAGTATTTGTTTATGGGTCAACCAACTAAGTTGGCTCATAAAAAATTACAATCATCAACCATTTAATGTGACAGAGCCTTGATAAAAAGAGAAAGTAAGCAAAGAGAAAATAACTGCCCGCTGACACTTTGTTTGCTGAAAGAATAAATATCACAAACATCCAGCCCATGCACCAAATAACGGTGCATGGGCTTTTAAAATGATTTATATTAATTCAAAAATCAAAAGCCTCCCAACAGGGAGGCTTTTCTTGATTTGCTTTAGAACTTGAGAACACCGAACTTACTGAGCCATCCTGCAATAAATACAAGAATAATAAGTACGGGAAGAATATACTTAAGGTAAAACTTTGCAAACTTGGGGAATTTCATACCCTTACCTGCGTCAGCTTCAGCAATGAAGTTGTTCCAACCCCAGCCCTTTTTGCTTGTACAGAAAAGAAGGAATACAAGGCTGCCGAGGGGAAGAAGATTCTGAGAAACGATAAAGTCCTCAACTCCGTCAATGGAACCGCCAAATCCTTTGGGAATGGGAAGCCATGAAAGAACATTCATGCCGAGAACCGCGGGCATTGAAAGAACGAGCATTGCACCGAGGTTTATGAGTACAGACTTCTTTCTAGACCAACCAAGTCCGTCCATTGCAAAGGAAATGATGTTTTCAAACACGGCAATAAGAGTTGAAAGAGCCGCAAATGAAAGGAACATAAAGAAGAGTGTGCCGATGATTCTGCCGCCGGGCATCTGAATGAATATATGGGGAAGTGTTACAAATGCGAGACCTGCACCTTCTCCGGGGTCAACACCGTATGCAAAGCAAGCGGGGAAGATAATAAGACCTGCTGTAAATGCAACGAATGTGTCAAGCAAGCAGATGCTTACACTTTCACCGAAAAGTCGTCTTTCCTTTGAAATATAGCTTCCGAAGATAGCCATTGAACCGATACCGATACTGAGAGTAAAGAATGACTGACCGAGAGCCGCATAAAGCACTTCTACAATGCCGGCTTCTTTGATTTTTTTGAAATCGGGAACGAGATAGAACTTGAGACCTTCAACGGCCTTACCGCCGAGCGTAAGGCTTCTGATGGCGAGGAAAAGCATGATTGCAAGGAGTGCCACCATCATTACTTTTGTGATTTTTTCAACGCCATTCTTAAGACCGAGGCTGCATACACCAAAACCGATAAGAACTGCAATTACCATCCAGAATGTAAGTTGAGGCCAAGATCCGAGCATGCCGCCGAAAACACCGTCAACCTGTTCGGTAGTCATGCCTGTTTTGAATGTTCCTGTTGCAAACTTGAATACATAGTTAAGCATCCAACCTGTAACAACAGTGTAGAACATCATAAGAAGATAGTTACCTGCAACCATAAAGGGGGAGGCTTTGTGCCACTTTGTACCCTGAGGCTCAATAGCCTGAAAAGCCTTAACGGGACTCTTTTGACTGGCACGGCCGACTGCAAATTCCATAGTCATAATCGGAAGACCGAAAATTGCCAGGAATACGAGGTAGATAAGTATAAATGCTGCACCGCCGTACTGACCGACGATAAAAGGAAAACGCCATACGTTTCCAAGACCTATTGCACATCCTGCGGAAATAAGAATAAATCCGAGGCGTGACGAGAATTTTTCTCTGTTTTGCATAACAAAATCCTTTCAATATTGTTTATTGATATTCAATTAACAACATTTTACCAATAAATTACGGAAAAGTCAATGCTTTTTTGATGTTTTGTAATAAGTTGTTAAAGAATATAAAAAACAATAAAGCTTGTTAATGTCGAAAAAACACTTGTAAATCGAAATAATGTATGTTATAATAAAATAAGTATATGGTTTTTTAGTTTAATTCTTGAAAGGGATGCAAAATATGAGAAGATATCTGTTCTCGGATTTTGAAAATGTAAACGTCACGGGAAAGTATGACGTCATAGTTGTCGGTGCCGGTATAGCAGGTCTTTACTGCGCTTTAAAAATAGACCCCGCACTGTCGGTTGCACTCATTACTAAGGGCGGACTTGATCTCGGCTCATCCTGGCTTGCACAGGGCGGCATTGCGGCAGTAACCAAGGATGACGATTGCTTTGAGGACCATATACAGAATACCCTTACGGCAGGGGCGGGACACTGTGATGAAAAAGCGGTTGAGGTGCTTGTAAAAGAAGGCCCGTCTGATATAAAGGAACTCATAGAAATGGGTGTGCCCTTTGACAGAGACGAAAAGGGTGAAATAATCGTCACACGTGAGGGCGGTCATAACCGTTCAAGAATCCTTCATTGCGGCGGAGATGCCACGGGAAGACTTATGACAAAGCGGCTTGGAGAAGTTGTATCCGAAAGGGAAAATATAAAGATTCTTTTCAATACATACTTTGTTGATGTCATTACCGATAAAAACGGTGTTTGCGGCATTGTTGTCAATGACGGGGAGAATAACGAGGTTATTCTTTCGAGAAACGTGGTTGTTTCGACAGGTGCCATAGGACAGCTTTATAAATACACCACAAATCCTCAGTATTCAACGGGTGACGGTATTGCTGCCTGTGTAAGAGCGGGGGCTGTCACTAAGGATATGGAATTTGTGCAGTTCCATCCCACAGCACTTGCAGTCGGTGCCGAAAACGGCAGGATGTTCCTCATATCCGAGGCTGTCAGAGGTGAGGGCGGTGTTCTCAAAAACAAGTTCGATGAACCTTTTATGTATAATAAACATTCACTCCGTGACCTTGCACCCCGTGACATTGTAACAAGACATATTCTTGCCGAGCTTGAAAAGACGGATGATGAGTTTCTCTATCTCGATGTTTCGGGAATGGAAGAGGATTTCTTCAAGAAGCGTTTTCCCACGATATATGAAAAATGTAAGTCAGAGGGTATAAATGTACCCCATGATAAAATTCCCGTAAGACCTACCCAACACTATCATATGGGAGGTGTAAAAACCGACCTTCATGCAAGATGCGGAGTTTCGGGACTTTATGCCTGCGGCGAGGTTGCTTGCACAGGAGTTCAGGGGGCTAACAGACTTGCAAGTAACTCTACTCTTGAATGTCTTGTTTTCGGCAGACGTGCGGCAGAGCAGATAAACCGTGACTTCAGACCTTGTAAGGATTATGATTTTGTGTTGCCGACACCTGAAAAGTACACAAAGCCGTGCCCTTCCGAAGCTGAAATTGATGCAGATATTGCAGAAATGAAAAAGCTTATGTCAAAGAACGTCGGTGCTCTTCGTAAAATGGAAAAAATGGAAAAAGCACTAATACGGCTTCGCGAAATAGAAGAAAAATATAAGGATTGTAACTTTACAACCCAAAAGCATTATTGGGTATGGAACGCAGTCACAAATTCAATAATAATTACCGAAAAAGCCATTGCCAGAAAAGAGAGCATGGGTTCACATTACATAGTCAGATAGGAGATATTATATGAGCATGCTTACAAACCCCCTTGTCACACAAATCATTGACATTGCACTTAATGAAGATGTGGGAACAGGTGATATAACAACCGAAACAACAATCCCTGCCGATAAAAATGCATACGGCAGATTTATAGCTAAGGAAAGCATGGTAATCTGCGGTCTTGATGTCGCAGAGCTTGTATTCCACAAGGTAGATGAAACAATTGTATTTAAGGCAAACTGTAAGGACGGAGATTCCATAGAAAAGGGCTTTGTCATTGCAGAGGTTACGGGTAATGCAAGAAATGTCCTCACAGGTGAAAGAACAGCTCTTAACCTAATGCAGAGAATGACAGGTGTTGCCACAAGAACAAATGAAGCCGTAAAATGCGTTGAAGGTACAAAAGCAAAAATTACAGATACAAGAAAGACAACTCCCGGTCTTAGAGTTCTTGAAAAGTACGCAGTAAGAGTGGGCGGCGGATCAAACCACAGATTCAACCTTGCCGACGGTATTCTTATTAAGGATAATCATATTGCCGTATCGGGCGGTATTATCAATGCCGTAAAGAATGCAAGAGAGGCAGCTCCTCATACAATCAAAATAGAAGTTGAGGTTGAGAACAAGGAACAGCTGATGCAGGCACTTGAAGCAAAGGCTGATATTATCATGCTCGATAATATGTCAAATGAAGAAATGGCAGAGTGCGTAAAAATCGTAGACGGCAGAGCAATGGTAGAGGCTTCGGGAAATATGGGTGATAAGGACCTGTCTGCCGTTGCAAATACGGGCGTTGACATTATCTCCATCGGTGCGCTTACACATTCGGTAAAGGCTGCGGATATTAGCCTTAAGTTTACTATTTCATAAACAGAATCCCCGTCGAAAGACGGGGACATTTAATGGGGTTTTACTAAATGAACAAACTGAAGCTTTCCCTTTCAATGCTGATTTTCGGCACGATAGGAATTTTCGTAAAACATATTCCTCTTACATCAAGCACAATCGCCATGATAAGAGGCTTTATGGGTGCGGCGTTCCTGCTGTTTGTAATGCTGATTTCGGGCAAAAAGGTGTCGTTTTCGGCTATAAAGAAAAACGCCCTGCCGCTCATAATTTCGGGTGCGGCAATAGGTGTCAATTGGATATTCCTTTTTGAAGCATATAACTATACTTCCGTCGCCGTTGCAACACTATGTTATTATATGGAGCCTGTGTTTCTTATAGTTCTTACTCCGTTTGTGCTGAAACAAAAACTTTCTATAAAAAAGATTCTTTGTGTACCCGTGGCACTAATTGGTATGGTGCTTGTGTCGGGTGTGCTGTCGTCAAAGCAAGAGGTGAGCCTTGTCGGTGTTGCCCTTGGACTTGCGGCGGCGGTACTCTATACGTCGGTTGTTCTGACGAATAGATTTCTCAAAGATATTTCAGCTTATGACAGTACGCTCGTTCAGCTTTTTATGGCGGCAGTTGTAATTACTCCATATAATTTTATAGTTGGTATGCAGCCGACAGGCAATGTTGACATAAAGGCAATAATAATGATTGTTGTAGTAGGCTTTCTTCATACGGGACTTACATATTACCTGTACTTTTCATCGATGAATCATCTTCCGAGTGAAACTGTGGCAATTTACAGCTATATCGACCCTGCATTTGCAATACTTTTGTCGGTGTTCTTTCTGAAAGAGCCGATGACGGTGTCTGGCGTTGTTGGTGCGGTACTGATACTCGGTGCGTGCTTGGCAAGTGAGATTGAATTTAAGAAAAAGCAATAAGAAACGGAGAGGGAGGACCTCTCCGTTTTTTGTATTAAATTATAAACATCGCATCGCCAAAACTGAAGAACCTGTACCTTTCCTCTACCGCAACTCTGTATGCATCAAGTACCTTTTCTCTGCCTGCAAAAGCCGAGATAAGCATAATAAGTGTGCTTTCGGGAAGGTGGAAGTTTGTGATAAGACAGTCGGTTGCTCTTATCTTTCTTCCGCCGGGATAAATGAAAATCTCTGTGTTGTCAGAACCTGCATGAACAAATCCTTCTTCGTCTGCCGCCGATTCAATGCTGCGGCAGCTTGTTGTGCCGACACAGATTACTCTGCCGCCGTTTTTCTTTGTTTGGTTTATTCTGTCTGCACTGTCTTCGGAAATGAAGTAGTATTCTGAGTGCATCTTATGGTTTGTGATAATCTCTTCCTTTACTGGACGGAAAGTTCCGAGACCTACATGAAGCGTAACATAAACAATGTCAACACCCATATTCTTGATTTCCTCTAAGAGTTCCTTTGTAAAGTGAAGCCCTGCCGTTGGTGCGGCACTTGAACCCTCGTGCTTTGCGTAGACCGTCTGGTATCTGTCCCTTTCGCTTTCTCTGCTTGTAATGTACGGAGGAAGCGGCATTTCGCCAACCTTGTCAAGAACCGAATAAAATTCGCCTTCGTAGAAGAATTCGAGTATTCTGTTGCCGTCGGGGAGTACTTCTTTTACCTCTGCCTCAAGCTCGTCAGAGAAATGTACCTTGACGCCCACTGTCATCTTTTTGCCGGGACGCACAATGCATTCCCACTTTGTTTCATCAACTCTCTTTAGGAGTAAGACTTCAATGTCGGTTTCGCCGAGAGTGCCTGTCAGGTTTCCTTCGCCGTCTTTTATGTATCTTTTGCAGAAAAGACGTGCAGGGATAACTTTAGAATTGTTGAGAACAAGGCAGTCGCCTGCTTTAAGATAATCCTTTATGTCGCAGAAATGCCTGTGCTCGTATTGGTCTTTGCTTCTGTCAAGCACAAATAACCTTGACATATCCCTTTTTTCGGCGGGAACCTGTGCTATAAGCTCCTCGGGCAGATAGTAGTTGTAATCGCTTTTCCTTAGTTCCATACTGTTTCCTTACTGTTTTATATCAATAAATATTGTAAGCTTCTTGTGGGGTGTCACCTCAAGATCCGAGTCGAGAACCGTCACAAGATTCTTGTCTTCAAATCTCCAGTTTCGGCCGCCGTACTGGACAAGTCTCGGCACCCTTGGAACACCGAAACTTCTGACGGAAAGACTTCCGTAAAGCAGATTGATTTCAATATAGTCAATGCCTTCTTCCACATAACCGTAGCAAGAAGGTGTGCAGAAGAAGCATCTGAATGTGCCTCCGATATCAAGGGGACAGAGGTCGGACTTTGGATTAAAACCGATGTGCTTTATGTCTGCTCTGTACTCAAATCCTGAGATTTCATTTATGGCAGCAAAGCCTTCGGCAATGTCCATTGAAACCTGACATAAGGGGAATCCTTCACACATTGCAGAATACAGCTCGTGCCTCTTTTTGTCCTTGACAGCTTCTGCCATAATACTTGCCGCCGAGGTTGCCGCACACTGTATTCCGATATCGGTCTTGCTTTGTTTTTTACCGTCTTCACCAAAGACGCCTTCCATACATTTTACAATGTAGTACCAGTCCTCGATAAGTGCGTCTGTATCGCCCGAAAGCAGATATTTTCTGTAGCTTCTGAGAATTGAAATCAGTTTTTCCTCATCGTTTGCATTTTCGTACATGCCGGACTTGTACAAGCGTTCAGTCTCCGAGTATTCGAGATTCGGGAAAAGGCTTGTCAAGGCATCCGAACGCCACAAAAAACTGTCCATGTCGGAAAAACGCACTTTTGTATCCGACACAAGGGCTCCGTCATCAAGACGCAAAAGTTTTCTTCCGATAAGTGTAAACAACTCCTTGTTGACATTCTCAATGGTTGCTTCGGAAATTGTTGCACCGAATATGTTTTTCGAAAATTCGAAGCTTTGGGAGCAAAGTCTGTCGTATTGCCTTAAAAAGTAGGAGGCACACTCAAGACTTGATTCAAAATACTGTGCATAGTAATTGCGTGAAAGCTCATTTTGAGGATTATACCAGGAAAGACAGAAGGTGCACTTCTGATTTTCACCGCCGCACAGCGAAAAATGGGTGCATATCCCACCGCTTGCAAAAGAAACGGAACATTCTGCCTTTGTTTTGTTGTAAAGAGTGGGATTCTCCGTGAAATTCTTTATAAAACCGTCTGTTGACTTGATGTATTCACAGAAAGAAACATTCTTGCCGTCGGTGGCAATGCAGGTGTTCTGAGGATTTTCACAGTCACCCGAAAGATAAATGTATGCCTCACCCGTGTCGGTACAGCCCATTCTGTTGTATGCGTTATGGTTGATGTTTGAAGAGACGAGACCTATGGAATAGTCGATTCTGTCCTCTGATTTGTTTGTTACTTCAAACGCAAAGCTCACCGCAGGAATCCCCGAGTCTGTATCGTTGAGAGGGATAAAGGGTGAAAACGCAGTCATCTTAACATCGGCAGGAAAAGAGGAGTCGAAAAAACAAAGCTCTGTAAAGGGAAAGAAAGACGAAGCGGTGGAATTTTCAAAGCAGGGAAGTGAAATCGCTTCATTCTGCGAGCTTTGAATAATTCTTGCATCAAAAAGCTCGCCGTCTTTTTCTGCTTTGATTACAAAGAAGGAGAGATTTGAACTATCGCTCATAGGCGATGTGATGCTTCCGTCACAGCCAAGAGTTATGTGCCCTGTGCCAATGCCGCCTAAGGGCAGTTTGTCTTCAAATTTTGCCTTGTAGAGATTTTTTGCCATGTGTGTGTTTTTCCTCCGAGAAAGCACTGAGTGTTAACAATTTTCCTATCATAATATTTTATATCACACCGCATTTTTTGTCAATATAATTATTCAAAAAGCCGTTGATTTTGTCCTGCTTCTATGATATAATAATTTCCCATCCCATTTTAAGGAGAAATAACGTGACACTACTCGAAAGATACATAAATGTTCGAAAAAAACTTTTTGATAAATATTACAGCCGTCTTAACGATAAACAGCGTGAGGCAGTATATGCCGCTGACGGACCGCTTCTTGTGCTTGCAGGTGCGGGAAGCGGAAAGACAACGGTTCTTGTACAGAGAATTGCCCACCTTATCAAGTACGGCAGATGCATGGACGAGAAGAATATTCCCGAAAAGAACCTTCTTGAGCCGTATATCGAAATGCTTGAAAAGATAGCAGACGAGGAGAATCCCGATAAAGGTCAGCTTGAAAGTGCTCTTAACACCTTCGCTATGGAAAAGGCAAGTCCTTATGAAATTCTGTCAATTACCTTTACCAATAAAGCGGCAAGGGAAATGAAGGAAAGACTCGAAAAGAGCCTTGGCAATGATGCACTTAATATATGGGCAGGCACATTCCATTCCGTGTGTGCAAAGCTTCTTCGTATGCATATAGAGCTTATCGGCAGGAATCGGGATTTTACCATCTATGATACCGATGACCAGAAAAAACTTATGACCGAATGTATCAAGGAAGCAAATGTCAGCGATAAAATGTTCCCCGCAAAGCTTGTGCTTTCGGAAGTATCACGTGCCAAAGAAAAGCTTGTCGATTGGAAAGGCTACATGGCAGACGTCAAGCAGGGCGATATCAGAAAAAATACCATCGCACAGCTTTATAAACTCTATGAAGATAAAAAGAGAAGTGCCAATGCCGTCGACTTTGACGATATTATTACCCTTACGGTAGAGCTTTTTAAAACAAATCCCGATATACTCGAAAAGTACAGAAACAGATTTAAGTACATACTTGTGGACGAGTATCAGGACACAAATAAGGCACAGTTTGAACTGACAAGAATGCTCTGTAACGACGACTATAATATTATGGTTGTAGGCGACGATGACCAGAGTATCTATAAATTCCGCGGTGCTACCATCGAAAACATACTGTCCTTTGATAAAAATTTCAAGAATACCCGTGTTGTAAAGCTTGAACAGAACTATCGAAGCACCGATATGATTATAGGTGCGGCAAATGAAGTAATCAAACATAACGCAGGCAGAAAGGGCAAAACTCTCTGGACAAAAGAGGCGGGTGGAGATAAAATCACCGTCAAAAAGTGCGAAACCCAGAATGCCGAGGCACAGTATATCGTCGATAAAATCGGCGAAATGGTAAAAGACGGCAAATACAACTTCGGTGACTTTGCAATCCTTTACCGAATGAATGCCCAGTCCAACAGCCTTGAAACGGTATTTGCAAAAAGCGGTATTCCCTATAGAATTCTCGGCGGAACACGATTCTATGACAGAAAAGAAATCAAGGATATTGTTGCCTACCTTTGCGTCATGACAAATGCCAACGATAAGGTGAGATTCAAGAGAATCATCAATACTCCGAAACGAGGTATAGGCGATGCCACTGTTGAAGAAATCGACAGACTTTCCGTTGAATTTGAAACAGACATGCTGTCAATCTGTAAGAACGCGGAACGCTATCCGTCACTTTCGAGAAATGCAGCAAAGCTTTGTATGTTTGCTTCGCTTATCGAGGACTTAAAGTCAAGTGTGGGACTTCTGACACTCGGCTCTGTCGTCGAGAAAGTAATCGAAAAGACAGGCTATATGGAAATGCTCCGTGAGCTTGACAAAGCCGAAGGCAAGGACAGATGCGAAAACGTCAAGGAACTTGTATCAAATGCCGTTGTTTATGAAGAAAGCAATGACGAACCGACACTCGGAGGATTCCTTGAAGAAGTTGCCCTCATTGCCGATATCGATAACTACGATGCCGATGCACCTGCCGTTGTCATGATGACAATACATTCATCCAAAGGTCTCGAATTTCCCGTTGTATTCTTGCCGGGGCTTGAAGAAAACATTTTCCCCGGTACTCAGTCGATTATGAGTGAGGATGAGCTTGAGGAAGAACGCAGGCTTGCCTATGTTGCAATAACAAGAGCAAAGAAACGCCTGTTTATGCTTCATTGTAATTCCCGCATGACCTACGGCAGAACCGAGTTTAACCGCCGAAGCCGTTTTGTTGATGAAATACCCGAAAGCTTCTGTGACTACGAGCAGGGCTACGGCGACAGAATGGAGGAAACACAGCGCGAGTTTATGAATCAATATTCCTCCTACGGCTCATACGGTAACACAAGCGGTGTACGTACTTCACGCGTAAATTCCGAGAATGCACCTTGGAACAAGGGAACAGCTTTCTCAAAACCTGTAAGCACTTCCTCGTCATTTTCAAATCCCAAGCCGCAGAGCGAAAGCTTCTCGGCTGGGCAGGCGGTTACCCACCCGATCTTCGGTGACGGTATGGTGCTTTCTGCAAAGCCTATGGGTAACGATGTAATGTATGAGGTTGCATTTGACAAGGTGGGTACAAAGAAAATTATGGGTAACTTTGCCAAAATGTCAAAGAAGTCATAGTATTTTCGGCACCTTTTATGTAAAATGTAAAAAAATAAAAAAGTTTAAAAAAATTCGATTTTCCTATTGCATTTTAAAATTTAGTGTGTTATAATACCACTGTTGCAAATGGGCAAAGACTGCCCGAACATTATTAAAATCGTTTAAAAAACAAGAGAACATCACATGGAGGTGTTATAAATGGCAAAGTGCGAAGTATGCGGAAAGGGTGTTACATTCGGTTGTAACGTATCTCACTCCAACAGAAAGACAAACAGAACCTTTAAGCCCAACATCCGTAAGGTAAAGGTAGTTGAAGGTGGAACTCACAAGACAGTTAACGTATGTTCAAGATGCTTGCGCTCCAACAAGGTTACAAGAGCAATCTAGTTACTTTTCTTTCGTAGAAAAGTAACCAAAAGAACTCGCAATCATCTCCGACACATGTCAGAAGCGGGTTCAATGTTAATAACACGAGTGGATTTAATCCCCGATGTCAAACACCGACATCGGGGATTTTGCCGTTTTTAACAAAAAAATAGCTGCATTGCTTGTCAAAGTCCTGTTTTTTGGACACCGTGTCCTTTATAATAAAATCGTAAGATAAACAATCAATCGATTTTACAATAAAGGAGCGATAAAAATGAAAAAACTTTTAGGCTTTGTAATAGTTATCGGATTTGTAATAATGCTTGGTGCGGCTGGCAGTGCGGACACAACAAATATTTCATTTTTGACCGTTCTGCTTCTTGAACTTCTGGGTGTTGCGATTGTTTTATTCGGTATCAGTGCACTCATGCATTATAAGAGATATGTCAGAAGAACACTTTTAAAGAAAAGACTCGCAAAAAAGAACGCATTACGCCAAAACGCAGGTGTTTGCGTAAAAATTCGCATATCCGAAAAGGAGCTTTGCTGATACCGAGAATACTCTTGACAAACGCTGCTTTGGGTGTTAGTATAAGGTATACTGTATTTCACTTTGAAGGAGAGTTACCATGTCTTGTGTTGATATAAAAAAAGAACAGCTTGATTTTCTTGATTGGGAACTCGGCGTGTTTTTCCATTTTGGTATAAGAACATTTTACGAGGGTCATGTTGACTGGGATATGAAGGAAATGCCCCTTTCGGGTTTTAATCCTCCCGAGGTTGACTGCGATAACTGGATAAAGACAGTTAAAGAAGCAGGTGCAAAGTATGCAATTCTCGTATGTAAGCACCATGACGGCTTTGCAAACTGGCCGAGTAAATATACAGAATATTCAGTTAAGAACACCCCCTGGCTTGACGGCAAAGGCGACGTTGTAAGACTCTTTGTCGATGCCTGCAGAAAGTATGATGTCAAGGTGGGACTCTATTATTCTCCCGCACAGTTCGGCTCGAACGATATGGACGGCAAGGAATATGATGACTACTTTATAAACCAGATTTCCGAGCTTCTCACAGGTTACGGCAAAATCGATTACCTCTGGTTTGACGGCTGCGGAAGTGAAGGACACGAGTACGATACAGCACGAATTGTTAAAGCAATAAGAAGCTGCCAGCCGAATATTCTCATATTCAATATGTGGGATCCCGATACACGCTGGATAGGCAATGAATCGGGTGTTGCACCCATTTGCAATAAAAATATCCTCACAGAGCTTTCCGGATTTTCCATTAATATGGCAGACGGCGATAAATTGGAAAAGGCGAGGTTTCTGCCTGCTGAATGCGATGTTACAATACGTGCAAAAAACTGGTTCTACAGCGACAGCGACGGTCATACATTAAAGAGCCTTGATGAACTTATGGGACTTTACTATGCCTCTGTCGGCAGAGGTGCAAATCTTCTTATAAATATCGGACCCGGCAGAGACGGCAAGCTTCCCGAAGCAGATGCAAAACGCTATATCGAATTTGGTAAAAAGGTTAAAGAAATCTTCTCTGAAAAGTATGAAGTAAAGGGAACTGTCGAAAAGACTGAAAACGGATACAATATTGTATTTGATGACTTTGAAAAGGTAAATCACATTGTCCTTTGCGAAGAATTGGACGGAGAAAGTGAAATCGAAGACTTTGAAATACGCTGTTTTGCAAGACCTCATCAGGAAAAGGTGATAGCATACCACGGTGAAACTGTCGGTCACAAGAGAATCTGTGCTTTCCCCGCAATGGATGCAAAGAAAATCGAGGTTGTCCTTGATAAGAATAAAAAGGTTGATATTAAGGCATACTATGTTCCTGCATTTTAATTGAAAATTGCAAAAAACATCTCGAAAGAGGTGTTTTTTTGTTTGACTTTGCAAAACAGGTATTGTATAATAAAACGAGGTGAGCAAAATGGACGTAACGTGGAATATGTGGCACGGCTGCAGGAAGCACAGCGAAGGCTGTCGCAACTGCTACGTCTACAGAATCGACTCACGGAATGACAAAGATGCAAGTGAAATCAAAAAGAATATCTCAACCTTTAATTTGCCTATAGCAAAAAACAGAAAAGGCGAATATAAATACCCGTCGGGTACAACCTTTTATACCTGCTTCACCTCCGACTTTTTCCTTAAAGAAGCCGACGAGTGGAGAGATGATGTGTGGCAGATGATGCGTGAAAGAAGTGATTGCAACTTCTTTTTTATCACAAAACGCATTGACCGCTTTTATGAATGTGTCCCCGACGACTGGCAGGAGATTTTCGGTCATGTCACCATGGCGGTAACGTGTGAAAATCAGGACAGGGCAGACTACAGGCTTCCAATATATCTGTCAATTCCGCAAAAGAAGCGAATTATAATTTGCGAACCTCTTTTAGAAAGAATCGACCTGTCAGCATATCTCGGTAAAGGCATTGACGAGGTTATTGCCGGCGGTGAATCGGGACTTGAAGCGAGAATCTGTGACTATAATTGGGTTCTTGATTTAAGACAGCAATGCATAAATGCAGGCGTCGGATTTCACTTCAAACAGACGGGTGCAAAATTTGTTAAAGACGGCCGTATTTACAGAGTACCCAAACCTAAACAAGGCATGCAGGCAAGAAAAGCGGGAATAGATTATGTTTCCGAGAAAAGAGATAAATATGATTAAAAAAACATTCATGGCGCTGACCTTATGTGCGGTCTTACTTACAGCATGCGGTAAAAATGAAACCGTAAACGATGCAGAAGTTCCCAAAAGTGTTGAAAGGCAGGAAATCATACAGCAGGAACCTATATATGTCAGCGAATATGCAAAAGAATATTTCCTTGAACCCCTTGACAAATACTCCTGGGAAAAGGAGTTTGATACGGAATATGTCATGCTCCACTTTACAAGTAATGTTGTTGCTGACAGAGATAATCCCTACGATATGAATCAAATCCGAGAAATATTTGAAGAAAGTGAAATCAGTATTCATTACATAATCGACAGGGACGGCAGTGCTTATTGCTATATTCCCGAATCACATTCAGCATGGCACGCAGGTGTGGGTGAATATGCCGGTGAAGAAAAGTACACGAATAAAATGAACAAATACTCGGTGGGTATCGAGATAGTTGCCATCGGAAGTAAAAGCGACATGGCACAGTACCTTGAAGAGCATGAATATGATGCTCTTGATAAATCACTCATCGGCTTTACCGATGCCCAGTACGATACATTGAAAATGCTTGTTCCCGATATATGCGAAAGGAATAACATTCCTTTTGACAGGGAGCATGTAATAGGACACCAAGAATATAATCCGAATAAAAATGACCCCGGCGAACTTTTTGACTGGAACAGAATTTTCGAATAAAAGGAGAAATGACAATGTTTGAAAATGCAAAATGGATATGGACATCAAAGGAATACGGCATAAACAATTATGCCGAATTTTGTCAGAAATTAGACTATAACGACGGTAAGGTGAGTGTACGCTTTTCGGTAAGCGGCGAGTATACGCTTTTTGTCAACGGCAACTATGTTACCAGCGTTCAGTATGCCGATTTTGAGCATTATAAGGCATATGAAGATATTGATATTACACCATATCTCAACGATGGCGAAAACTTTATTTGCTTCCTTTGTGTTTACTGGTCAAAATCGGGAATGCGTTGGAATACACCCGAAGCGGGACTTATTTTCGAAATAGAAAATGATGGTAAAACAATTGCTGTATCCGATGAAAATACACCCTCAAGACAGAGCCGTGCATACATTTCCGGCTTTGATGTGGAAATCTCCTCCCAGCTCGGCTATTCCTTCTCTTACGATGCGACAAAAGAGGATGAATGGCTAACAGGCAAAGGTGACGGCTTTGGAAAATCCGTCGTACTCGAAAAGGAATGTAATTTTGTCAAACGCCCCATAAAAACGCAGGTTGTTGAAGCCCTCAGACAGGGCAAACCCCACGGCGAAAAGAAAAACTACATCTTTGACCTCGGTGAAGAATATGTGGGCTTTTGCAATTTCTCCATTAACAGCAAAACAGAACAGACAATCAGAGTTTTCTATGGCGAGCTTCTCAAAGACGGACACGTAAAAAAGACAATCGGATTCAGAAATTTCCGCTTTGATTACAAGACAAAAAAAGGCGAAAATGTATTTACAAACCATATGCTCAGACTTGCCTGCAGATATATTGAAATCGAGTGCGAGGATGAGATAGATGTGGATTATATCGGTATTTTACCGCAGGTATATCCCACAAATGCGGCAAAGTACGATTTCCTTTCGGAACTTGATAAGGATATATATAAAATCTGCCTTAACACCTTAAAGCTTTCAATGCTTGAGCATTATGTTGACTGTCCCTGGCGTGAGCAGTGTCTTTATGCTTTCGATTCCAGAAATCAGATGTTGACGGGATATTATGCATATGCCGACGGTAACTTTGAATATGCAAGAGCAAATCTTCTTCTTATGAGCAAGGACAACAGGGAAGATGGACTCATGTCGATATGCTTCCCGAGTAAGAGGGATTTGACAATACCGTCCTTCTGCCTCTATTATGTGCTTGCCGTTAAGGAATACACACAGCACAGCGGTGATTTAACTCTCGCACAAGAAGTATTTGACAAAATGGTAAAGACCTTGAATACCTTTATGAATAACAGAAAAGACGGACTTATCTGTAACTTTGACGGCGACAGCCGCTGGAATTTCTTTGACTGGTCAGACTACGCAGACGGCTCTAGATACGGCACAAACGGCTCAAAGAAAATGTTTGATGAAGATATTCTCGCACCCAATTGCCTTTTAAATGCCATTGCGGTAATTGCGCTCTGTGCCTTTGAAGAAATATGTAATAAGCTTGGCAAAGATAATCCTTTTGACAGCATTAAGGAAGAAATAAAGACAAGAGTCAATGAAACCTTCTTTGATGGCGGAAAGGGGCTGTATTTTGTTACTTCCCCCGAGGAAGACCCGACAGAGCTTGTAAACAGCCTTTGTGTTTGCGCAGGTATCGCGGAGGGTGAAAGAGCGAAGAGTATATGTGAAAAACTCTCGTCAAATACTCTTTCCGAGTGTTCTCTCAGTATGAAGGGCTTTAAGTATGATGCACTTCTTATGACGGATGAAAAATACAGGGAAAATGTTCTTTCGGAAATCAGAGATACATATAAGGTGATGCTGGATGCAGACTCTACAACGGTATGGGAAACAAAAGAGGGTGAAAGTGCTTTTGCAAGTGCCGGATCGCTTTGCCATGGTTGGAGTGCTGTGCCGATTTATTACTATCATAAGTTTTTTTCATAATGTTTCAATCGGTTGCAAATGTCCTGCCCCGCAAGGGCAGGATTTTTTGTGTAGTCATATATTGTCTTGACATATTTGTGAAAGAGGGTTATAATACTATATATAGTTACGTATACAATACTTTTTCAGGAGATTTATAATGAAAATAGGCGTTTTAGGTTCAGGAACTTGGGGTACGGCTCTTGCACGTATGCTTGCAATCAACGGCAATGATGTTGTTGTGTGGTCTGCAATTGAAAAGGAAGTTGAAACACTTTCCCAAAAGCGTGTACATCCCAATCTTCTCGGCATGAAAATACCCGAACAAATCGTTTTTACAGGTGATATAAAAGAAGCCTGTATAGGTATGGAAATGATTGTTTTTGCGGCACCTTCCGTTTATATCCGTTCTGTTGCAAATTCTGCAAAGGACTATATTTCTTCCGATGCAATTATTGTGGATGTTGCAAAAGGAATAGAAACCGATACGCTTAAGACCATGACAGAGGTTATTGCGGACGAGCTTGGAGACGTAAGACTTGTTGCCCTTTCGGGTCCTACCCATGCAGAAGAGGTGGCAAAGGATTTGCCGACAACAATTGTGTCTGCAAGCCGTGACGAGGATGCGGCGCTTCTTGTGCAGAGGGTTTTTTCAAACAATGTTATGAGAGTTTATGCAAACTCAGATATACTCGGTGTTGAACTGTGCGGTGCTCTTAAGAATATCGTTGCTCTTGCAGCAGGTATATCCTCCGGTCTCGGCTATGGTGATAATGCAAAAGCGGCAATTATCACAAGAGGTGCTGCCGAAATGGCAAGACTTGGAATGGCTATGGGATGCGATATTACAACATTTTACGGTCTTGCAGGTGTCGGTGATCTTATAGTTACCTGCACAAGTATACATTCCCGTAATAATCACGCAGGCTTCCTTATTGGTAAAGGTCATTCGCCAAAGAGAGCCATTGAAGAGGTCGGAATGGTAGTGGAGGGCATGAATGCACTTCCTGCAGCAATGGGACTTTCCGAAAAATACGGAGTTGAACTGCCCATTATTTCTGCTGTAAACGATATTGTAAATAATAAGGCAAATCCTGCCGAGGTCGTGGAACAGCTTATGACAAGAGCACATAAAATTGAAAACAACTGATAGAAGGATACTAAAATGAAAACAGTAATGCTTGTATTCGGAACACGTCCCGAGGCAATAAAGATGTGTCCGCTCGTCAATGAACTTAAATCAAGAAAGAATCTCAATACGGTAGTATGTGTTACAGGTCAGCACAGACAGATGCTTGACCAGGTACTTGACGCTTTCGGTGTAAAACCTGACTATGACCTTTCGGTAATGAAGGATAAGCAGACTCTTTTTGATATAACAACAAATATTCTTAACGGTATCGGCACGGTTTTGGATGAAGTAAAGCCCGACGTTGTGCTTGTTCACGGCGATACTTCAACTACTTTTGTTACGGCACTTGCCTGCTTCTATAAGCAGATTGCCGTGGGTCATGTTGAAGCGGGTCTTCGAACTTATAACATCTACAGCCCATTCCCAGAGGAATTCAACCGTCAGGCTGTTTCCATAATTTCTCAGTATAACTTTGCCCCTACCGAGCTTTCAAAGGACAACCTTGTCCGTGAAGGCAAGGATGAAAGCACAATCTACGTTACGGGTAACACGGCAATTGATGCATTGAAGACAACGGTAAGAGAGGACTATACCCATCCCGAACTTGAATGGGCAAAGGATTCAAGACTTATTATGATTACGGCTCACAGACGTGAAAACCTCGGCGAGCCTATGCATAATATGTTCAGGGCAATCCGCCGCGTTATGGATGAGCATCCCGATGTAAAGGCAATTTATCCCATTCATATGAATCCCGTTGTACGTCAGGCGGCAGACGAAGAACTCGGAGATTGTGACAGAATCAGAATTATCGAGCCTCTGGAGGTTCTTGATTTCCATAACTTCCTTGCAAGAAGCTTTATGATTTTGACAGACAGCGGCGGAATACAGGAAGAAGCCCCCAGTCTCGGTAAGCCTGTTTTGGTTATGCGTGATACCACCGAAAGACCCGAGGGTATCAAGGCAGGAACCTTGAAGCTTGTCGGCACAGATGAAGATGTAATCTACGAAAACTTCAAACTTCTTCTCAATGATAAGAACGCATACGAAGCAATGTCCAAGGCAAGCAACCCCTACGGCGACGGTTTTGCCTGCAAGAGAATTGCAGATATTCTTGAAGGTTAAATAAACATTGTAGAGGCAGCCGTAAGGCTGTCTCTTTTGAAAAGTGCGGTGAAATTATGCAAAATCTCATGCTTGGTATAGGCAGGGAAGTGATAACCCCGCCTGTCGGAGGTCACCTTTACGGGTATAATCCCGATATTGTATCGGAAAGTGTAAACGATGACCTGACGGTAACGGCATTTTACTTTGAACAAGACGGTAAAAAGGCACTTATGCTCAGTATCTGTGTTTGTGAAATAAATACGGCTCTTTGTGATGAAATAAGACAACTTCTGGAACAGAAAACGGGTGTGCAAAAGGAAAATATTATGCTCTGTGCAATACATACCCACTCTGCACCAAATGTTGCGGGAACAGAGGGCTGGGGAGATATTGACAGGGAATACTGCGATAACATTTTTGTGCCGAAGATTCTGAAGGCGGCAGAAAGTGCCGTATCGAAAAGAATAAGCGTAAAAATGAAATCGGCTTTCGGAGACAGCCTTGTTGGTGTCAACAGACGGCAGACACTTGCAGACGGCCGTGTTGTATTCGGCCAGGACACCGACGGTCCTTTCAATAAAAGAATGACGGTACTGTCCTTTGAAGACGAAAGCGGCAAGTGTGTTGCCAATATGGTGCATTACGGCTGTCACGGAACGGCTGCGGGAGAAAACCGCGAAATCACCCGAGATTGGTCAGGTATTATGGTGGATGCACTCGAAGAAAAAAGCGGCGGTGTTACGGCATTTTTCAATGGCTCTGTCGGTGATGCAGGCCCCAGAATTTCCAACGGAAAAACCACCGGCGATATAAGCTATGTAAGGGAACTCGGCGAAATTGCCACAAGAGATGTGCTGGCAATTTATGAAAAAACGGGTGAATCTGAAATGCCGTCTCTTTTTGCAGGCTCGGAAACATTGAAAATTCCCGTCAAACCGAGAGAAAGTACGGAGATTTGCGGGAAAATGTATGAAAATTACAAAGATGAAAAAGAAAATCTCGGTGCATTGATAAAGGATTATCTTGAAACGGTAATGAGGCTGAACAGCCAAAACGCAGAGGAAAAAGAATACTTTGAGATAAGCCAGCAGACGATAGCTCTCGGTGACTTTGTTTTCACGGGAATCCCATTTGAGATGTTTGCCGAAACGGGTTCCAAAATTGATGAGGCAGTCAAAGGAAAGAATGTCCTTTGTGTGTCCTGTTGTAACGGTTTTGAGGGATATTTTGCACCGGAGAATGAACTGTGCCGCGGAGGATACGAGGTTGAAATGTTCAGATACGGCAGACCTCAGCAGTTTTGTGACAATGCCGAAAAATACCTGTCGGATGCCATGTCATCGACGGTAAATGTGCTTTTGTGTGAAGGAGAATAATAGGTTATGTTCAGAATCGGAAATGAAGAAATAGAAGCAGTAAAAAAGGTAATAGAATCAAGAGATTTATTTAAAATAAACGGCGGTGTTATGGCATCAAAAAAGGCAGAAGAAAAACTTCGTACCCTTTTTGATGTGCCTTATGCAATTTTTATGACAAGCGGTCATGCGGCACTCACCAGCGCACTTGTTGCCCTCGGCATAGGCCCGGGTGATCAGGTAATTGTTCCTGCATACACATATATCGCAACACCCATGGCTGTAATTGCCGCAGGTGCAATGCCCGTAATATGCGACGTCGATGACACGCTTACAATCGACCCTTGTGATGTAGAAAGAAAAATTACAAAATATACAAAGGCTGTAATCCCCGTACACATTCAAGGCTTCCCCTGTAATATGGACAGAATATGCGACATTGCAAACAAGCATAACCTTTTCATTGTAGAGGATGCCTGTCAGGCAGACGGCGGTTCGTATCACGGTAAGAGACTCGGCACAATAGGCGATGCAGGGGGACTGAGCTTCAACTATTTCAAGCTCATTACCTGCGGTGAAGGCGGCGGTTTTCTGACTAAAGATAAGGCTGTTTTTGAAAGGGCACTTATTTATCATGACAGCAGTGCAATAGCCTTTTTCGGCGACCAGATGTCAGGCTTTTCCGAAGCAGAATTCTGCGGAAATGAATACCGTTCAAACGAGCTTTGTGCGGCGGTTCTCGGTGTTCAGCTTGACAGAATGGAAGGAATTCTCACCGATAACAGAAAGAATAAAAAGTACATGATGGAAAAACTTTCGGATGTGTGCGAATTTGTTCCGTCAAATGACATAGACGGTGACTGCGCAACAACACTTGCTTTTAAATTTGACAGCGAGGAAAAGGCAAGAAAATTTGCGTCTTATGAAGGAATCGGAGGCACCGTACCGATAGATACAGGTAAACACGTCTATACCAACTGGACCGCAATAATGAATAAGCGCGGGGCTCTTAATCCTTTAATGGATCCCTTCAAAATGGAGGCAAATAAAGATATTGTTCCCGACTATAGACCCGATATGTGCCCAAAAACCCTCGAAAAGCTGTCGAAGGTTGTTTATCTTAATGTTTTCCCCGATGATACAAAGGAAATCTGCGATGAGAGGGTAGAGGTCATAAAAAAAGCATTGGCGAATATTTAGTATTTTTCCCCGCACGTGTGTGCGGGGATTTTTTATTTAATAAATATATAAGTAAAAAAGCATTTATGCTATTGACTTTTTTTAAGGGGAGGGGTATAATTATGCTGTATATTTATAAAAGGCATAGTTATGCCCATTTTTGGCGAAAACGATTTTAGGAGAAAGAAAAATGTATAAGCATTTCTTTAAGCGTTTCTTTGATATTTTGTTTGCATTGCTGGCACTGATACTTACTTCACCCATACTCCTGATTACTGCGATTGCCGTAAAGGTTGAGTCAAAGGGACCTGCAATTTTCATTCAGCAGAGAGTGGGAAAGCACGGCAAGGTTTATGATATGTATAAGTTCCGCAGCATGTGTGTAGGTGCCGAACAGCAAGAGGGCGGGGTTTTCTGTACCAAGGGAGATGCCAGAGTGACAAAGGTTGGGAAATTCATAAGAGCCACAAGCATTGACGAGCTTCCTCAGATAATAAATATTCTCAAAGGTGAAATGTCAATTATCGGACCGCGACCTGTGCTTACATATTACCCCAAAAACTGGGAGGATTACACGGAAGAAGAACTTAAAAGATTTGATGCTCTTCCCGGCATTACCGGTTGGGCGGCAGTTCACGGCAGAAAGACAAATACAGTCGAAGCAAGATTTGCCTATGATAACTACTACGTTGAAAATCTTTCAATGTGGCTTGATATCAAGATTTTTTTCATGACAATCAAATCCGTCCTCACAAATGAAGGTAATGAGGATGACGGCTCGGCTGAGGTTAAGACGGCGGATAGTGAAAAGACGGAAGAAATAGCAAAATAATTGATATTAAGGATTGCTTATGTTTGAGTTTATTAACTACTTGAAATTTATAGCAACGCTGCTGATTACAAACTCTCATTTTGGAGATATTTGGCCTGTCAGTGCTATGGCAAGCGGCGGACTTCTCGGAAACATCTTGTTCTTTGCTGTTTCGGGATTTTTGCTTTTTAACATAAAAGACAGTTTCCCCAAATGGTTTTTAAAGAGATTTCTCAGAGTGTATCCTGCCATGGCTGCATTTACTTTGTTTGCTGTTGTACTCGGTGAATATCCTTTGAATGATTTTTCGCAGGCAGTAAAGCTTTTTGTCTATCCTACAAACTACATTTTTCTTGTGTGGCTTGTTGTTTGCTACATTGCTTTTTACATCATGTCATATCTGGATAAAAGAAATGGAAAGTTTCTGGAAACCTCACTGATTTCAGTATTAGTCATATGGTTGCTTGCTTATGTGTTGTTATATGACAAGACAGCATATAGTATTGATAATGTTTATGAACCGTTTATTCTGTTTCTTTATTTTGAAAGCATGCTCGTTGGGGCATTGTTTAGAAAGCATAAAGACAGATATGGCAAATTCAGCGGAGTGAAAGTTTTTCTGACGGTATTTTGCATAGTGGCGTATTTTGGCTCCAAGATTGCGTTTTCAAGATATGATTTCCTCTTGAAATATCAGATTGTAAATCAAATAATAATCCTGATTGCTCTTGTGGCTGTTTTTGACTTGTTTATGTCTCTTGAAGCACTGTTCAAAAAGATGCCTAAGGTATTGAAAGTGTGTGTCAGATATGTTTCGAACATAACTTTGCAGATATATATTGTGCAGTTTATTATAATAGCACATTTCAAAAAACTTGCTTTTCCGCTGAATCTTGCGGTTGTTACGTTGCTGATTCTTGTAGTGGCATCGATTTTGTATTACATCGAGTTTTACATAAGAAAAATCACTTTGCGTAAAGCAAATATTAAGGAGAAAACCTGATGAAAAAGGTGAAAATACAAAAGACAGACCTTGAAGTTTCGGCCCTTTGTATGGGCGGTTGCCCTCTCGGCGGCTACGGCTGGGGGGACGTCTCAAGGCAGGAACTTGTAAACGCAGTAAAGACAGCTGCCACAAACGGTATCAACTTTTTTGATACAGCCGATACATATGGACTCGGTGAAAGTGAAAGAACACTTGCTGAAGCCTTAGGTTCAGATAAGAATAATGTTGTTATCACAACAAAGTTCGGAGTGAGAGTTGAAAATGGCAAGACTACCTACGATAACAGCAGGGATTATATATTCAGTGCCGTCGAAGGAAGCCTGAAGCGTCTTGGCAGAGATTATATTGACCTCTATCAGGTTCATTACAGAGACGGAAAGACACCTCTTTCGGATGTTGCCGAAAGTCTTGAAAGACTCCGTGAACAGGGTAAAATAAGATACTACGGACTTTCAAATATCCATAAAGAAGACGAGATAGAGTTGAAGAGCTTATCGTCAAATCCCTTTGTATCATTTCAGGACGAATACAGCCTTGCCTGCAGAAAGAACGAAAGTGAAATGTTCTCTTTCAGAGATGATTTTCAAATGACACCGTTCACATGGGGAAGCCTCGGTCAGGGAATACTTTCCGGCAAATATGATAAAAACTGTAAGTTTGAAGCAAATGACAGACGTTCAAGAGATATCTACGTCAACTTCCATGGTGAAAAGTTGCTCAAGAATCTTGAAATCGTAGAGGTTTTGAAGGAAATTGCAAATGAAACCGGAAAATCGGTTTCGTCCGTTGCAATTAGATGGATTCTTGATTACCTTAAAGATTCTGTTGTAATAGTGGGAGCTAAGAACCCCAAACAGGTGCTTCAGAATGCAGAGTCATTAAGCTTTGAATTGAACGCAGAGCAGATAGAACGATTAGAAAAAATCTCAAAGGAGTAAGAGTAAGAAAATGAAGAGTGAACAGCTGTCTTGGCTTATTAAACGCCACGGCATTGAAATGACACATATTTCTCACGGAAGCCATATTGGCTCAATTCTGTCGGTCGCAGACGTTGTAGCAGTGCTTTATAACGATGTTGCAAATATTACTCCCGACAACATTACGGACGAAAACAGAGATAGAATTGTTCTCAGTAAAGGTCACGCAGGTGCGGCAATCTATGCTGCCCTTGCAGAAAAGGGATTTTTCCCGACCGATGAACTCAAGACCCACTACGCCGACGGCAGCCGTCTTTCGGGTCATGTTTCTCATAAGGGTATACCCGGTGTTGAAATTTCCACAGGCTCACTGGGTCACGGCGCTTGTATGGCTTGCGGTATTGCACTTAATGCAAAGCTTGAAAAAAAGGATTACTTTACATATGCAATAACGGGCGATGGTGAGTGTGATGAAGGCTCCATCTGGGAAATGGCACTCTTTGCGAGCCATTTTAAGCTCAATCAGTTTGTTGTAATTGTAGACCATAATAAAATGCAGAGTCTTGACTTTTGCGAGAATACACTTTCACTTTCTCCTTTTGCAAAGAAGTGGGAAGCATTCGGCTGGAATGTTTATGATATTGACGGTCATAACCACGATGCAATCAGAAATGCTCTTAATGAGGCTAAGAAGTCACAGGACAAGCCTACCGTTATCATTGCAAACACAGTCAAGGGCAACGGTATTTCCTTTATGGAAAATGATATTCTTTGGCATTACAGATTCCCTCATGAGGGTGAAGAATATGACGGAGCACTTAAAGAACTTCATGCAGCAATGCCCGAAGGCGTTAAGGACCCCTATGAGGAGGAAGCAAAATGAGAGATACATTTGTAAAGACTCTTTTGGAAATAGCGAAAAAAGATAAAAATGTCTATATCATTACAGGCGACCTTGGCTTCGGTGTTCTCAAACCATTCTGGGAAGAACTTCCCGATCAGATAATCAACGCAGGTATTGCCGAGCAGAATATGACCTCTATTGCGGCAGGTCTTGCTCTTCAGGGAAAGATTGTATATACATACTCCATCGGTAATTTCCCGACTCTCAGATGTATTGAACAGATTCGTAACGACTGTGCATATCACAATGCAAACGTAAAGGTTGTATGTGTCGGCGGCGGTTTTGTATACGGCTCACTCGGTATGAGCCACCACGCAACAGAAGATATTGCCATGATGCGTGCACTTCCCGATGTTACCGTAGTTGCACCGGGTGACCTTGTAGAAGCAGCCTGTGCCACAAGGGCAATCTATGAAACCCAGGGTACCTGTTACCTTCGACTCGGCAGAGGAGGAGAAAAGCAGATTCACGAAAAAATAGATAACTTTGAAATAGGTAAGGCAATCAAAATCAGAGACGGCAAGAAGGTTGCGGTTTTCTCAACGGGAGCTATTTTTGATGAGGTTGATGAAGCCTGCAAGGAGCTTGAAAAAGAGGGAATCACCCCTGAAGTGTACACATTCCCCACAGTAAAGCCTATCGATAAGAAAACTGTTCTTGAATGTGCATCCCGGTTTAACACAATTATCACCGTTGAAGAGCATAATCTTTCCGGCGGATTCGGTTCGGCAATTGCGGAGGTTCTTGCAGAAGAGCAGACAGCCTCGGCAAAGCTTGTGCGAATCGGTCTTGATGACAGATACTCGTGTATCGTCGGCAGTCAGAAATACTTAAGAAAACAGTATTCAATCGACGCCGAAACTATCATAGAAAAAGTGAAAGAAAATTATTAAGATGAAAAAAATATTGATATTGGCAAATGACGTGACAACCATAGTCCAGTTCAGAAAAGAGCTTATCAAGGCTTTGGTTGATTCGGGAAACGAAGTGCTTGTCAGTGTTCCCGACCATCCGAGAAATTCGGAAATAGCGGAGCTTGGTGCAAAGATTGTAGAATCAAAGGCATCAAGACACGGAAAAAATCCTTTGCAGGATATTTCTTTGCTTCTGAGCTACAGAAAGCTCATTAAACGGAATAACCCGGACTTTGTACTTACATATACAGTAAAACCCAACGCTTACGGCGGTATGGCTTGCGGAAGCTTGAAGGTTCCGTATGCCGCAAATGTAACAGGTCTTGGTGTTATTGAAAACGACGGGCTTTTGCAAAAGATTATGCTGACGCTTTATAAACGTGGCTGTAAAAAGGCAAAGTGTGTGTTCTTCCAGAACGGGTCAAATCTTGAGTTTTTCAAAAAGCATAATATTGTTGGCGATAATGTAGTTCTTTTGCCCGGCTCGGGTGTAAATGTGGATAGATTTTCCTATCTGGATTATCCTGCCGATGGCAGAGTTAACATCCTTTTTATCGGTAGAATTATCAGAGATAAGGGCGTATATGAGCTTGCAGAGACTGCAAAGCAATACCTTGATAATAAAAATGTCCACTTCACAATCCTCGGCGATGTTGAATACGGTTCCGAGAACCCCTTTGTGGGACTTGATAATGTAAGCTGCATGGGATATAACAACGATGTAATTCCGTTTTTAAAAGAGGCACACGCAGTTATACTGCCGTCTTATCATGAGGGTATGGCAAATGTCCTTCTTGAAGGTGCTTCTTCAGGACGTCCCATACTTGCATCAACCATCCCCGGCTGCCGTGAATCCTTTGATGAAGGTGTAACAGGCTTTGGCTTTGAAGTGAAAAATGCAGACAGTTTAAAAGCGGCTGTTGACAAGTTTCTCTCTTTGTCCCATGAGGAAAAGTGCCAAATGGGCAGAATGGGCAGGGAAAAGATGGAAAAACAGTTTGACAGAAAAATTGTTATAAACGAGTATTTCAAAATAATTAACGGTTAATAGAGAAAGGTGACAGAAAAATGGGCTACAAACACTTAAAATTCCCCGAAAATTCAAAATTTCTTGTAACAGGCGGTGCCGGTTTTATCGGCTCCAACCTCTGCGAAGCTATTCTTAATATGGGCTATAAGGTAAGATGCCTTGATGACCTTTCCACAGGTAAGCAGGCAAATGTTGATATGTTCCTTGATAACCCCAATTATGAGTTTGTGAAGGGCGACATCAAGGATTTCGATACATGTATGAAGGCATGTGAGGGCGTTGACTTTGTTCTCAATCAGGCGGCGTGGGGAAGTGTACCCCGTTCACTTGAAATGCCTCTTTTCTATTGTAAGAACAATATTGACGGTACACTCAATATGCTCGAAGCGGCAAGACAGAACGGCGTAAAGAAGTTTGTTTATGCTTCAAGTTCTTCCGTTTACGGCGATGAACCCAATCTTCCCAAGACAGAGGGCAGAGAGGGCAACCTTCTTTCACCCTATGCTCTCACAAAGAGATGCGATGAAGAATGGGCAAAGCAGTATACAATGCACTACGGTCTTGATACCTATGGACTCAGATACTTCAATGTGTTCGGCAGACGTCAGACTCCCGACGGTGCATATGCGGCAGTTATCCCTAAGTTCATTAAGATGCTCATTAAGGGTGAACAGCCTACAATTAACGGCGACGGTAAGCAGTCAAGAGACTTTACATATATCGAAAATGTAATTGAAGCAAACCTCAAGGCTTGTCTTGCACCTCATGAAGCGGCAGGTGAGGCGTTCAACATCGCTTACGGCGGACGTGAATACCTTATTGATATTTACTATAGCCTTACAAAAGCTCTGAATGTTGATATTGAACCCAACTTCGGTCCCGACAGAAAAGGAGATATCAAGCACTCAAATGCCGATATTTCAAAGGCGCAGAGACTTCTCGGATATGACCCTGATTATGATTTCGCTAAGGGCCTTGCAGAGGCTATTGAGTGGTATAAGGAGAATTTGTAATAATGGATTACAAAAAGATTTTCAAAAACAGAGAATTAAGGTTAAAACTTATAAACTGTCTGAGATTCATTCCTTCTAAACCCTATTTGAAAATGGTCTTTAGAATTAAAACAGGTAAAAAACTTAATCTTAAGAATCCTACTACTTTTTGTGACAAACAAAACTGGCTTAAACTTAATGAAAAACGTTCTGAATACACACAGCTTGTAGACAAAATTGGTGTCAGAGAGTACATAAAAGACGTTTTAGGAGAAGAATATCTTTTCCCGATTTACGGAAGCTGGGATCATTTCAATGAAATTGATTTTGATAAACTTCCAGACAAGTTTGTCTTAAAGTGTAACCACGACTCGGGAAGTGTTAAGGTTATTACAGATAAATCCTCAATAAATAGGGAAGAATTGAACTCATTTTTTGAGGGACGTTTGAAACTCAACCCCTATGTTTTTGGCAGAGAGTATCCGTATAAGGATGTAAAGCCTTGCATTGTTGCTGAAAAGTTTATGACTCCTGAAGGCGAAGATGATATTCGTGATTATAAGTTTTTCTGCTTTAACGGTAAGCCGGTAATTATGTTTGTGGCAACCGATCGCAGCACCGATGTGAAATTCGATTTCTTTGACATGGAATTCAATCATCTTGATATTACAAATATTCATGACCAGTCAGGTTTGGAAATACAAAAACCGGATATGTTTGATGAAATGAAAGAAGTTGCAGCAAAACTTTCAAAAGGTATGAAGTTTGTAAGAATTGACCTTTATGAAATTAGTGGGAAAATATACTTTGGTGAATTCACTTTCTTCCATGGCGGCGGATTTTGGCCGATGTATCCGGAAAAGTGGGAGAAAGAACTCGGGGATTTGATAGAACTGGATTAGAAATGGGGGAAAAACCACTTGAGAATACTTTTTGTGTCATCGTCGCCTTTGAAAAAAGAAATTAGTATTGGGAATACTTTTATAAATTTGTTCAAAGGTATGAACGACATAGAACTTGCAAGTATTTATACAAGAGCCGGTGTTCCTGATGAAGAGATAACTAAAGCATTTTGTATTACTGAAAAAATGCTTATTAAAAATCTAATCAAAAAAACTCCAGTTGGTGTGACGACCAAGATTTGTGATAAAGCGTCAAATGCCAAAACGCAGGAAACAAAAAACGAACAAAGTGCAATCAGATTTATGAAATCACGACGTTGGACTGTGTTTTTTTTGCTTCAGAATTTAATATGGACAATGGGCAGATGGAAATCCCCTCAGCTGAAACAATTTATTAATGAATATAATCCGGACGTAATTTTCACAGTATTGTCAGACAGTATTCCCTTAAACAAATTAATATTACACTTAAAAAAGATAACAGGGGTACCATTGGTGCTGTATGCATGGGATAATAACTATTCATTAAAACGTATTATGTTTTCTCCGTTAAAATGGATCAATCATTTTATGAACAGAAGAATGATGCGAAAAACTGCTAATGCTGCTGATGTAATGTATGTTATATCAGATGTTCAAAAAAATGATTATGAAAAGTCTTTTTCGAGAGAGTGTAAAGTATTAACCAAGGGTGAAAATTTTGACGGCGATGAAATATCTAATGGAGATTTAAACAAGCCGCTACAGCTGGTTTATACAGGCAATATAGGGATGAACCGTTGGAAATCTTTAGCACATATTGCAAATGTACTTGAGAGAATAAATGTAAACGGGATTAAAGCACAGCTCCGTGTGTACACAGGAAATGATGTTACTGAAAGAATCAAAAATGCTTTACAAAAAGAGAATTCATCATTTTTGATGGGAAGCGTTTCAGCTCAAAAAATTGTGGAAATACAAGAGAAAGCAGATATTTTGGTTCATGTTGAATCTACAGATATAAAAAACAGATTACTTGTAAGGCAATCTTTTTCAACTAAACTTGTAGATTATTTTCATCAATCAAAGTGCATTGTTGCCTATGGTCCGAAAGATGTTGCTTCAATTTCCCATCTTATCAAGAATGATGCAGCAATTGTAGCAGATTCTGAGAAGGAACTTGAAGAAAAGCTCAATGAAATTGTTGAAAACACAGATTTGATTAAAGAATACGGAAAGAAATCGTGGAGATGCGGAAAAAAGAATCATCAGCGAAAGGATATTCAGGCTATGATTCGAGATGATATAAATCGTATTGCGTTTAATTAACGGCTTCTGATGAAATCTTAAAGAAGGAGGTATACAGTAGAGTGAAAATATATCTTATAAATATGCTGTTTTTGCTCATATGGGCATACTGTTTCAAAAACAGTAAAAGGATGTATTGCATTTTTGCAGCAACTCAATGGATACTTCTTTCTGGCCTTCGTCATTTTACAGTTGGAAATGATACGTTGCAATATCTCGTAAAGTTTGAAGAAGTAAAATATACCTCTTGGTCGAGGATTCTTTCTAATTTGTTCGAATACATTAAGAATCCTTTTGCCGAGCATAGCTTCAAAGACCCCGGGTATCATACATTAGTAAAGATTTTTCAGATTTTTACGGATAATTATCGATGCTTTCTTTTTTTTATCGCCATATTATTTACCGTATCCATGGCAGTGTGGATCTACAAAAACTCCGAAATGCCATGGCTGAGTTTTATTATTTATTCATCCCTTTTCTTTGCATTTTATGCCGTAACCGGTCACAGACAGACAATTGCAACAGCACTTATCGTGTTTATCGGCTATAAGTACATTAGAGAAAGAAAACTCTGGAAGTTTTTAGCTTTGTCATTGCTTGCCTTCCTAATACACAAATCGGCAATTGTTTTTGTTCCGTTCTATTTCATTGCAAACATGAACATAACGGCACTGAAAAGCGTGTTTATCCTTGGCGGTTCCTTTGTGTTTTCACTTATCGGTAAACCCATATATGCACCTCTTGCATATACCCTGGGATTTGGCGAAGAACAGATTGAAGAGTCAGTAGGCGGTGCAGGAACATATGCTACAATACTGCTTTTGATATGTATTTTTACTTTGATTTGTTATCCAAATGTTAAGGAGAGACGCGAAGACTCAAAGTTTTTGTACAACGCAATGTTTATGACCATATTTACAACATTGTTTGTATATCAACAGCAGGCATTCATGAGAATACAGCAATACTATTCGTTGTTTATCATGATAATGATTCCCGAAATTGTAATGTCTTTTGAAAAGAGGCAACGTGCTCTTGTCAGTATGTGCGGAACGCTCGTCCTGATATTCTATATTATTATGCAGAATCCTTATTATAAGTTCTTCTTCATGTAAGGAGCTTAAAAATGAAAGTTTTACAGATAAATGCTGTCTATGGCTTTCTGAGTACAGGTATTATAGCAAAGGATATTTGCGATATGCTTGAAAGAAACGGCGAACAGACGGCAGTAGCAACACAGAAAACAAGCATAAATGCAGATAATGTTTACATTGTCGGCAACAAACTCGACTGGAAATATCACGCGCTCCATTCAAGAATTTTCGGAAAACAGGGGTATGCAAGTAAGGGTGCTACAAAAAGACTCCTAAAGTGGATGGATAAGGAGAATCCTGATATTGTCCACCTTCATAACCTGCACAGTAATTACATAAATTTTAACTTGCTTTGCGACTATCTTGCTAAGAAGAACATAGCAACAGTAATCACAATGCATGACTGCTGGTATTTTACGGGCAAATGCTCGCATTTTGCTCACACAAACTGCGATAGATGGCAAAAATCCTGTGGAAACTGTTCCCAGCTTAAAAGAGAAGTGCCAAGCTTGTTCCTGGATGCTACAGAAAAGACGCTTATCGACAGAACAGAGCATCTTTTGAAGATAAAGAACCTGACACTTGTCGGTTGCAGCAAGTGGATAGCGGAACAAGCCGGAAAATCCCGCCTTAAGTCTGTGAGAACGGAAGTAGTGTACAATGGCGTTGATACCGGGGTATTCAAGCCGCACGAAAGTGATTTCAGGCAAAAGCATAACATTGGCGATAAATTTGTGATTTTGGGTATGGCAAACAAATGGACGGAGCCCGTAAACAAAAAGGCCGTCGATGCCATAATTGACAAAAATCCCGATGCCGCAATTGTAATTGTCGGCTGTAAGGATGAGCATAGGGCGATATTTGAAGGTAAAGATAATGTTATTCCTGTCGGTTTTGTGAGCGAAAGAAATGAGCTTTCGGATATATATGCCTCAGCTGACGTTTTTGTCAATCTCACAAGAGCAGATACACTTCCGACCGTTAATATGGAAAGTGTTTGCTGCGGAACACCTGTTGTGACATTTGATTCCTGCGGAAGTCCAGAGCTGGTGGATGAAGACAGCGGAATAGTAGTGGCTCAGGATGATGTGGACGGACTTGTCGGGGCAATAAATAAAGTTAAAAACGGTGAGTGTAGGTTTGATGCGCTTACAAAGCATAGTAAATTTGATAAGAATACGTGCTATGGCAGGTATTATGATATATATAAAACACTGATATGACATATTGGTTTTAAGAGGTGGCTTCATGAACAAGCATGAAAGTAAAATTGATATTGCTGTTTTGATTTTGTTTTTCAACAGACCCAAAATGCTTGAAAAGGTTTTTGAGCAGGTGAGAATTGCAAGACCCAGCAGGCTTTATCTATTTCAAGATGGTGCAAGAGAGGGAAGACCTGACGACATAGAAAATGTTGCAAAGTGCCGCGAAGTTGTAAGCAATATAGATTGGGAATGCGAGGTGCATACCAATTATCAAGAAAAAAATCTTGGTTGTGACCCGTCAGAATATGTTTCTCAAAAATGGATGTTTGAAACCGAAGAAATGGGTATTGTGCTTGAGGACGATGATGTTCCATCACAAAGCTTTTTCCCGTTTTGCAAAGAACTTTTGGAAAAGTATAAAGATGATGAACGTATTAATATGATTTGCGGCATGAACAACCTTGAAAAATATGATTCGCCATATGATTATGTTTTTACGTCTACCGAGACTATTACCGGATGGGCTTCGTGGAAACGAGTCATAGACGGTTGGGTAGACCATGTGGATTTTGTCAATAACGAATACTATGTTCAGAAATATAAGGATTTTTATAAAGGTCAGTTTGATACAAAAAAAATGCTTAAAAAATACAATGAGCAGAATGTTGAAGGTGTGGCATATTATGAGTCAATTCTCAGTGCTAACTGTAAGCTTAACAGCAGACTTAACATTGTTCCCTGTAAGAATCTGATTTCAAATATCGGTAATGAAGGCGAATCCACTCATGGCGGTGCAAGCCTTGAATGTTTGCCTAAAGGAATCAGGCGTATTTTCAACATGAGAACCTATGAGTATGAGTTTCCGCTTAAACATCAGCAATATGTTATTGAAGATGTTGATTTCAGAAAAAAACTTTATAGAGTTATGGGTGTCGGACATCCTTTTGTTCGTTTGTACAGAAGATTTGAATCGCTGTTTTTGAGGCTGAAACACGGTCAGTTTAAAGGGGTTTGTAAATCTTTTATACGTATTTTTAAGAAAAAATAGGAGTATTGTATGTCATTGATATCGGTTATAGTCCCTGTTTATAAGGCAGAAAGATACCTCGACGAATGTATACAAAGTGTTCTTTCGCAGACACATTCGGATTTTGAACTTATACTTGTTGATGACGGCTCACCTGATAAATCGGGAGAAATCTGCGACAGATACGCAAAAGAAGATTTGAGAATCAAAGTTATACATACCGAAAACGGCGGAGTGTGCCGTGCCCGTAATACGGGACTCGATGCATCAGGCGGAGAGTATTATATGTTCCTCGATTCTGATGACATGATTTCAAAATATGCTCTCGAGGTACTTTTCAAGGATATAACCGAAAACAATGCTGATGTGGCAATCGGTACTGTTGACAGTGTAGATTTTCCAACCGAATTGCCCGAAGGAAATCCTGATTTTGTATGGACAGAAACACAGGCACTTGAAAAATCAATAGAGGATAATTCTTATACTTATTCGTCCTGCGCAAAGCTCTATAAAAGAGAGACTTTCAAGGATGTCCGTTTCGAAGAGGGCAGGAAAATTCATGAAGACAGCTACTATGTGTTCTGCTGTTTTCTAAAAAAGCCTGTTGTTACTGCACGTGATTATTACATATACAGATACAGAAACAACCTTGATAGTGCATCTCACGCTTCTTTTTCCGATAAGTATTTTGACATACTATACTTTGCACAGCAGAAGAAGAGTATAATTGATTCCGATTTTCCCAAGCTTTCACAAAAAGCAAACAACATATTGGTAAAAGCAAGCCTTGCCATGCTTCATGCCCTTTGCAATACAAAGAATAAAGAGCATAATAAGTGCGTAAAAGAATGTATTAAAACAGTTATCAAATACCGCAAGGATTTTATTCCTGCTTACATCGGTGACAGTAAGTGGTTTAGAATCGTCAGATTCCATATGTACGGACTTTTTAGGATTCTTTACCGAATTAAATACTCAGACAGAGTAAAATAAGAGGACTCAAAATGAAGAAAAACATTTTATTTGTAATCCCGTCGCTTACAACGGGCGGTGCCGAAAAAAGCCTTTACGGTCTTTTGAAGTACTGGGACTTTGAAAAATATAATGTTGACGTGTATACCTTTGCAGACAAAGGAATATATGCGGATAGACTGGATGAGAGGGTAAATGTCATAAGCGACAATTCTCTTTACCGTGATGTATTCTTCAAAGGTATGTTTTCTTCATTTAAGAGCCTTTTGAAAAGAGGCAGAATCGGTCTTGCTTTTTTCAGAATCATATGGGGTCTTGAACCTGTGCTTTATAAAATTGTGGGTAAAAAATGCTACAGAAACTCAAGATTTGACTGGTTCGTACAGAAAAAAGCAATGCTCAGGCTTGATAAACACTATGATATTGCTGTCGGCTATATGGAAGGCGGACCTAATTATTATGTATCGGATATGGTTGATGCCGACGTGAAAATCGGCTGGATACATACCGACTATTCCAAAACATATCCCAATGTACATCTTGACATAACCCGCTTTTCCAAAATGAAAAATGTGGTTACCGTGTCTGAAAACTCAAAAAGAGAAATACTGGGGCTTATGCCGAATCTTTCGGAAAAGCTTGTTGTAATACCCAATGTCATTGATACACAAAAGATTGACAGGATGGTCGGTGAAACTGTACTTGAAAAGGACAGCGAATATGCCATTTGCTCTGTCGGAAGACTTGTAAAGCTAAAAGGCTTTGATATCGCTGTTGATACTGCAAAGCTTCTTTTGGATGAAGGCATAGATTTCAAATGGTATATTGTCGGCTCGGGAGAAGAGGAAGATAACCTTCGTTCTCAGATTAAATCACTCGGTCTTGAAGACAAGGTGGTTCTTACGGGTTCAACAGAGAATCCATACTCTTATATGAACATGGCTGATGTTTGCGTTCAGCTTTCGGAATATGAGGGAAGACCGCTTGTTGTTGATGAGGCAAAGTATCTTTTAAAACCGATAGTCGTTTCAAATATCGGTGCTCACCGTGATTTAATTGAACAGGGAATAACAGGTGTTGTAACCGAAAGAAACCCCGAAAGTGTTGCAAAGGCTGTTAAAGAAGTTCTGTTTGATAAAGATCTTGCAACAAAAATTAAAAATAATCTTGAAAACAATCGTTTTGACGATAAAAAAATAGCAGAAATGGTAGAAAAACTCTGGCTGCTCTAAAAAAAGGTGTTTTATGATAGGAAAATTAAAAAAGTTCTTTAATAAAATAAACGCAATGTCACCTGCAGCCAAGGCATCCTTTTGGTTTGTAATATCAAACATTGCACTCAAGGGTATATCCTTTATAACAACTCCCATATTCACAAGACTCATGGATGTTGCCGATTACGGTACAACAAGTGTCTTTGTGACTTGGGAAGGTGTAATCAGTATATTTGCAACCCTTACCCTTGCAGGCGGTGTTTATAATGTTGCCATGACAAAATACGAGGACGATGTTGATGCTTATACCTCCAGTATGCTGGGACTTACGGCAGTGGCATCTGTTCTTGTCTATACTGTTTGTATTCTGATAAACATTTTGTTTCCGTCGCTTTTTGAGATGGATAACATATATCTTCTTTATATGTGGCTTCAGACCTTTACAAGTGCAGCAACATCCTTCTGGATTATGCGCGAAAGGTTTAATTTCAAGTATAAGAAGGTTATAGCATTTACTTTTGTCAATGCAATAGGAAGCCCTGCAATTGCAATTGCCGCAATATATATGTTCCCCGGACATAAGGCGTTTGCCAAGGTAATCGGTGCAGGCGTTGTAGGTATTGTAATAGGTATTTACATACTTGTGACGACATTGAAGAAGGGTAAAACGGTATTCCATAAAAAGTATTGGATATATGCCCTTAAATTCAATCTGCCTCTGCTTCCTCATTATTTGTCGTCGATATGGTTAAACTCAGGCGATAAACTTATGCTTGATAATATGATAAGTCGAGAATCGGCAGGACTGTACAGTATAGCCCATAGTATAACGGGCGTTGTTTCAATTGTTACACAGGCTATAAACCATTCTCTAATCCCGTATACACTGCAGTCAATAAAAAAGAACAAACTCAAGGATTTGTATATTACTGTTCTCGGATGCTCAACCCTTGTGGGAGTAATCTGCATAGGAATTGTTCTTTTTGCAAAAGAGGGTATACTCATTTTTGCAACCAAAGAGTATTTAGATGCAATATGGTTTGTGGCTCCTCTTGCTTTTTCTGTGCTTGTAGCGTTTGTAACGGGTCTTATCGGCAACATCCTTTTCTACTATGAAAAGACCGGCCATATGTCGGCAATTTCCATTACTTGCGGTGTTGCAAACATTGTTTTGAATGCAATCGGGCTTACTCTCTTTGGAGCAATCGCAGTAGGTTATACAACTCTTATATGCAGTTTTCTTCAGATGTTCTTGTACTATTTTACCGTAAAAAAGTTTGAGAAAAACTTGGACAAGATTATAAATCTTAAGTTTTTGTTCTGTATTTACGGTGCATTTGCCGTGCTTATGGTTTATGGAATGTTCTTCTATAACAGTCTTGTTATGAAGATTGCGCTTATACTGGTAATTCTTCTTGCAGTGATAATTTTCAGAAATAAGATTGTAGGAATGTTTAAAGCAATGAAAGAAGGCAAAAAAGAAAACAATGCTCAGGAGGCAAATGCATGAAACAAAAGATAGGCATTCTTACGGTGCATAAAAACACCAATTACGGTGCAAATCTTCAGGCTTTTGCACTTTGTAATTATATTAATTCTCTTGGTTTTGATTGTGAAACCGTAGATTATACTTCTCCTGAGGATTTAAAGTTCACACGTCTTTTGTCATGGCTGAAGCTTTCATGGGATAATGAAAAAAGTAAGAGCCTGTCAAGAAAAGCAAAACTTGCTGTTGCTCTTGCACTATCAGCGCCCGAAAAGCACAAAAGACTTTCATCTTTCAGAAAATTCTGGAAGAATTACTATAAGCTTTCGCCGTTTTGCGAAGATGTCAATGACATAAAAAAGCAAGGATATGATACACTTGTTACAGGAAGCGACCAGGTGTGGAATCCCGATATTACAGACGGACTTCAGGAGCTTTTCTTTTGCCGTATTGACGGTGTTAAAAAACGCATTTCATATGCTCCAAGTATTGGCAAAGAAAAGTATAATGACGAAGATGCACAAAAGGCAAAAAAGTGGATAAATGAGCTTGATTATTGTTCGCTCAGAGAAGCAACTTCAGCAGAATACATAAGTGAACTTGCGGGAATAAAAGCGGAATGTGTATGCGATCCTGTGTTTTTACCCGCCACTTCCTGCTATGAGCAGATTGCATCAAAAAAGCTGACAGACAAGAAATATGTTCTTGTTTACAGCATAGTCGCGAATGCAAAAATGGTTGAAATGGCAAAAGCTTTTGCCAAGGAAAAAGGTCTTGAACTAATTGAAATATGTCAGACTAAGAATAGAAAGAGTACACATAGACAATATACAGGTCTGGGTCCTGATAAGTTCCTCAGTGCAATTAAACACGCAGAGTATGTGTTTACAAACTCTTTTCACGGAACGGCGTTTTCCTTGATTTTTCAAAAAGAGCTTTTTGCATTTGAAAACAGGGACAGGGGAACAAGAATAACAAATATTCTTGAAAAAGCATCCCTTGTAAACCGTCTCGTAAATGAGGACGGTATACTTCCCGAAGGAAAGTGTGATTATTCAAATAACGTGCAGCTTACTTCATATATTGAAAACTCCAAAGCGTTTTTGAAGCGAGCTCTTGAAGCGGAGCATAAAAGTATTGCAGACAAAAATTGTGTAGGCTGCGGTGCATGCAAGGCGGTATGTCCTTCGGGTGCAATCAGCCTTCATCCGGATGTTGAGGGGTTTCTCTGTGCAAACATCGACAACTCAAAATGTATTGACTGCGGCATGTGTTATAAAGCTTGTTCAGCTTTAAATGAACCTCAAAAAGCAGAAGCGAAAGATACTTTTGCTTTTAAGGCAAATGACGAGCTTCGAAAAAATAGTGCTTCGGGCGGTGCTTTTGCAGCACTGGCAAAAGGTATTCTTGAAAACGGTGGCGTGTGCTACGGAGCGGTTCAAAACGATGATTTCAGTGTTTTACATATTCGTTGCGACAGCCTTGATGCTCTTGAGAAAGTTCAGGGTACAAAGTATGTACAAAGCAATATGTCAAAATGCTTTGAAAGCATACAAAACGATCTTTCAAACGGTAAAATTGTTTTATTTTCCGGCACTCCTTGTCAGGTCGATGCGGTAAAGAATTTTGTAAAAGTAAAAAAGATTAACGATAAAAACCTGTATCTTTGCGATATAATATGCCATGGTGTTCCATCACCTGCGGTCTTTAAGGATTTTGTAAAGTGGCTCGAAAATTATTATAAGAGCAATGTCAAGTCCTATGAGTTCCGTTCAAAAAAAATTTCATGGCGAGGTAATTCATGTTATGTTACTCTTTCTGATGGCAGAGAACTGAAAAACGACAGATTTGCATCCGCTTTTATGAATGTTTATTATTCCGGCAGAATTACAAGAGAATCCTGTTATGAATGTAAATATACAAGCCCGCAGAGAGTTTCTGATATTACAATCAGTGACTTCTGGGGACTTGAGAATACACTTCCTGAATTTGAAGATGCTCTCGGCGTTTCTATGGTCATGGTAAACACGGAAAAAGGACAGAGCTTGTTTGACAAAACAGAAGGACAAAAAGTACAGGCAGATATTTCAGCAGCAAAACAGCCTCAGCTTCATAAACCGTGCGACAAACCTTCAGACAGAGACCAAAGTAAAAAGATGTATTCTGAGCACGGAGTTTGTCCGCTTGTTAAGAAATACGGCGGTATAGCAAAGCCTTCACTTAAGAGCAGAATATATCACTTGATTAAAAAGTAGCAATTGACTGGAGTACAATGATGACAACAGACGAAAGAAAAGAAAGAAAAGAAAGAAACTCCGCACTTGATATTACGCGTATAATAGCTGTGTTGGCTGTTATTATGATACACGTGTCGTCAAAATTTGTAGTTTCCTATGATATTTCTTCGGTTGAATTTTTATGCGGCAATATTTTTGACAGTATTTCCCGAATTGGTGTTCCTCTTTTTGTGATGATTTCAGGCTCTTTGATGCTTGATGAGGAGCGTAATGTCAATATAAAACAAAACATTAAAAGTATTGTTTGCTTATTGCTGTTTTGGTCTATAGTATATTGTTTTTTTTATAATATTGCGTTGTCTATAGTGAACGGTGGGAAAATAGATTTTTACAGGATAGTTGATTCTTTTATTAACGGTTGCGATCATATGTGGTATTTATATATGATAATTGTTCTGTATTTAGCAACACCGTTTCTTAGAATGTTTGTGAAAAAAGAAAACAAACGTCTTGTTTTGTCTTTTATAGCAATATCCACAGTAACTCAATTCTCTTTGCCAATTATAAAAGGAATAACGCTCATGTGGCAAAATGCAGAAATTGCTCTTAAATTTGTAGAGCAACTGAATCTTGGATTCTTTAGTGGTTTTGTTACGTATTATTTGATTGGATGGTATATCATACATATAGGGATTAAGAAAAAATGGATATTCTATTGTTTAGGTATCTTTTCTTTGTTAGTAACCATTCTGTATGTACAGAGTACAAAAGATTATTCAAATGGTTATTCTAATATGAATGTATTTGTTCTGATGTATGCAGTGTCTGTTTTTATCTTAATAAATTGTCAGCAAAAAATGACTGTTAGTGATAAAACAAAAAGCGTTTTAGCCGTTTTGTCCAATTTGACTTTCGGTGTGTATATTGTTCATCCCCTTATACAAACAATTGCTGGATGGGTTATTAAGTATGTACATAATCCTTTCGCTTATATTATTTGCAGTTATTCCGTTGTAGTTGCAGTGTCTTTCGCAGTTTGTTTTATTGTCTCAAAAATACCTATAATAAAAAAGTCTATAAGAATGTAAATATAAAAAGGAGAACCCACTATGTCATCATTCACAGGTAAAACCCTACTCATCACCGGCGGTACCGGTTCATTCGGCAATGCTGTGCTCAACAGATTCTTGAGAACAGACATCGGAGAAATCCGCGTATTTTCCCGCGACGAAAAGAAGCAGGACGATATGCGCCACGAATTTCAGGTAAAGATGCCTGAAGTAGCTGATAAGATTAAGTTCTATATCGGCGATGTAAGAGATTTAGCCAGCGTAAAAAACGCAATGCACGGCGTAGATTACATCTTCCACGCAGCAGCACTCAAGCAGGTGCCTTCCTGCGAATTTTTCCCTATCGAGGCTGTAAAAACTAATGTACTCGGCACAGAGAATGTGCTTACTGCTGCAATCGAAGCAGGCGTTAAGAATGTAGTATGCCTTTCTACCGATAAGGCTGCATACCCTGTCAACGCAATGGGTACATCAAAGGCAATGATGGAAAAGGTAATCGTTGCAAAGTCAAGAACAGTAGCACAGGAAAAGACAAAGATTTGCTGTACAAGATACGGTAATGTTATGTGCTCACGCGGCTCTGTTATTCCTCTGTGGATTGAACAGATCAAGAACGGCAATCCTATCACCATCACCGACGGCACAATGACAAGATTTATTATGAGCCTTGATGAGGCAGTTGACCTTGTACTCTTTGCCTTTGAAAACGGCACAACGGGAGATATCCTTGTTCAGAAGGCTCCTGCATGTACTATTCAGACTCAGGCAGAGGCAGTTTGCGAGCTCTTCGGCGGCGATAAAAATGCTATTAAGGTTATCGGTATCAGACACGGCGAAAAAATGTATGAAACACTTCTCACTAATGAAGAATGTGCGAATGCCGTTGATATGGGTAACTTCTACAGAGTGCCTTCAGATAAGCGTGGTCTTAATTATGATAAGTACTTTAAGGATGGCGATACCGAAAGAAATCCTCTTACAGAGTTCAATTCACATAACACTGAACTTCTTAATGTAGAACAAGTAAAAGAAAAGCTTCTCACACTTCAGTATATCAGAGATGAACTTGATGCCATGGGCAGAAAGTATTAAGGAGATATTATGAATATTCTCATTACAGGTGCAAAAGGCTTTGTTGGAAAGAATCTTGCAGCCGCACTTCAGAATGTAAAGGACGGCAAGGATAGAACCCGTCCGGGCCTTGAAATAGGCGAACTTTATCTTTATGATATTGACTCTTCTGCAGAGCTTCTTGACGAGGCTTGCAAAAATGCAGACTTTGTTTTTAATCTTGCGGGAGTAAACCGTCCTCAGAATCCCGAGGAGTTTATGCAGGGTAATTTCGGCTTTGCATCAACGCTTCTTGATACATTAAAAAAACACAACAATAAATGTCCTATAGTTTTGTCTTCCTCAATTCAGGCAACACTTATAGGACGTTATGACAGTGACTACGGCAGAAGTAAAAAGGCAGGGGAGGACCTGTTCTTTGAGTATGAGAAAGAGACGGGTGCAAAGGTGCTCGTTTACAGATTCCCCAACCTTTTCGGTAAATGGTGCAGACCCAATTATAACAGTGCCGTTGCCACTTTCTGTAATAATATCGCAAATGATTTGCCGATAACCGTCAATGATCCTGCCGTTGAGCTTGAACTTCTCTACATCGACGACCTTGTGGATGAAATGTTCTGTGCTCTTGAAGGCAAGGCTCATAAATGTACCTTTGACGGCATAAAGACGGTTCTCACAGACGACGGAAAATACTGCGCCGCACCTGTAACACATAGAGTAACCCTCGGTGAAATTGTAAAGCTTCTTGAAGCTTTCC
The DNA here is from genome assembly GCA_015064895.1 of Oscillospiraceae bacterium. Classification (GTDB taxonomy): domain Bacteria; phylum Bacillota; class Clostridia; order Oscillospirales; family CAG-382; genus UMGS1387. The sequence goes on along the minus strand of SVRI01000005.1, from coordinate 28,531 downwards.
GCGACCAGTCTAAAACTCTTGTTATGCCCGAGATTCCCTATAATAGCTTTGCAAAGAAACTGTACAGCACGTACCTATCCTATCTGCCTAAGGAAAAGGCGAGCTTTGAACTTAAAATGAATGTGGATGCAAGAGGTTCATTTACGGAACTTCTTAAAACCGAAAAGTGCGGTCAGTTCTCTGTCAATATTTCAAAGCCCGGTATCACAAAGGGACAGCATTGGCATAACACAAAATGGGAGTTTTTCATTGTTGTTTCGGGTCACGGTCTTATTCAGGAACGCAAAATCGGCTCGGATGAAGTTTTGAACTTTGAAGTTTCGGGCGAAAAGATTGAGGCGGTTCATATGCTTCCCGGATATACCCATAATATCATCAACCTCTCTGATACAGAGAATTTGGTAACGGTAATGTGGGCAAATGAATGCTTTGACCCAAATAAACCCGATACTTTTTTCGAGGTAGTGGAATGATTTTAGTAATAATTGGTGCCGGCGGTTACGGACAGACGATTTGCGATGTTGCAGAGCAGTCGGGAAAGTATGAGAGAATCGTATTTCTTGATGATAATAAAGTGGCAGATAATGTTGTCGGTAAATGTGATGATTTCGAGAAATTCATTTCCGATGACACAGAAATATATCCTGCTTTCGGCAATAACCAAGCACGTCTTTCTTTCATTGAAAAGCTGGAGGAAAATGGTGCAAATATCCCGATAATTGTCCATAAAACGGCTTATATCAGCCCAAAGGCAAGACTTGAAAAAGGGACTGTTGTACTTCCCAATGCCATGGTGAATACAGATACGGTAGTTGAAAAAGGCTGTATAATAAATTGCGGAGCAATTGTTGACCACGGATGTATTATTGAAAAGGGCGTTCATGTGTGCCTTGGTGCTGTTGTTAAAGCGGAAAACAGAATCCCTGCCTTCATGAAGGTTGAAGCAGGACAGGTAATAGAAAACAGAACATATAAACTTTAGGAGATAAAGAAACATGGATATCAAACTCGATTATTCAGATGTAAAATTCAAAAATGACGGCAGACTCAAGCTTCTTATAATCGTCGGAACAAGACCTGAAATCATAAGACTTGCGGCTGTTATCAATAAGTGCAGAAAGTATTTTGACACGGTTCTTGCCCATACGGGTCAGAACTATGACTATAACCTCAATGGTGTATTTTTCAAGGACTTGAAGCTTGCAGACCCCGAGGTGTATATGGATGCAGTAGGTGATGACCTCGGTGCTACCGTCGGCAATATTATCAACTGTTCATACAAGCTCATGAATGAGATAAAGCCCGATGCTCTTCTTATACTCGGTGATACAAATTCCTGTCTATCTGCAATTGCGGCAAAGCGTCTTCATATCCCGATTTTCCATATGGAAGCAGGTAACAGATGTAAGGATGAATGCCTTCCCGAAGAAACAAACAGAAGAATTGTTGACATCATTTCAGATGTTAACCTTGCATATTCCGAGCATGCCAGAAGATACCTTCACGAATGCGGACTTCCCAAGGAACGTACATATGTAACAGGCTCGCCTATGGCAGAGGTTCTTCATAATAACCTTGAGGATATCAAAAAGAGCGACATACTTACAAGACTCGGTCTTGAAAGCAAGAAGTATATCCTTCTTTCTGCTCACAGAGAAGAAAATATCGATACCGAAAAGAACTTCCTTTCTCTTTTCACAGCCATCAATAAGATTGCAGAAAAGTATGATATGCCCATTCTTTACTCCTGCCACCCCAGAAGCAAAAAGAGACTTGCGGAAAGCGGTTTTGTACTCGATAAGCGTGTTATTCAGCATGAACCTCTCGGTTTCCATGACTATAACCACCTTCAGATGAATGCATATGCAGTTGTGTCGGATTCAGGTACACTTCCCGAGGAATCCAGCTTCTTTACAAGTGTCGGAAATCCTTTCCCTGCAGTATGTATAAGAACCTCAACCGAACGCCCCGAGGCACTTGATAAGGCTTGCTTTATCCTTGCAGGTATCGACGAAAACAGCCTTGTTCAGGCGGTTGAAACAGCCGTTTCTATGTGCGATAACGGTGACCACGGTATACCTGTTCCCACATACGTTGAAGAAAACGTTTCAACTAAGGTTGTTAAGATAATCCAGTCATATACAGGTGTTGTAAATAAGATGGTCTGGAGAAAATTTTAGTCAGGTGGTAGATAAAGCTTGAAGAAAGAGATAAATACCCTGTTTGCCATCATTCGCTGTGCCGTTTTGGGTGAGACGATGAGTGAAGCGGTAAAGCAAGAAGCGGTTCGTGAAGCCGAGCTTCTTTATAAAATGGCAAGGCATCACGATATGGCACATCTGCTAGATTATGCCTATAAGGTTAGTGGGATTTCCGTACCAGATGAGAAGATTGCGTTTGAGTTTATAAAGCAAAATGCCGTGTCTGTTATGAGGTATGAAAATATAAATTTTGCACTTGCCAACATCTCGGCACTCTTTGAGCAGGAGAAAATACCGTTTGTTCCGTTAAAAGGCTCTGTGATAAGAGACCTTTATCCCGAACCGTGGATGAGGACAAGCTGTGATATTGATGTTCTTGTGCACGAACCGGACCTTGACAGGGCAGAAAACCTGCTGATTGAAAAGCTTGGATATTCCTCAAAGGGGAAACGCGGTTACCATGATATTTCGCTTTATTCCGATAATGATGTACACCTTGAATTGCACTTCAATATCAAGGAAAACCGAAAGAATATAGACGTACTTCTGGAAAATGTCTGGGATTATGCCAAACCCAAAACAGACGGCTCTTTTGAACATGTTTTAACACCGGAATTTTTGCTGTTTCAGCATATAGCCCATATGTCTTATCACGTTTCGGGAGGCGGATGCAGCCTGAGATATTTTCTTGATTTGTATCTGCTGGAAAACAAACTTGAAATCGACAGAAGTGTATTCAATAAAATGCTTAAAGAATGCGGACTTGAAAGGTTTTATGAGACTTCTTCAAAACTTGCAAAAGTGTGGTTTTCAAATGAAAAACATGACGATGTTACACTGTCTTATCAAAGATATATCCTGAACGGCGGAATTTACGGGACAAAAATAAATTCGATTGCAGCAAAGGCAGAAAAGAAAAGTACGCTTTCTTATATTTTTGGCAGAGTTTTTATGCCCTATGAACAGTTGTGTGTAACATATCCTTCTCTCAAAGAAAAAAAACTTCTTTTGCCTTTTTATCAGGTGAGAAGGTGGGGGAGAATTCTCAAAAACCGCAGATATAAAAATGCATCCGATGAAATTCAGGCAAATAACAGTGTTTCAAAAGAAAATACAGACGAATTTTCACGCCTTTTGGAAAGATTGAAACTGAAATAATATAACAAAAAGCAAGACGTTTTTGTCTTGCTTTTTCTTTTTGTCGAAAAATGGCAAAAAATGGCTAATAAATATTATTGTAAAAAATGATTCTTTCTCTTGACATAAGAAAGCCTTAGGGGTATAATGTATTTTGTATAGTTACAAGTATAAGTGTGTACTTTTGTATGTAATATTAATTTGCGAGGATAGATAAAATGAACAATAGTGTAATAATGCCTTTTGAGGTTGAAAAAGAATACTTTGTGGATCCTGTAGAGGTGAAAAAGAAGCCGGTATATGATTTCTTTAAGAGAACATTTGACATAGTTGCTTCTGTGTTTGCAATGATTGTTCTTGCAATACCTATGCTTATTGTGGGGATCGTTGTCAAATGTACTTCAAAGGGACCCGTGATTTTCAAACAGGAACGACTTGGTCTTAACGGAAAAAAGATAGTGGTATATAAATACCGCACAATGTACATAGATGCAGAAAAGGACGGTGCACAGTGGTCCAAAGGTGATGTGGATGAAAGAATCACACCCTTTGGTCTTAAACTCAGGTGTACAAGAGTGGACGAGCTTCCTCAGCTTTGGAATATCCTCAAGGGTGATTTGAGTATAGTCGGTCCCCGTCCCGAAAGAGAGTGCTTCTATGAAGAGTTTGAAAAGTATGTTCACGGCTTCAGCGAAAGATTGAAGGTTAAACCCGGACTTACCGGTCTTGCACAGGTTAACGGCGGATATACTTTGAAGCCTGAAGAAAAAATCGTATATGATGTTGAGTACATAAAAAACAGAAGCTTCCTGAATGACATTAAGATTATCTTCAGAACCGTAAGTGTTGTATTTTCCCATGACGGTGCAAAATAGTTTTGTTTTTTTCGCCCGAAAAACATAAGGAGTATGTCAAAAATGAAAATCCTTGTAGTGTGCCAATACTATCATCCCGAGCAGGTAAGAATAACGGATATATGCGAAGAGTTTGTAAAAAGAGGACATGAGGTAGATGTCATTACAGACGTTCCAAACTACCCCATGGGAGTCATATTTGACGGATATAAAAATGGCAAAAAACGTGACGAAGTAATAAACGGTGTAAATGTTCACCGCTGCTTTACAATAGCACGAAGAAGCGGTGTGCTTTTTAGATTTCTCAACTATTACAGCTATGCGTTTTCTTCAACAAGATATGCTGCAAAGCTAAAAAAAGAATACGATGCTGTACTGGTTAATCAGCTTTCTCCCGTTATGATGGCGTGTGCGGCTGTTAAGTATAAGAAAAAGCATAATAAAAAGCTTGTATATTATTGCCTTGATTTGTGGCCGGAAAGCCTTGTTGCAGGCGGCGTTAAAAGAGGCAGCCTTGTTTATAAGATTTTCAACAGGATTTCCGAGGGGCTTTATAAAAATGCGGACAGGATTCTTGTTACATCAAGAGATTTTACTACATATCTTGAAAACCAGTTCGGCATTGAAAAGGACAAGCTTTCATATCTTCCTCAGTATGCAGAGGATATGTTCAAACCCACAGCACGTGTGGTAAAGGATACGGTAGATCTTACTTTTGCCGGAAACATCGGTGTAATGCAGAGTGTTGAAACTATTATCCGTGCAGCTGCACAACTCAAGGATATAGAAAACTTGAGATTCAATATTGTGGGTGACGGTATATCGCTCGAGAACTGCAAAAAACTCTCGATTGAGCTTGGCACGGAAAATGTGATTTTTCACGGCAGAAAGCCCTTGGAGGAAATGTCAGAATACTATAAAAATGCAGATGCAATGCTTGTAACCCTTGCAAAGGACCCGCTGATTTCCATGACAATCCCCGGAAAGGTTCAGACATATATGGCGGCAGGAAAGCCCATTATCGGTGCCATAGACGGCGAAACCCCAAAGGTTGTCGAAGAGGCAGGCTGCGGTTTTTGTTCTCCATCAGAGGATTATATGGCACTTGCCTCGAATATCAGAGAGTTTCTCAGAAGTGATATCGATGAGCTTGGCAGAAACTCTGAAAAGTATTACTTGGAGAACTTCGAAAAAGAAAAGTTTATAGATACCCTTCTCAAGGAACTGGGTGATAAAGAGCCTGCCAAGGAGCCGGCAGAAAAGACTTTGTAAAAAGAGGGTTTTGTATGAAAATTTGCATGGTAGTACCCATACCTCCGCCATACGGAGGAATTGCAAACTGGACAAAGCTCATTGATGACTATGTAAAGAACATCGATGATGTTGAAATGTCGTTTGTGAATACAGCACCTAAAAAACGCAGTACCGACGGAAGAACACTGTGGGACAGAGTTGTTGTTCAGGGGCTTGAAATGTTCAAGAAGAATAAGCAGATGAAAAAACTGCTGAAGAGCGAACAGCACGATGCCGTACATATGACAACAAGCGGTCAGCTTGCCACTATCCGTGATATTATGATGCTGAAAACGGCAAGGAAAATGGGTGTACCGACGGTTTATCATATCAGATTCGGACGTGTTCCGGAGATTGCAAAGAATAACACCCGCGAATGGAAGCTCTTCAAGAAAGCTATGCTTCTTGCCGATAAGGTAATGGCAATTGATACTTCGACTTTTGAAGCGGTTAAAGAATATGCACCCGAAGTGAATGTCTGTTATGTGCCGAATCCTTTTGATATGAATAAAATAGCCGATGTTAGAATCAATCATGATGTCAAGAAAGAAATTGTTTTTGTCGGCTGGGTAATAAAAACAAAAGGTGTCGAAGAGCTTCTATGTGCATGGCAGAATATTTGTGAAAAGTATCCCGATTGGACACTTAAGATTGTGGGACCATGTACTGAAGAATATAATAACAAGCTTAAAAGCAGCTATTCCTGTAAGAATGTTGTGTTTGCCGGTGAGCAGTCCCATGATGAAGTTTTAAAAACTGTTGCAGATGCAGCAGTGTTTACACTTCCAAGCTATACCGAAGGCTTTCCCAATGCGGTGCTTGAGGCAATGGCACTTGAAAAGCCCATTGTAGCTACGAGTGTCGGAGCTATTCCCGATATGCTGCAGGGATGCGGCATTGTTGTTCCACCCGAAAATGCAAAGGAACTTGAAAGAGCTCTTTCCGAAGTACTTTCCGATGTGGAAAAGCGAAACGAACTTGCTTGTAAAGCAAAACAAAAACTTTTAAGCGAATATACTATCGAAAGAGTTTTCGATGTTTATAAAAACACATGGAATGAAATAAGCCAAAGAAAGATCCTGATGCTTTCCGTAAAATCCTACAAAACCTACGGAGGAATTGCCACCTGGACCGAAAACTTTCTTAACGGATGTAACAACTATGAAAAGCAGATAGATATTGTCAATATGGAACTTGTGGGAAAGCGCCGTGAAAATACGGCGGCAATCAGGAACCTGTTTGATGAATATAAGAGAACAAAGCGTGTTTTTTCGGAACTAAAAAACAAGATTGGAATTCTCGCATCACGTTTTTCATCAGCACATATTAATACGTCCTGCGGAACTTACGGACTTTTCAGAGACTATGCGGCGGCAAAAAAAATCAAGAAAAAAGGTATACGGCTGATAACGCATTATCACTGTAATATACCCGACTGTATAAACAATTGTTTCAGCAGAGCGGTTATAAAAAAACTTTGCCTGCTTAGTGATGAAAATATCGTGCTTTGCGAAAGCAGTAAAAACTATCTTTCAGAGATGGGATGCTCTTCATGTACCGAGATGCCGAATTTTGTCGAAGATTCAATGGTTCTGCATCAACAGAAAGAGTTTGACGGCAAGATTAAAAAGGCTGTTTTCGTCGGAAGAATCAGCCGCAAAAAGGGTGCGGTGGATCTGTACGAATTGGCAAAAAGATTTCCCGATATTACCTTTGAGCTTATAGGCGATATGAGTGAAGAAATATCAAAAATGCAAAAGAGTGAGAACGTCGCAGTTCTCGGAGCAATGAAACATGAAATATTGATAGAACACTTGGATTCTGCAGATTTATTCATCTTCCCAAGCCACAGCGAAGGCTTTTCTCTGGCATTGACTGAAGCCATGGCAAGAGGTCTGCCGATAGTTGCTACCGATGTCGGAGCCAATAAAGATATGCTGTCGGACGGATGTGGAATTGTAACGGACGTCGGTGATGTTGATGCCATGGAAAAGGCAATCTTTTCACTTGACAGCGTCGAGAAAAGACGTGAAATGTCGCAAAATGCGGTGGATAAGGTTCGTAATAACTACGTTTCCAGTGTGGTAGTGAACAGAATACTTGAAATGTACGAGTAATTCCTAAACAGTTTTATAAATACTATGGATTTAAGGAGAAATGAATTATGTACGCGGATTTATACAGTAGAATTGTTAATGGACAAGAAAAAATTTCTCTCGTAGGTCTCGGCTATGTCGGTATGCCGATCGCCGTTGCTTTTGCAAAGAAGGTAAAGGTTGTGGGCTATGACCTTAACGAAAAGAAAATAGAACTCTATAAGTCCGGCATCGACCCCACTAATGAAGTGGGCGACGAAGCTATTAAGAATACAACGGTTGAATTTACGGCAGACGAAACAAAGCTAAGAGAAGCAAAGTTCCACATTGTTGCCGTTCCTACACCCGTATATGATGACCATACTCCTGACCTTTCACCTGTTGAAGGTGCTAGTAAAATCCTTGGCAGAAACCTTACAAAGGGAAGCGTTGTTGTATATGAATCCACCGTTTACCCCGGTGTTACGGAAGATGTGTGCGTACCTATTCTCGAAAAGGAATCGGGACTTAAATGCGGTGTTGACTTTAAGATAGGCTACAGCCCCGAAAGAATAAATCCCGGTGATAAGGTACATAGACTTGAAACAATTATCAAGATTGTTTCGGGTATGGATGATGAAACTCTTGATGTAGTTGCAAAGGTGTATGAGCTTGTTGTTGAAGCAGGTGTACACAGAGCAAATGCCATTAAGGTTGCAGAAGCTGCGAAGGTAATCGAAAACAGCCAGAGAGATATTAATATTGCTTTTATGAACGAGCTTTCGATTATCTTTAATAAAATGGGTATTGATACAAAGAGCGTGCTTGAAGCTGCAGGAACAAAATGGAATTTTCTCAAGTTCTATCCCGGTCTTGTAGGCGGCCACTGTATCGGTGTTGACCCTTACTATCTTACATATAAGGCTGAAATGATGGGCTACCACAGCCAGGTTATTCTTGCCGGTAGAAGAATAAATGATGATATGGGTAAATACGTTGCCGAAAACGTAGTAAAGAGCCTTATCAAGGCTGAAAAGGCGGTTAAGAATGCAAAGGTTGCAATTCTCGGCTTTACATTCAAGGAAAACTGCCCCGACACAAGAAACTCCAAGATTTTTGATATAGTAAAAGAACTTCGTGAATACGGTATTGAACCCACAATTGCCGACCCTCAGGCAGATGCTGCCGAGGCAAAGCATCTCTACGGTGTTGACTTTGTCGATATTGATACTGTTAAGGATATGGATGCGGTTGTTCTTGCCGTTGCCCATGAAAACTTCTCGCATTTTACAATGAATGATATGGACGAGTTCTTTGGAGAGGGAAGAAAGGTGCTTCTCGATATCAAGGGACTTCTTGACAGAAAGGCATACGAAAATGCCGGATATCTTTATTGGAGGCTGTAAAATACATGAATGCTGCTGCAATAATTCTGTGTGCAGGTAAAGGCACACGAATGAATGACGACTCTAAGAATAAGGTTTGTTTTGACTGCGCAGGTACTCCCACCATAAGAAGAATACTAGATAACATGAGGCAGGCAGGTGTTTCCCGTTTTGTAATTGTTATCGGACATAATGCATACAGCGTAATGGACTGCCTTGACGGTGTAGAAGGCGTTGTATATGCTTACCAAAAAGAACAGAAGGGAACGGGACATGCTGCAATGTGCGGTCTCAAGGCTCTTCAGACGGTAGGCTATTCGGGTCCTGTTATCATTTCAATGGGCGACAAAATAATATCTACTCCCGTAATTGCAGATTTGCTTGAAAAATCAGAAGACGCAAAGGCAGTATGGGGAGTTCAGCCCTTGTCTGCAAACTTCAATGGCGGCAGAGTTGTTACTGCCAACGAAAAGCCTTATGGGGTTGTAGAATTTGCAGATGCGGCTCTTATGAAACTCGCAGATGCCGATGAAAAGGATTATGCAGAGGTGCTTAAATCCACAAGACTTAACGCTAAAAAAGCAGAAAAGGTGCTTAAGAAGGCTCTTGAGAAAAAGCCTTGCGGTACAGTTACTCTTTGCGGTAAGACCTTTAGTGCAGATGAAGTTATAAATTCAAAGTATGCAAACGCAGGTCTTTACTGCTTTGATGTTAATGAGGCGGTAAAGGTTATCGAAAATATCGGCTCAAACAATGCACAGGGAGAAATTTATCTTACCGATGCACTCGAAAAGTTTGCATCAAATAACGACGCTGAAATTTATGTTGTTAAGTCCAAAGAGGATATGCTCACCTACAGTACAAAACCCGAGCTTTGCGAAATCAGCAAGCATTTTATGAGAACGGCATCTCAGTTTATCTCGGATATCAAAGAGGGAGCATTTGACGATAAGTTCAAAATGCTTTACAGCGATACTGCTGAGATGCAGAAGGCAAGATACATAGAGCTTCTCAGTCATTTTATCAAAAAGTACGGCGATAAAAAGGTTGTAATTACCCGTTCACCGGGACGAGTAAATCTCATGGGCAGACACATTGACCACAGAGGCGGTGGCATAAATGTCATGGCTACCGATAAGGATATAGTTTTTGTATCTGCTTCCCGTGATGACGATATGGTAAACATCACAAATATAGATTCTGCTTTCCCCGACAGAACATTCTCCATAGGACGTGTTCTCGGCGAAAAGAAGTATGATAAATGGCTGGACTATCTTGATGATGAAAGAGTGGTTCGTGAGCTCAATGAGAGCGGCGGTTGCTGGTCAAACTATGTAAAGAGTGCGGTAATCCGAGTTCAGTTTGATAACGAAATGCCCCTTTGCGGTATGGATATGGCGGCAAGCGGTACAATCCCCGTTGCGGCAGGTCTTTCGTCTTCTTCAAGTATAGTTGTTTCGACAATGGAAGCGGTTGTTGCTCTTAACTGCCTTAATATTTCGGACAAGGACTTCATTACCCTTTGCGGTGAAGGCGAATGGTTTGTGGGGTCCAGAGGGGGAGCAGGCGACCATGCGGCAATGAAGTGCGGAAAGGCAGACAGAATTGTCCACCTTGGATTTAAACCCTTTGAAGTGGGCGAAAATGCTGAATTTTCGGATAAGTATGCAGTGATTGTTGCAAACAGCATGATTAAAGCAAAGAAATCTGAGGGCAGTAAGGATAAGTTCAATGCAAAGGTTGCCTCTTATGAGTTTGCACTTATGCTGATAAAGCGTCTTTATCCTGAATATGGCTTTGCTGAGTTTAGAGACCTTGCAAAGGTAAGACCCTACAGCAAGATTTATGATATCTTAAAATCAATTCCCGAAACAATGACAAGAGGCGGCATCAAGATGATGCTTCCCGAGTATTCCGACAGAATCAAGCAGATTTTCATGAGCCATGTTGACCCTGAGGTTTACGATTTGAGAGCAGTGTCATTATACGGCATTTCCGAATGCGTCAGAGCCGACAGATGTATGCAGCTTCTTCGAGAAGGCAAGTATACAGAACTTGGCGAAATGATGAAGATAAGCCATAACGGAGACAGGCTTACAGATCTTAAGGTTACCGATGAAATGCTGGACAAGCTTTCTAAAGAAAATGCCGATGTTGCACTTCAGTACGGTGCTTATGACTGCTCAACGCCTGAAATCGACTACCTCTGCGACACCCTTAACGAAACAGACGGTGTCCTCGGAAGTGAGCTTGTGGGTGCAGGTCTCGGCGGATGTGTTGTTGCACTTGTCGAAAAGGCAAAGGCTGACAGCATAATTTCTGTTTTGAATGAAAAATATTACGATAAATACGGATTCGACAGAGCTGCGAATGTGTATTCTGCATCTCATGGTTCGGTGGTGATGTTCTGATGAGTATATACGGATTTTTTGATTTTATGTCAAGGGCATGGAATAAGGCTTTTGTTTCACCCATAAAAAAGAGTGCCCTCGGCGGACACGGTAAAAACGTAACCCTTGGCAGAAGACTGAGAATGTCCGGATCAAAGAATGTTTTTCTCGGAAACAATGTTTCGATAGGCGAAGATGCGCGTCTTATGTGTACCCGTGCAAGAATCATAATGGGTGACAACATTATGTTTGGCCCCGGTGTCACATGTATAACAGGCGGACATAGAACGGATATGGTCGGACGTTATATGATGTCCGTAACCGATGCCGAAAAACGTCCCGAAGATGACAGGGATATTGTCTTTGAAGGCGATAACTGGATCGGTGCAAACGTGACAATCCCAAAAGGTGTAACAATCGGAGAAGGTTCGGTAATTGCCGCAGGTGCCGTTGTCACAAAGGATGTACCTTCATATTCCATTGTCGGCGGAGTTCCTGCAAAAGTTATTAAAATGAGATTTTCCGAAGAAGAATTGGCTGAACATAAGAGACTCTTGCAAAAATAATTGTAATAGGAAGAAAGAGCAGAATGAAAAAAGTAATTCTCTTTACAGATAACCTCGGCTCGGGCGGTGCACAAAGACAGATTACTAATGTCGCTGTTTTGCTGAAAAAAGCAGGATATGATGTGTCTGTACTTGTGTATCAGGATATTCCCTTTTATAAGCACGTTCTTGATGATAACGGTGTCCCTCTTGTGATTGTCGAGTCAAAAGGAACTGTTTCAAGGATGCTTGGCATCAGAAAGTATCTCAATAAATCCGGTGCCGATGTTGTTATAGCATTTCTTGCCGTGCCTTGCTTTATTGCCTGCTTTTCAAAAATGGGGCATAAAAAGTGGAAACTGATAACTACCGAAAGAAGTGCAAAACTTTCTACTTTTACGGCAAAAAAGTTTAGATTTTTCAATAAGTTTGAAAGATTCTCTGATGCAAAGGTCGGCAACTCATGGAATGCCATAAAAATGTGGCAGAAATACTATCCGCAGTATAATGATAAGTACTCGGTTATTTATAATCATATCCGTGTTCCTGATGAATTTTGTAACAAAGGTCACAAATATATTGAAGACGGAAAGATAAAGCTTACCGTTGCGGCAAGCTTCCAAACCTTGAAGAATCCGATAAATGTAATTAAAGCATTTAATCTGTTGTCGGATGAATATAAATATAAGCTTGAGATTAATTGGTACGGCAGGCAAGAGGTCACAAAAGGTAACACGGAAGTCTATGACAATGCTAAAACACTGATAAAGAAGTACTGTCTTGAAGAACATGTTCACCTTTACGACGAAACAAATGAGATTTACCGTATAATGTCGGAAAGTGATGCAGTCGGTCTTTTCAGCACGGTTGAGGGGCTTCCCAATACAATCTGTGAGGCAATGACTATCGGCAGACCTGTCGTTATGAGTAAAGTCTCGGATTATGATGTGCTTGTAACCGATAACGGATACCTTTGTGATCCCGAAAGCGTTGAAAGTATAAAAGAAGCACTGGTAAAGCTCATTGAAACTCCCAAAGAGGAGCTCGAAAGAATGGGGAAGACTTCAACAGAAAAGGCGAAAGAGCTTTTCTCGGGTGAGGCTATAACTAAGCAGTGGATAGATATTATTGAAAGGCGTTAGTTGTCAAAACAATTATGAATAAAAATAAATTACTTCTATATCCTATGAAAACAACTGTAATATATTTGCTTTTTACAATTGTTTTATTTGTATATGGTCCCATAAAATGGAAAGTACCGACATATAATAAACTTGTGATTTTTTTGCTTGTTTATATTGCATCCTTTGTTTTGGGGTACTGTTTCCAATTACACAGAAAAAAACGTTCAAATCAAGAACTCATTAATACGTTGTCAGATCCGGACAGTCCATGTTTTGGATTGCTCGCAAAAACAGATGTAAAACATATAGCTTTTATTTTTGCTCTAAGTAGTGTTTATTCAATTTTCAGAAATATAATACTGACTGTTCACTATTATGGTTCTCTTGACTTCTCTGCTTTTCTAAACATTGACCTTGCTGCAACATATTTTGATAGACTTGGCTCGGATGTTCAAGGAACTTGGTATATACAGCTTCTAAACTATACCAGTGTTTTGGATGCATTTTGGTTTATTCTTGGCATATTGTATTTCAAAAGATTCAAGGTTTCATATAAATGTTTGTTTTTTGCTGCAATAGTATTCAGTTCGTTATATAACGTGATGAGTGGAACAATGATAAGCTGGGCAATACTGGTATTCCGATTGATACCGGTGTTCTTTATCGGGCTTTATAAGGCTAAGCATTCCAAAAAAATACAAACTAAACGAAAAAGCCGAAAGATAATTATTCTAATCATATTGGTTTGTGTCATTTTTGTTTTCCTATTCAGTTCCGTGCAGGAGTCAAGATATGAGTATATGGATAAAGAATTAGAATACAACGAAGGTACTTTAGGGCGTTTTATTGAAGAAGAGCGTGATATACCGGTAATTGGTACGGTATTAAGGTCTGTTGATATATATATTGTTAATGGTTATTGTGGTATGGCGTATGGCTTGGAACTGGAGCCGAAATTTACTTATGGTATTGGCTTTTCCAGAGACTTTGCAAGATTAATTAACCAAAACTTTGGATTTGATGTATCAGATTATACATATCCACAGCGAATTGAGGATGAATATGGTTGGCTGAACGGAAGATATTGGCCGTCGGCATTTACTTGGTTTGCATCGGACTGGACTTTTTACGGCATTCCGATTCTGATGTTTATTTTTGGCGCATTTTTATGTAATGTTTGGTACAGTGCGTTATATGAAAACTCAATTGTTGCGACTGCACTTTCATCTTGGCTTTGGATTGGTATAATTTTTCTACCAGCTAACAATCAACTATTTCAGTCGCTTTCGAGTTTTATGACAACAGTATGTTTGATAATACTATATCAAATGAGAAAAATATTGCCCAGAATAGTTTTTTGATGGAGAGAAAATGAGAAATATTCTTTACATATCCCGAGCAGGTTTACCAATATCTGCAGCGGGACTGAGAATCTTTAATATAGGTACTATCCTTGAGAATCTTGGGTTTGATGTACATTATCTTGCCAACAGAAGAATTACAAACAAAGAGCTTGACAGCACATACGAAAAACTTGATTCAAAGGATAGCACTTTTCTTGACAATTCAGAACATCATTTCAGAATAGACAATAAGATTTATTCTTACCTTCCCAAACAAAAGAATGGAAAAATAGCGTCAATTAAGGAAATGCTTGAGCTTGTTTCTTCCCAAAAAGCATATAAGAGAGTGGTTTCATACTGCGAAAAGGAAAAGCCTTATGCAGTTTTTCTGTATAATGAATCCTATGAACTTACAAAGAAACTGATTGGCTATTGTAAGAAGAATAACATTAAACTTTTTGCAGATGTCACAGAATGGTACGAAATGGATAAGAACAAGAACTTTGCTGAAAAGTTTGTTGTCCATTCTACAGAAAAGAGAATAACAAAGCTTGACCATACCTTAGACGGCATAATTGCAATCAGTAATTACTTTGAGGATTACTATAAATCCAAAGGTGCAAATGTTGTAAGAATTCCTCCGCTTATGGAGATTGAGAAAGACCTCGAAATCGAAAAGCACGAGTATTATGAAGATAAGAGTGTTCTCAATTTTGTCTATGCAGGTTCTCCAGGAGGAAAGGATATTCTCATTCCTTTTGTCAAGGCTTTGCAGACTGTAAATAAAGACGGCATAAAGGCTCGCCTTGATGTTGTGGGCATTGATGAAAAGTACTTTGATAGGTTTGAAGATGTTGATAAAAACCTCAAAGAAACCGGCGTTGTTGCCCACGGCAGACTTTCGCATGAGGAAACACTTAATGTCGTAAAAAGAGCCGATTTTGGTATATTGTTCAGACATAATAAACGCTATGCAAAAGCAGGCTTTTCAACTAAACTTGCCGAGTGTATGAGTGTTGGTGTACCTATGATGTGTAATAAAATTGGTGGTAGTGATTTGTGTATTGAGCATATGTTAAACGGAGTTTTGACTGAAACAACAAGGGTTGATGAACTAGTAAATGTTATAGAAACTTTAATGAAAATGAGTAAAAAAGAACTTCTTGATATTAAAAACAATGCATATAAATATGGATTGGAAAGTTTCGATATCGGAACGCATGAATGTGATGTAAAAAAGCTGATGTGCGATTATGAGGTGTAATAGTGAGAATAGCTGTTGTTGTTGATGATTTTCACGGCGGTGCTGGAAACATTGCCCAGATTTTAGCGTTGAATTTTGCAAAAAAACATAACGTTTCAATGGTTCTTACCAATAAGCATTCCGACCCTAGATATAATTTGGACGGCATAAATGTCTTCTGTGAGAGTTTGTCAATTACCCGAAAGAATAAAGTGCTTGGGATTTTTGATTCAGTTAAAAGGCTTGGAAAACTGTTAAAGAAAGAAATCAAGGCTGATTTGATAATTTCATTTCTTGACAATAATAATACCATGACGTGTTTTTCTCAGTTTTTCAATAAGACCCCGATTATTGTTGCTGAAAGAAGCAATCCATTGGTGATATTTCCTAAAGCTCCGTGGGATAAGCTTCGCAGAATTGCTTATAAAAGGGCGAATGTGGTCACAGTTCAGTTCAAATGCTTTGACGGCTTTGACGGCGGAAGATTTATAAAGAAAACTCGTGTAACGTCAAATATTGTTGATAAACCCAAGTGCGTAAAGCAAAACTATGACTGTGAAAAAGTAAAATTCGTTACCATGGGCAGACTGGCAGGCATCAAACGAATGGATTTGATGATTGAACTGTTTGATGAGGCGGCAAAGAAATGTCCGAATATAGAACTTCATATTTTCGGAGACGGGCCTGAAAGAGAAAAGCTTGAATCACTTATATCCGAAAAGAATCTTTGCGGCAAAGTGTTTCTTGACGGATATTGTAACAACGTACATAAAACTCTTTGTGAACATGACGTGTATCTTATGACCTCGCGTCAGGAGGGTTTCCCCAACAGTCTTTCTGAAGCAATGGCTGTAGGTCTTCCTTCTGTTTCGTTTGCTTGTCATGATGGAATAGTAGAACTTACTGAAGGCGGAAAAAACGGCTTTGCCGTAACCGAGGGCGATAGAGAAGTTTTTGTAAACAAGTTGATTGCCTTGGCAGAGAATGCTTCTTTGCGAAAGCAGATGGGAACAAAGGCTATGTATGTCAGCGACAAGTATAATGTTGATATAATAATGAAACAATGGCATGCTTGTATTGATGAAGCAATGGGTAAGGCAAAATAATTGAAAGCGGGTTTGATATGAATAGAATCAAACAATACATAAAACTCATTTTTCATGGGCACTATGATACTTCGACCCCTGAAGGCAGAAGTCTAGAACGCTCAAGAAACATTGCTCTTACGGCGATGAGTGCGATGCTTGCAAAGGTTATTGCAATGATTGTCCCTCTTGTAACCGTAAGACTTACCCTTTCATATATGGGTGAAGAAATCTACGGCCTTTGGTCGACGGTAACAACGTTTTTTACAATGTTTACCTTTGCAGACCTCGGTCTTGGAAGCGGACTTCAGACCGAACTCAGTAAAGCATCTGCACTCGAAGATAAATCTGTTAGCAAAAAGCTTGTATCTTCCACGTATGTTATGCTTACTGCGGTATCGGCAGTTCTGATTCTTGTATTTTTGATTGCATATCCTTTTATAAACTGGGCAAAGGTTATTAACGCAGAAACCGAGAACACAATTGCTATAGTTGGAAGTGTTGTTCTTGCAATAGTCATTCCGAAATTTTTAAATATTCCCCTTGCTTTGATTCAAAGAACGCAGACTGCTATGCAAGAGGGTTATCGTACAAATTTGTGGCAATGTTTTGGTAATTTTTTGAGCCTTGTGTTTGTAATAGCGGTATACTACCTGGATTTGGGCGTTCTGACTATGATATGGATGTCGTCGCTCATTACAGTTATCGTAGCCTTTGTTAATATGTTGGTGTATTTTAAATTCCAACGCCCCGAACTATCTCCAAAACTTAGTATGTTCGATAAGACAATATGTAAACGCATGTTTTCAACCGGTGTTCAGTTTCTTGTTTTGTCGATATTTACATCCTTAAGTCTTTCGATTGATAATTATATTGTTGCTCATACATGTAGTCTTGCGGATGTTACACCATATTCGGTAATGTATAAGATAGTACACCTGATTTCGGTAATTACGGTTATGCTCAGTACACCTCTTTGGGCAGCAAATGGTGAAGCAATGCAAAGGGGCGAATATGGATGGGTTAAGAAGGCAACCGGAAAGATTATGCTTATTTCGTTTGCTTTTTCTACCGTATCATCGGCTGCACTTTTTGTTTTGATTAAACCGGCTCTGTATATTGTTACAAATGGCGTTGTTTCGGCAGACTATTTTTTGCTTCTGGCTATGTGTCTTATGCAGATAGCTGTTTCGGTTACCAGTCCATTCTTTATGACATTAAATGCTGCGAGAATAATCAAATTCCAAATAGTAACTTATTTGATTTATGCACTTGTAAGCTTGCCGCTTAAATTTGTGTTTGGTAATATGTTTGGAATGGTTGCAATCACATGGGTAGGTGTTATTTCATATGTGCTATTGCTTACTATTCCGACCATGTATAAAAGCATGCGCTTTTTGAAACAAAAAATGCAATAACAAAAATAATTTAGGTTTTATTGGAGAAAGCATTGAACATAAATATTCAGATTATTTTTTCACTCATAAGCAATGTGTTATTTGACACAAAAATTGATGAAGAAACAAGAAAAGAAACAATTGAACAGATTAAAGATGTTTATGGTTTGGCAAAGTACCACGATGTTTCACATCTTGTTTCTTATGCGATAGTAAAGAATGAGATTGAGTTTGCTGACGCAGAATTGTATAAAAAACTCAAGAAACGTCATGCCATTGCTGCACTTCGTTATGAAACTGCAAACTATGATTTTTGCGAGTTAACAGAGCTTTTTGAAAAGGAAAAAATCCCTTTTATCCCCTTGAAAGGTGCGGTGATGAGGGATTATTATCCCGAACCGTGGATGAGGACAAGCTGTGATATAGATGTTCTGGTGCGCGAAGAAGATCTTGATAATGCAATAGCCTTGCTTACCGAGAAATGCGGTTACACTTTTAATGAAAAAGGAACGCATGATGTTTCGCTGTTTTCACCCAATGAAACCCATGTTGAGCTTCATTTTAAACTCAGCGAAGATTTGTATAATAATGATGCCGGCGGTCTGATTTCACAAGTGTGGGACTATGCATCATTGAAAGACGGCTTTGAATATTGGTATGTGCTTGCAGAGGAATTTTTCTATTTGTA
Organism: Oscillospiraceae bacterium; assembly: GCA_015064895.1. GTDB lineage: Bacteria > Bacillota > Clostridia > Oscillospirales > CAG-382 > UMGS1387. Next base: position 9,771 of record SVRI01000005.1, on the reverse strand, counting down.
TCATGTTTACCATATGGCGAAACATTTTGAAGTGGCAGGCTGCGGAATTAAACCGTTTGTTGATTTGTATATCCTTGATAAACAGGTACCTCATGATGAAAGAACGAGAACAGCACTTCTCAAAAAAAGCGGGCTTCTGAGATTTACCGAATGTTGCAGAAGAATGAATGAGTGTTGGTTTGAGGGTGCCGAAATGGATAAAACCATGAGAAGCATGCAGGCATATGTTGTGACCGGCGGAACATACGGAAATAAGTCAAACGGTGTGGCAATGCGACAGACAAAGTCCGGAGGTAAAATCAAGTATATTTTCGAAAGACTGTTTTTACCTTATGATATGCTTAAGGTTCATTATCCGGTTTTGAATAAGCACAAATATCTAACCCCTGTTTTTGAGGTTGTCAGATGGTTCAAACTTTTATCTCCCAAAACATTTAAACAGTCAAAGCGTGAGGTGGAATACGGAAGTAATGTTCCTGATTCAAAGAGCGATAAGCTTTCAGATCTTATTAAAGAAGTTGGATTGTAGTGGTATAAAAGTGTAATTTTTTGTTTCACAATCTGGTAAAATTTAATATGAATACTATGAAAAGCGGCCCCGCATTTAGCGGAGCCGCTTTGTGATTTTACTTCAAAAACATATGAAGCAGTTTTTCATAGAACTTGCTCTTGTATGGCTGATAACGCATGGGTAAATCAAGCCATGTTTTCTTGTCAACAATGGATTTGTAGTGTGAAAAGGCTTCAAAGCCGGCTTTGCCGTGGTAAGCTCCCATGCCGCTTTCACCTACACCGCCAAAGCCCATATTGCTTGTGGCAAGATGAATTACAACGTCGTTTATGCAACCGCCGCCGTAGGAAAGCTCGTTTGTCACTCTCTTTATGTGTTTTTTGTTGCTTGAGAAAAGATAGAGTGCAAGAGGTTTTTCCTTGTTCTTCAACTCATCTATAAGGTTGTCAAAATTGTCAAAGCTGAGAATGGGCATTATGGGACCGAAGATTTCTTCACCCATAACAGCGTCATTTTCTGTTACATTGTCCATAACCGTGGGTGCAATCTGATTTGTAAATACATTTGTTTCACCGCCGATTACAACCTTGCTTTCGTCTATAAGACCGCAAAGACGTGAAAAATGCTTTTCGTTGATGATTTTGCCGTAGTCCTTGTTTTCAAGCGGCTTTTCGCCGTATTGGAGCTTTACTTGGTTTATGACTTCTTTTACAAATTCGTCCTTTACAGAGCTTTCGCAAAGTATGTAGTCGGGTGCAACACACGTCTGACCGCAGTTTAAGTATTTGCCGAATACTATTCTTTTTGCCGCAAGCTTTATGTTGGCACTTTTGTCAACGATACACGGACTTTTTCCGCCAAGCTCAAGCACTGCAGGGGTAAGATACTCGGCAGTGTTTCGTAGCACTTCTTTTCCGACCTCTTTGCTTCCCGTGAAGAAGACAAAATCAAATTTCTGCTTGAGAAGTGCGGCATTTTCATTTCTTCCGCCTGTTACAACCGCAACATATTCGGAGGAGAAACATTCGCTTATGATTCTTTCGATAATCTCACTTGTGGCGGGTGAATATGCACTTGGCTTTACAATGGCTGTGTTTCCTGCTGCAATGGCATCTGCAAGCGGATCGATTGTGAGAAGAAAAGGATAATTCCACGGACTCATTATAAGAACATTGCCGTAGGGAACGGGCACCTTGTAGCTGTGGGATGCAAACTGAGCAAGGGGTGTTGCAACAGTTTTTCTCGATGCAAATTTCTTTGTATGACGAATCATATGTGAAATTTCCGAAAGTGCAAGACCGCTTTCACACATGAAGCCTTCGTAATGACTTTTGCCAAGGTCTTTTTTTAATGCATCATTTACTTCGTTCTGATATTTCATTACCGTGGAATACAGTTTTTTTAACTGTTCAATTCTGAAACTTACCGGAATAGTGGTGCCGCTTTTGTAGAATTCTCTCTGGCGTTCGAGTAAAGCCTGTATCTGTTCACCTGTCATTTTATTTGCTCCAATCGGATATTTGATAATAGAAGTGCTCAAGTTCATGCTGTGTCATGAGCTTTGGTACGGGATAAAGGGGATTTGCTTCCTTTTCGGCATGCATAGAAAGAATGGGAATGTCTTTTTCAATGATACCTTCAATTTTGTCGGGTATACCCATAGATTTGTTGAGTTCTTTTATGGCATTAATAAACTTTTTTGCCCCATCCTTGTAAGAATCGTTTTTGCCGCATACACCTGCCGCAATTCCAAGCTCATAAAGCTTTTTGTGTGCACTTTTACCGTAGGCTTCAAGAACATACGGCATAATTACTGCATTTGCAAGACCGTGGGGTGTTCCGTACTGACCGCCCAGGGAATGTGCAACTGCATGAATGTATCCCACATAGGATTTTGAAAAGGCAACGCCTGCCTTGTATGCTGCATGAAGCATGTTTTCTCTTGCTTTGTGGTTGTGACCGTTATTGTAAGCATCATATATGTTTTCAAACACAAGTTTTACTGTCTCAAGTGCAAGAGCACGTGTTTCCTTGGTTGTAGACTTTCCTATATACGCTTCAACCGCATGGGTAAGAGCATCTATGCCTGTTGTGGCTGTAAGGTGCTTGGGCAGGGAATAGGTGAGGGATGCATCAAGAACGGCATAGTGGGGAATGAGAGGGAAACTCATTATTGCATATTTGTGGCTTTTTTTGCTGTCCGTGATGATGGCTGCAGGTGTAACTTCGCTTCCTGTTCCTGCAGTTGTCGGAATTGCAATAAGTGTCGGAAGTTTTCTGAAGACCTTTATAACACCTTTTAGCTGTCCCAAGGTTTTGTTGGGATATGCTGCTCTTGCACCTATTGCTTTTGCACAGTCCATTGCAGAGCCGCCGCCGATTGCAATTAAGGCACTGCAGTTGTTTTCCTTGTAGATTAGTAAAGCTTCTTCAACATTGTCAACCGTAGGATTCGGATTTGTGCTATCATAAATTGCGTAGGATACACCATCTGATTTTAAAGCCTTTTCAATCGGTTCAACAAGACCGTTATTTACTATACCTTTGTCGGTAACAATGAGAACGGATTTTGTGTTTTCTTTTTTTAATACATTCGGAATGTCGGAACAAGAATTTATAATCTGCGGCTCTCTGTACGGAAGAACGGGCAGAGCCAAGCGAAAAGCCGTCTGATAAGTACGGCAAAATGCAGTTTTTAAAATAAACATGATTACCTCAATTCTATATTTTAAAGTGTTCATTATGTTGATTACATTTTTTGCGAAAAAAGTAACACCTTAATGTAAAAATTACAAAAAGAATGTGATATGAATATTTTTTACAATAATCATAGTAAAAATGAATTGTATTATTGCATACGGTGTGGTACAATAGTAATTAATATCAGAGGTGAATTGTAATGAATGATTTTGTATATTATGCACCGACAAAGGTGTTTTTCGGAAAAGGTAAGCATAAGGATATAGGCAAAATTGTCAAAGACTATGGCTTTGATAATATAATGCTTCAGTACGGCAAGGAAAGCATAAAGAAATCGGGACTTTATGATGAAGTTATGTTATCACTTTCCGAACATGGAATAAAGGTTGTTGAAATGGGCGGTGTTGAACCTAATCCTAAACTTGCATTTGTCAGAGATGCCGTGAAGGTTGCTAAAGAGACTGGTGTTCAGATGATTCTTGCTGTTGGCGGCGGAAGCGTGCTTGATTCTTCAAAGTATACGGCGGCAGGTGCTCTTTATGACGGCGATGTGTGGGATTTCCCGACGGGTAAAGCAACACTTGAAAAATCTCTTCCCGTTGGCTGTATTCTTACACTTGCGGCGGCAGGGAGTGAAATGAGCAGCTCTGCCGTTGTCACAAACATGGAAGAAAACATGAAACGAGGTTTCGGCAGTGAGCATAACAGATGTTTGTTCGCTGTTATGAACCCGGAACTTACCTACTCTGTGTCAAAATATCAGACAGCTTGCGGTGTTGTTGATATAATGGCACACACAATGGAAAGATACTTTGTACCCCTCGAGCCTACTGACCTTACCGACAGAATTGCCGAGAGTGTCCTTAAGACGACAATTGAGGCAGGCAAGACTCTTATGGATAACCCCGAAGATTATGATGCAAGAGCCAACATGATGTGGGCATCCAGCCTTTCACATAATGACCTTACAGGATGCGGACGCCGTAATGCTCTTTGTGTTCATCAGCTTGAGCATGCACTTTCGGGTGAATATGATGAGATAGCACACGGTGCGGGACTTGCCGTGCTTTTCCCGGCATGGGCGAAGTATATTTATAAGTATAATATCCCGAGATTTGCTCAGTTTGCACGCAGAGTGTGGGATTGTACCGAAAAGGATGACGAGTCTGCAGCACTTTCGGGTATTAACAGCATGGCTGAATACTTTAAGTCTATCGGTATGCCGTCAAAGCTTTCGGATTTCGGACTTGATGAAACATGTATCGACAGACTCTGTGACCTTTGTACCTTTGGCAGACAGCGAACCGTCAAGAGCTATGTCGATATGGATTATGAGGTTATTAAGGATATATTTAAATTGTGCTTGTAAAAGGATTAAAAAAGTGATTCTTGATTTATATAAAAACTATTTTGGTGTTTTTTGTTGAATTTTGCAGATTTGGATCATCGACCCGCTTTGGAACTTGTTATTACATACCTGATAAAACCAAACAGCACAAGGGTTATTTAGACCCTTGTGCTGCTTTTTACTATGTAAATTTATACTATCCAACTCAAATCACATCAATATCGAAGCCTCATCCGTCGGGTCAAAGAATTCAGCATCCGAAATGCGAAGTCCCGTATCAATGGTAAAGTCAAAAGGCAGAGACAGAGGCGGGTAGCCGGTTATTTTTTTAAATACACGGTTAAAATTGCGTATGGTTGAGAATCCGCATTTTTGGGATATGGAAGTCATTGTCAGGTTTTCTCTCAGAAGAATTATTGCATTTTCAATTTTTATGACATTCAGGTATTCGGAAAATGTCATTCCCGTAAAGGCTTTGAATATTTTTGAAAAATGTGAAGCACTGTATCCTGAATAGCTGACGGCATCTTCAAAGGTTATAAATGAATACTCATTGTTGATTTTTGTGATAAGCGCCTTGTGAAAGCTTGTTTTTCTTTCGTTTTTGTCAAACTCGCACTTGCGGAATATATCTATAATCAGATTTTCCATTTTGTTGTTTACAGCTTCTCGGTAGAACGGACCTTTTTCGTTCAGCTCTTTTTTTATACTCGAAAAATAATCTTTTACCGGAATACAGGAAGGAAGCTTTGGAGAAAAAAGACTGAGGTTTCCGATTGTTTCCGGATAAAGCTTTTCGTCAAAAATTGCAATGTCGATTTCGGAATCTTTTTTGCCGATTATGTAGTGCAGTTCTTCGCCCGTACAAAAGAAACAGTCGCCTTTTTTTGCTTCAAATACAGAATTTCCGATTTTGATTTTTGCACTGCCTTTGACAATTCTTATAATTTCAGCTTCAAAATGCCAGTGGAGTACATTGACAAGATTCTTGTATCTGCCCAGCCATACTTTTTCACCGTCGGAAAATTGCCTTTTCTCATAAATGCCTAACATAGTTCCATATCAACCCCTTATTGTGCCTTGTATTATATCATAAATATCAACAAATGTCCATACCTGAACATTAGATTTCTTGTTTATGTATGTTTTTAAAAATATAATATTGGTAAAGGAGGTAATATGATGAAAACATATCTTGGAATAGAATTCGGCTCAACAAGAATCAAATGTGTACAGATTGACGAAAAAAATAAAATACAATCTTCGGCTGATTACACATGGAAGTCTGAATGTAAAAATGGTATCTGGACATATGATCTTAATGAAGCAATAGATGGACTAAAAAAAGCACTTTCGGGAATAAAGAATACAGAAAGTATTGAATGTGTCGGCATTTCGGGAATGATGCACGGTTATCTTGCTTTTGATAAGGACTGGAATCTGCTTGTTCCTTTCCGTACATGGCAAAATACAATGACGGCAAAGGCTTCCGAAAAACTGACAGAGCTTTTCTCTTTCAATATCCCCCAGCGTTGGAGCATTGCGCACCTGTATCAGGCAGTTCTTAACGGCGAAGAACATATAAGAGAAATTGCACATATTACAACCCTTGCAGGATATGTTCATTACCTTCTCACGGGTGTAAATGCCGTTGGAATAGGCGAAGCCTCGGGTATATTCCCAATAGACAGCATCGGTCTTTGCTATGATAAAGCTATGATTGAAAAGTTTGACTGTCTTGTTTCCGAGTACAAGCTACCGTGGAAGCTTTGCGACATTCTTCCGGATGTTCTTAATGCCGGTGAAAGTGCCGGAATGCTTACCGAAAAGGGAAGAGGGCTTATTGATAATCTTCTGCCTTGCGGAATAATGTTTGCACCGCCCGAAGGTGATGCAGGAACCGGTATGGTTGCAACAAATGCGGTTAAGACGGGAACGGGAAATGTTTCGGCAGGAACGTCAATCTTCTCAATGGTCGTGCTTGAAAAAGGACTTGAAAAGGTGTATGAAGAAATCGACATTGTGACAACACCTACAGGTAAACCCGTTGCCATGGTGCATTGCAATAACTGTACAAACGACTCTAATGCATGGGTGTCGGTACTGAATGAGACGGCAGAACTTTTCGGTGCGGATGCCGGAAATGATTTATATAAAAAACTGTATGAAAAATCTCTTGAGGGTGACCCTGATTGCGGCGGCGTTGTCGTCTGCAATTATATGGCAGGGGAAGGTGTTACACATTTTGACAGCGGAAGACCCATTGTCACAAGAACACCCGATGCAAAGTTTACCCTAGCAAACTTTTTCAGAGCAACACTCTATTCCACAATGGCAACCCTTAAAATAGGCATGGAGCTTCTTGAAAAGGAAAATGTCACAATCAACTCCTTGACAGGTCACGGCGGTCTTTTCAAGACACCTGTTGTAGGACAGAGGTATATGGCGGCAGCCTGCAAAACCCCCATTACCTGTCTTGAGTCGGCAGGTGAGGGCGGTCCGTACGGCATGGCAATACTTGCGTCTTTTGTTAAAAATAAGTCTTTCGGCGAAACGCTGGAAGAATATCTTGACAGACATGTGTTCGCAAATGTAAAGAGCACTACAATAAATCCCGATGAGAAAGACATAATGGGCTTTGAAAGCTACATGACAAAATATAAAATGCTGCTAAAGGTCGAAAGAACAGCGGTTGAAAGTATTTAAGGAGATGAAGTTATGAAGTATAATTTTTGGTTTGTAGTCGGTTCACAGTTTTTGTACGGCGAAGAAGTACTTGTGACGGTTGAAAAAAGGGCAAAGGAAATGGCAGAGGAGCTGTCAAAGCATTTTCCTTATCCTCTCATTTATAAGGTTACGGCAAAAACAAATAAAGAAATATCGGATATTGTAAAAGAAGCAAATTACGACGATTCATGCGCAGGTATCATTACCTGGTGCCACACCTTCAGCCCGTCAAAGATGTGGATTAACGGTCTTGTGAATCTTCAAAAGCCTTACTGCCATTTTGCCACACAGTATAATAAAGAAATCCCAAATGATGAAATAGATATGGACTTTATGAACCTCAATCAGGCGGCACACGGCGACCGTGAACACGGTTTTATTGCTTCAAGACTCAGAATGCCGAGAAAGGTTATAGCAGGCTTCTGGCAGGATGAAAAGGTGCATAAACGAATAGGCGACTGGATGCGTGCTGCTGTCGGAGTCTCGGTTTCAAAGAATATGAAGGTTATGCGCTTTGGCGATAATATGCGTGAGGTAGCGGTAACCGAGGGTGATAAGGTTGAAGTTCAGGCAAAGCTCGGCTGGCAGGTCAATACCTGGGCTGTCGGCGACCTTGTAAAAGAAATGAAGTCTGTTACAGAATCGGAAATTGACAATCTTTTAGCAGAATATACATCAAAGTATGATGTTGCAACGGATAACCTTGAAGCAATCCGCTATCAGGCAAGAGAGGAAATTGCCATTAAGAAAATGCTTGACAGAGAAGGCTGCCTTGCCTTTTCAAATACATTCCAGGACCTCTACGGTATGGAGCAGCTTCCCGGCCTTGCTTCCCAGCATCTTATGGCACAAGGCTATGGCTACGGCGGTGAGGGCGACTGGAAGGTTGCGGCTATGACTGCCATTATGAAGGCAATGGGTAAGGACGGCAACGGGGCATCGGCATTTATGGAGGACTATACATATCATCTTGCCGATGGTGAAGAATACTCTCTCGGAGCCCATATGCTTGAAGTTTGCCCCAGCCTTGCTTCGGATGAAAAAAAGCCGAGAATTGAAACACACCATCTCGGTATCGGCATGAACGAAAAGGACCCTGCACGCCTTGTTTTTGAGGGAAAAGAGGGCGAAGCAATAGTTGTTTCACTTGTGGATATGGGCGGAAGACTTCGCCTTATCTGTCAGGATATTGTCTGCGTAAAGCCCATAATGGAAATGCCTAATCTTCCCGTTGCAAGAGTAATGTGGAAGGCAATGCCTAATCTTTGCGACGGTGTAGAGTGCTGGATAACGGCAGGAGGCGCACATCATACGGTGCTTTCATATGACGTTTCGGCAGAGCAGATGAAGGATTTTGCAAGAATGATGGATATAGAGTTTGTACATATCACAAAGGATACAACAGTTGATGCACTTGAAAAAGAACTGTTCCTCAATGACCTTGCATGGAAACTGAAATAAGGAGTTATATTTATGATTGAACAGTTAAAAAACGAAGTCCTGAGGGCAAATCTTAATTTGGTAAAATACGGACTTGTTACATTTACCTGGGGAAATGTTTCGGGAATAGACAGAGAAAAGGGTCTTGTAGTAATAAAGCCCAGCGGTGTTGAATATGACGGCATGACGGCAGAGGATATGGTTGTTATAGACCTCGACGGAAATGTTGTTGAAGGAAAGTGGAAGCCTTCCTCCGATACCCCTACACACCTTGTGCTTTATAAGGCTTTTGCGAATATAGGAGGCATTGTGCATACCCATTCCCGTAAGGCAACCTCCTGGGCACAGGCAGGCAGGGGAATACCTGCATACGGTACAACCCACGGTGACTATTTCTACGGTGAAATTCCCTGTACAAGAAAGATGACACCAAAAGAAATTGCAGGCGAGTACGAAAAGGAAACGGGTAATGTAATCGTTGAAACCTTTAAGGATAAATCCTATGCCGACATTCCTGCCGTGCTTGTGAATTCCCACGGACCTTTTGCATGGGGAACAAATCCCGACAATGCGGTACATAACGCAGTTGTTCTTGAAGAACTTGCATTTATGGCATATAATACAGAGGCGATAAATCCTGAAGTCAAGACTATGCAGCAGGAACTTCTTGATAAACATTACCTTCGTAAACACGGCAAAAACGCATATTACGGGCAGAACTGAGTGATATAAAGAGACGGACCATAGGGTCCGTCTCTTGCATTATTTGTGAATTGAATAACTGAAGAAATTTGTGTTATATTTGCTTAAATTAGAAACAAAAGAGTAAGATAATTATATGAAATCAAATTATAATGCAAATGGAGATTGAACACAATGAAAAGAATAACCGAAAAACTTATCAACAACTTTGAAACCTATTTGTTTGATGAAGAAAAAAGTGAAGCAACACTAGAAAAGTATATCCGCGATATACGGGCTTTTCTTTTGTGGCTTTGCGGTAGAGGTGTGAATAAACAGACAGTTTTGGAATATAAGGCATATC
>SVRI01000025.1 GCA_015064895.1 Oscillospiraceae bacterium | reverse complement strand
GGATTACAACAGGTGTATCGGCAACCACCTTTGAACCAAACACACTCTTAAACCGTGAACAAGCTGCAACAATGCTCACAAGAACATTCAAGAGAGCAACAATGAACGGCTGGACAATTCAGAATGACGCACAGTTTGCATTGACATACGATAAGCCTTCTGCTTTTGCCGATGACAAGGATATATCCGATTGGGCAAAGGATAGTGTGTATTTTATGGCGGCGAACAACATCATAAACGGCGTTGGTGACAACAAGTTCGCACCTAAAAATATTACATCTGAAGAAGAAGCAACAGGCTACGCAAACGCAACAAGAGAACAGGCACTCATTATTGCGGTGAGAATGGTTGAAAATCTTAAATAATTAAATAGTTATACATATATGAAAGAGTGCGGGAATTTCCTGCACTCTTTTCCTTTAATATTTGGAATTAGTTCCTATTCTTCGTCTTCGTCATAATCTGTATAAATGCCTGTTTTATTCAGAATATGCAATCCGTCAAGGTCAACAATATCTCCACCTCTTGAATAGGTTATACAGATATTTTTCAAAAATAATTTTTGGTGGTTTTTTCATTGACTTCACTCCCGATTTTAAATATTTACTATAATGTAAATATTTCTGTCCGTTCTTAAAACCCCTGTATACACAAGGAAAAATGCCGAAAAAGTTCCTATAACAACATTATTCTATCACAACAGCCCGAAAATCAAGGGTATTGTTAGCAATATTTTAATGGACTATATAAAAATAATAATATTTTGTTGCAATCTGCAAAAAAAGATGTTATAATACACTTTATAGTAAAATTGTGACATTTTTTGTTTTGGAGTGTTTGTTTTGAAAACAGTAGAAGAGAGACTTAAAAGCTATGAACCTTTATGGGAAAATTGGACTTATTCGGGCGAATTTTTAGGCGAAGGAGCTATGTCGAGTGTTTTTGAAATACAGTCGACAGCCATGGGATTTCGTGAAATAGCTGCTTTGAAAATTATTACCGTCAAAAGAAATCACGGCGGTCAGGTTATCATTCCGGAAAACGCGTTGAATGAAATAAAGATTCTCCGTACTCTTTCGGGATGCCCCAACATTGTTCACTATCATGACAGTACTCAGCGACAGATTTATGATGAGAACAACGAACTTGCGGAGATTGACATTCTCATAAAAATGGAAAAGCTCAAGCCTCTGAGTGAAGGCAATAAGCTGAATGAATCCCAGATTATAAAGCTCGGAAAGGATATGTGCAATGCTCTTATCCATGCGGCCGAGCACGGTATTATTCACAGAGACATCAAGCCTCAGAACATATTTGTTGATGAGGAAGGTACATATAAATTGGGTGACTTCGGTATTGCAAAAATCGTTTCGGATTTTTCGGGACACTATACCATGAATATAGGTACTCTGGCATATACCGCCCCTGAGGTGCAGAACAGTACAACGGGAGTTTACGGAATATCTGCCGATATTTACAGTCTGGGACTTGTACTGTATGTGTTTGCAAATAACGGAAGTCTGCCTTTTGCAAATACTGCGTCTTCTTTGCATCAGGCAATTACAAAGAGATTGTCGGGTGCACCGTTCCCGTCACCAAAAAACGGAAGTAAAAATTTAAAATCCATAATCATGCGTGCCTGCAGCACAGATCTCAAAAAGCGTTATAAGCACCCTAAGGAAATGCTTGATGACCTTGAGCTTTTGTCTACCGGCGGGAAAAAGCTCGTTGTTGACCCCTTTGCAACACTTGATGCAAATGCCGACATTTCGGATGCTGATTACCCGGTGGCGGAAAAGGCAGAGGAAATATCATCTGCATCGGTAAAATCGTCATCTTCTTCAACAGGTTCGGGACTTATAATCAGAATGAACACCTCCTCCAAAAAGACGGATGAAGCTCCAAAGAAGAAGGTGTCCGAAAAGCCTGAGGAAAACTCCGATTTCAGCATGGGTGGGGACCTTGATGCACCTGCGGTAAAACCGAAGAAAGTAAACCCCAAGGAAACCGCATCGGAAAAAACAGAACTTTCGGATAAAGAAGTTTTTGAAAGCAGAGTCAAGATATCCATGAAAAATCCTGCGGATGGTACACCTTCAGGCAAGATGCCCGAGGCAGAACCTGTGAAGGCTGCTGAAAAAGCAGAAAAGAAAGCGGAAGCTGAGGAAGAATCCTCGTTTTTCTCTGCACCCGATTCCATATGATAATCGGATTTGGAATGACATTTGAAAATACTACGGATAACAGGTGAAATTAATGACAAAAGTGGCTACAACTTCATTAGGAGCTGCTCCTTCATTCGGTACAGCTGTGAGAAATGCATATTTGATTATCTTTACCGATATAAAAAACGAAGCCGTGATTATAAGACTCGACGGCAGAATGACTGTCGGACGTTCAGTTCCGGGTCTGAGTCCGGATATTGCAATAGATTCTCCGATTGTTTCGAGAAAACACGGTGAATTTACTGCCGGAGCAGACGGATTTTATTATAAAGACTGCGGAAGCTTCAACGGAACATATATAAATGGATTTTTGTATAAAAAGGATATAAATCCCGATATTGCTCCCGTAAAGCTCAATGACGGTGATGTTTTGCGTATTGATAACAGACATGAAACAAAATCCCATGATAATGCAGTAACCATTGTTTTTACTACCACATACGATAAAAGATCAAAGTGGAGAAGAGAAAAAACAAAAGCAGATACTGCTTCCATTGGTATTTCATCAAAGAACCTTGTTGAGTTCAATACAAAGAAGATGGCTCAGCAAAAGGCGGTTGCGGGCATGAACGAGGTGGGATGTGCTCTTCGTAAGGTTGGTAGGACAAATCATCTCATTTACAATAACTGTCCCGTTGCCGACACGTGTTTTGTCAGAAACAAGGATGTTTTCCGTATTGATAAGACATATTTTTACTACGACAAGGGAGAATTTATTTATAATATCTGCCTTGTTACCGAGCCGGGTCTTGATATATCACTTCAGGAAACCTATGTATCGGATAAACTCAAGAAAAAGGTTCTGCTAAAAGATATTGACCTGAGCGTAGACAAGGGCGATTTTGCACTTATTATCGGCGGCAGTGGTGCAGGTAAATCTACGTTTATGAATTCTGTACTCGGAAAATATGATATAAACGGTACCATTTCAATCGGCGGTAAAAAGAGCGAGGGTGCAAGTGACCTGACATCGGGTATTGCATATGTACCTCAGACATTGCCGCTTCGTAAGGAAGAACGTCTTATTGATGTTGTAACCGACACATGTATCCTCAGAAATAAGACAAAGATGTCAAAGAGCGAACGTGAAAAGTTTATACTTGATTCTCTTGATTCACTTGGACTTAAGGGTAAGGCGAATATGGAAATCAAGAAGCTTTCCGGCGGTGAACAGAGGAGAGCTGCCATTGCAAACGAGGTTGTTACAAATTCCGAAATTTTCTTCCTTGACGAGCCCGACTCGGGTCTTGACCCAAAGAGCGGCATGGAGCTTATGAATAACCTAAAGGCTTTGTCGGATGTAGGAAAGATAGTCATGCTTATTTCTCATAACTATGCATCATATCCATGTCCTGAAAAGATATATACAAAGATTATTATTCTTGCCAAGAGTAATAAAGACGGCATAGGAAGGCTCGCGTTTTGCGGTTCAGTAAAAGAAGCCCTTGAGTTTTTCGGGGTCGATGCACTTAAAGATATTACAAAGCTTATCAATCCCGTGTCTGAAAACGGCGAGGGCAGAGCAGACGAATTTGTTGAAAAGTACAGGAGGACACGCGGACATGGCTAATACAGGAATGTTGCAGATTAAAATATATACAAGAAAGTTTTTCAGAACGCTCAAAAAGGAAAGCATAATATCCATTTTTATGGGTATTATTATCACGTTGCTTGTTATGGGTGTAACACATGATAGTATGTTTGAGTACTTTGAAGGTACAAAAACAGGCATGTTTTCACTCATTTGTGTTTGTATCTGGATAGGCATATTCAACTCAATTCAGCTGGTATGCCGTGAAAAGAACGACATAGTTAAGGATGAACTCGATAAATCCCTGCATGCTACAAGTTATATGGCTGCACATTTCATTTACCAGTTTTTCCTTTGCCTTATTCAGTCACTCATTGTTTTTATTATTTTCACCATATTTATGGCAGTCGGCGGAAAAATGGATGTTATCGGTTCTCCCTTTGCGTACCTTGTCACAATGTTTTTGATAATGTATGCATCGGATACAATGGCATTTGTTATTTCGACAGCAGTGCCCAACCCTATAGTTGCAATGACAATTATGCCTCTCTTGCTTCTTGTTCAGCTGGTAATGGCGGGTGTACTTTTCGAGCTTGGCGAGGCTGCAAGCTTTGTTGCCAACTTCACAATCAGTAAGTGGGGTATGATAGCTTTCGGTGTTATCGGAAATATATGCGGATTGCCCACAAAGGCAAAGGCAAACATGATGGATATGGATTTTAAAGATAATCGCAGTACCGAGTTTATTGACGAAGGCGAAATGATAGCTGACAGTCTTGGCGAGCTTGATGAAGTTGATTTCATGTCGCAAACCGACCTTGACAACTACGGTGGAGATATACATTTTGCCGTATGCTGGCTTTGCTTTATCGGATTTATTGTTGCATTCTATTTTATCAGTGTTCTTGCACTTAAGCTTACTACCAGAAAGATTAAGAAGTGATTTTTAAACACAAACTTGATTGTTGATAATAAAAAAAGAGCCGAAAGGCTCTTTTTTTGCTGCTTGTTTGTTTATTTGTTTATGCGGTTCTTACGAGATACTGGCAGTAAACATATACATTCTGTATCTTCTTTGCCTCAACTCCGTCGTCTGCCTGAATGATGGGCTGTGTTTCGGAGGGTGTTATGTAGAGCTTGAATACAATGGCATTCTGCCCGGGACGCATATTGCGAATTCTTTTGTATTCAAATTCCTTCTTCGGCACACCCAGATGACCGAAGATTACATTTTCAATGTCGGGATTGGAGAAGCACTTTAAAAATTCGTCGGCTTCGTGAACCTCAATTAAATGCTTTGCTTCTTCAAAGGTTATGTTTGTACACTTAAATTCACCCTCGTTGAGCACCGAAATCATGCTGCTGTTATCGAGAAGTAACAACGGTAATGCGTTCTTTTCTTTCATTGGATATGCCTCCTTTGTTTTATTCAAGTATATTCTGTACCTGTTGTAATTATTATACAACAAAAAACAAGAATTGTCAACTGAAAATGAATAAAAAATAGAGCAAAAATGCAAAATTGTAAACAAAACACAAAAGTTCACTGTATAGTACGAACTAAAATGAATATTTTATATGCAAATTATGCAAAATCGTTAAATGAATAACAAAATATTGACTGCGAAGGGTTGAAGTGATAGAATATACATTAATAAAGAGGTGGTAATACATATGCCGGGACTCGGAACGATAATAAATACCGCGGCAATAATAGTCGGCGGACTTTTGGGGCTTTTGTTCGGTAAGCTCATGAATGAAAAAATAAAGGATTCCCTTTGTAAAGCATGCGGAGTATGTGTGCTTTTTATAGGAATGGCAGGTACCTTTGAAAAGATGCTGTCGCTGTCAGACGGAAAGATTGTCAGCGAAAAATCCATGCTTCTAGTAGCAAGTGTTTGTTTTGGTACGCTGATAGGTGAAATTATAAATATAGAAGACAAATTTGAAGCTTTCGGCGAATGGCTGAAAATAAAAAGCGGAAATGCAAAGGACAAGATGTTTGTTGACGGTTTTGTAAATGCATCGCTTACCGTTTGCATTGGTGCCATGGCGATAGTCGGCTCAATTCACGACGGTATCATGGGTGATATATCAATTCTTGTCACAAAGGCCATTCTTGACTTTGTAATAATCCTTGTAATGGCAGGTTCTCAAGGGGTGGGATGTGTGTTTTCGGCACTTCCCGTTGCAGTTTTTCAAGGATGTGTTACCGCACTTTCGACACTCATAAAGCCAATAATGACGGATGCGGCACTTTTTAATCTGTCGCTTGTGGGCTCTGTGCTGATTTTCTGTGTCGGCGTAAACCTTGTGTGGGGCAAAAAAATAAGGGTTGCAAATCTGTTGCCGTCAATCGTTGTGGCAGTTGCGGCGGCATTTTTGCCGATATAAAACGAATAAAAAACGGTGTGGTGACACGCCGTTTTTTCTGCATATAACGGAGACAGGGTTCGAATCCCTGTCCCATTATAGCAATAGAGATAAAAAAACAGCACCCTGTTGGGTACTGTTTTTTCATATGGCGGAGAGACAGGGATTCGAACCCTGGAACGGGTATTAGCCGTTACACGATTTCCAGTCGTGCGCCTTAGACCAGCTCAGCCATCTCTCCAGACCTATTTTGTTTGCTTCCTTTCGGACAGCTTTAATAATATACCACATATGTTTTTGTTTGTCAAGACTTTTTTATAAAAAACTTTTTTTCGTTTTGATTTGTTGACAGAGTATGGAGTCGGGTGTATAATTTTCAATAAATAAACCTTTTGAGGGGTGAACATAGGATATGTTTTATGCAATAATTGATGCAAACGGCACAATGAGTGAGCTTGCCACAGTTGCTTACGGTGTTTCGCTTTCGGATATTGCCGATTGGTTTGCCGATGAATTTACGGAAAACTATGAACTGTATCATGAAGAAACCGACGACGGCTCGGATGAAAAAGTACTGCGGCAGTGTGAAGAAATAAGATACCTTGCAAGTGAGGGCGGTCTTGAAAAGCATGACCTTGAAGGTCTTTCCTTTGCCGTGTCGGATATTTCGGTGGAGCTTTACGGTATATATGAAACATATGAAGAGTTTGCACAGGCTTTTCTTGAGTTTGTAAAGGATAAGCCCAAGTATGTAAAAATCAAGCCCGAAACAAATCCTTCGGATATTCTTTCCGAATGTGACAGACTTAATTCTCTGCTTGTACGTGCAAGCATTTAAAGGTGAGTTTTTATGCTTGACAGCTTTGTTTTCAGCCTGAATGCAACACTTCCCGTGTTTCTTGTAATTGTTGTTGGGAAAATACTGAATAAGTGTGGACTTTTCACAAAGGAATTTGCGTTTCTTACAGATAAATTTGTTTTTAAAGCGGCACTTCCCGTGCTTCTTTTTAAGGACATTTCGGAAATGGATTTTCGTCAGGATTTTGATGTGAAATTTGTGCTTTTCTGCGTGAGTGTGTCGTTTGTGATGTTCCTTGGAGTATGGGGACTTTCTTATCTTTTCTTGAAAGATAAAGCGGCGGTTGGAGCATTTTCTCAGGGTGCTGCCCGCGGAAGTGCGGCAATTCTCGGCATTGCACTTGCCACTAATATTTACGGCTCGTCGGGATATGCACCGCTCATGGTGCTGGCGGCGGTACCCGTTTTCAATGTCATGTCGGTAATTATCCTCGAACTGTCGCGGAAAAACGGCAATGGCAGGGTTAATGTTGCATCTATCCTGAAGGGTATAATTACAAACCCCATAATTCTCGGTATAATTGCAGGTGTACCTTTTTCTCTTTTTGATATATCTCTTCCGACCTTTGCCGCAGCCACGGTTGACAGTGTTGCAAAAACGGCAACACCCATGGCACTTTTGTCGGTGGGGGCGGCATTCAGCTTTGGAGAAGCCAAGAAAAAGCTTACCCCGTCACTGGTTGCTTCTTTTGTAAAGCTTTTCGCCTTGCCGCTTGTGTTTTTGCCTTTAGCAATAGCATTTGGATTTCGTGACAGTGCACTTGTTTCCATATTCATACTGCTCGGCTCACCTACAACAGTCACAAGCTATGTTATGGCAAAGAACATGGATAACGACGGGGTGCTTGCGTCAAATATTGTTATGCTTGCCACGCTTTTCTCGGCTTTGTCAATAACCTTGTGGGTGTTTGTTCTGAAACAACTGTCATTAATATGATTCGGTACACGTTTTACCTTTCTTTTGTAACAATTATCATGTATAATCATAATAAAGATCTATTTAAGGAGAATAAAAAATGAAAAAGATTTTAAGTGCAATTCTATTAATTGCGGCTGTTTTGACAGTATCCGTGTTTGCTGCTTCACCCGTCGCAGTAACACTTAACGGCGAAAAAATTGACTGTGCATCCTACGGACAGGAAGCAACAATTGTTGAGGGCAGAACCCTCGTGCCGCTTCGTGCCATTTTTGAAGCCCTCGGTGCATCCGTTGAGTGGGAACAGAGTACAAAGAAGGTTGTTTCGAGGCTTGATACGACAATAATAGACCTTACTGTCGGAGAAAAAGAACTTCACAAATTCACTCTTGATTCTGAAGGTTATATAATCGATAGTCAGACTGTTATTCTTGACGTTCCCGCGCAGATAATGAATGACAGAACTCTTGTGCCTGTAAGAGCAATATCCGAATCCTTTGGCGTAAATGTCGAATGGGATGGGGAAAGCAGAACCGTAATACTTGTGACCGGCACTGATGCGTTAAATGAATATAATGCATATCTTGACGGTATTCTTGAGCCTATTGAACCAAAGTCCGATCTTGATAAGGAGATTCTTTTGACCGTCGGCGGACTTCCTGTCAGTGCAGCATCTGTAAGAAGCTATGTTATGTTGGTGTGCGACAGCGGTCAGGATATAACTGATGAAAATGTGCTTAAAGAAATTGAAACACTTTATAAGCAGGACGCGGCGCTTGTAAAGTTCGCTTTCAATGAAAGAATTACGCTTGATGAAGCCGATGTCAATAAGATAAAGGCAGATATCTTCGGACTTCAGATTCAGATGGGCGACAATTATGAAAAAGCATTTGCAGAATCGCCCTATACAAAGTTCTATTACTACCTCAACTCATCTCTTTACCCCATTGTTTATTCAAAAATATCCGATACATATGCGGGCAGCGATAATGAAGAAATCCGAAAGAGTGTGCTTGAATATTTTGAAGAAAATGATTATGTAAGAGCTAAGCATATTCTTGTTCAGTATCCGTATAATCCTACAGAAGAGGAAAGAGAGGCGGCTTTCTCCAAGGCTCTTGATGTGCTCAAGGAAGTGAAAGCCATGAAGGATGTATCTGAGTTTGATGCTCTTATCGAAAAATATAATGAAGACCCCGGTATGACGGCTAACCCTGCAGGTTATTATTTCACATACGGTGAAATGGTAAAGCCTTTTGAGGAAGCGACATATGCACTTGAAATCGGAGCGACCAGCAGCCTTGTGGAAACAGACTACGGTTTCCATATTATCCTCAGACTTCCCCTTGACGATGAAAACCTCACAAAGACTCAGGAGTATGCAAATGCAGTAAGTAATGTTCTTTGGGAAACAATAGTTGATATTGCCGAAGGTCTTGAAGTCGAGTATGCTGATAATTACAATGACAGAGTGAATGATTTTGTTAAGGAGTATGAAGAACTTATAGCTTCACTTTAACATTGTGTCAAATGATATTTGCACGGCTTAAGAAGTGTTTTCTAAGATGTGAATCAGAAAAAAGGCGTACTGCGGTACGCCTTTTGTCGTTCTTTTGTTTCGGGACAAAAGTACAGAAAAAACAAACAAAAAAGCCGGCAAGCATAAAACTCGCTGACTTTATTATTTGTATGAAGCACCCTGCGTTTTTTATATACCCATTATTTCTTTGATGTCCTCGGGAAGCGGTGCCGTCACCGACATGATTTCCTTCGTCATGGGGTGGGGAAAGGTCAGGGATTTGCAGTGGAGATATGCACGGACATTGTCAATGGGCGTGCCGTAGAGAAAATCGCCGTAAATGGGATAGCCTATGTGCGACAGATGAAGCCGTATCTGATGGGTTCTTCCCGTTATCGGAAAAGCTTTTACAAGGGAAAATATGCCGTCATTTCTTGAAAAGTCTAGACAGTATTCGGTGATTGCAGCTTTTCCGCTGTCGGATATCTTTCTTTTTATAACGCTGTTTTCACATCTTGCAATGGGTGCATCTATTATGCCGCTTTCGGGTTTCGGAATCCCGAGTACAACTGCCGCATATTCTTTTCTTATATCACCCTTTTGTAAAGAGTCGGTAAGCCTCTGTGCCGATACGGCATTTCGGGCAATAAGTACAACACCCGTTGTATCACCGTCAAGACGTGTTATGGCACGGAAGGTGAAGTCTGTGTCCCTGTATCTGTACATGACTGCATTGGCAAGGGTGTCTTTGTGATGACCTTGCGACGGATGGGTGGGCATTCCGAGAGGCTTGTTGACAATAAGTATGTCGTCGTCCTCGTATAAAACGTCTAAGGGTATGTCCGCTTTTTCAATCTTTTCCGACGGTATGTCTTCAATAGACAGAGAAAGAATATCGCCTTCTGATAAAGAATAACGCACTGTGACATTTTCGCCGTTTACCTTTATTCCGCTACTTTTTTTGAGCTTTGAGAGGGTTCTCGATGAAAGGGAAAATTCATGTTCAATGACTTGCTTTACACTTTTGCCGTTGTCGGTTTCTTTTGCCGTATATTCTAAAAGCATGACTTCTCCTTTCATTTAATCAGGATGTTTACAATAATTTTATAGTAAGCAGCAAGAAAAGTCAATAGATGTACAAAATGTATCATTGATTTACATATAAATGTGTGGTAAAATTACATGAGACAGGAGTGATTTCTTTTGAGCGTTTTTGAACTTTTTCTGACGGCACTGGCTTTGTCCATGGACGCTTTTGCCGTTGCCGTGTGTAAGGGACTTGCATTAAAAAACGTAAAACTTAAAAACTGCCTGTGGATAGGCCTCTGGTTCGGTGTTTTTCAGGCACTTATGCCGCTTGTAGGCTTTTTCTGCGCAAAGCTTTTTGAAACCTATGTACATGCCTTTGCACATTGGATAGCCTTCGGACTTCTTTGCTTGCTGGGTATCAATATGATAAGAGAAGCAATGGAAGAAGAGGAAAAATCAAATAATGATGTCTGCTGTAAGGAAATGCTGATTCTTGCTCTTGCCACAAGCATTGATGCTTTGGCGGCAGGTGTTTCCTTTGAAATGATACCCGAGTTTAATATTGCTCTTGCCGTTATCTTCATAGGTATAATAACTTTTACTCTTTCTGCAATCGGTACAAAACTCGGCAGTATCGTGGGAACGAAATATAACAAAAAAGCAGAGGCGGCAGGCGGAATTGTACTCATTCTGCTTGGATTTAAAATAGTACTTGAGCACTATAATATACTGTTTTAGACGGGAATCTAAAAATATATTAAAGTAACAAAAAAATAGTTTTATTCAATTTGACGAATTGTTTTGTGCAAATCGTCAAATTGGCGATTTCTGCATTGAACTGACGACCGTTTTGTGATATCATATTTTGGTCACACTGTACGTGTATATAATGGTTTCGGAAACGAGGCCTGTATATAAATTTCTTTATAGGAGAAAAGCAAATGAAAGCAAAAACAATGTTGAAACTGCTTGTAACAAGTATGCTTGTTGCGGCACTGGCAGTAACTGCTTCCGCAGCTTTTGCAAAGAAGAACACCTATGCCAATCAGTTTACTGATGTCAAGGACACTTCTTGGTACGCAAAGGAAGTGGCATCTGCTTACGAGCTCGGTTTTGTTGAAGGTGTATCTGCAACAGAGTATTCACCTAACACAACCGTTACTGTAGCTCAGGGTATCACAATGGCTTCCCGTGTTCATGCTGAATATAACGGTAAGACTATTGCCACCGTTTCCGGCGGTAAGTGGTACGATGCATATGTAAACTATGCAAAGACAAACGGTATCATCACTGAAAATCAGTTTGATGATTATACAAGAGAAATCAAGAGATTTGAAATGGCAGAGCTCTTCCATGATGCAATGGGTGCTTCTTACTACAACGCAATCAACGATGTAGTATTTGTTCCCGATGTTCCCATGGGTGCTATGTACACAGATAAGATTCTTACACTTTACAACGCGGGTGTTGTAATGGGTAATGACGAATACGGTACTTTCTCTCCCGATGCAAACATCAAGAGAAGTGAATGTGCTGCCATCATCAACAGAGTTGCCATCCCCGAAAACAGACAGAAGAAGACTCTTTCCAAGTTCTCTTCAAAGGATGCATACACTCTTGTTTATAACAGCGGTATGTCCTCCTCAAAAGAAGGCATCAACTCGGGTTGGGTACTCGATAACAGAGGCGGCTCTGCAAGAGTTACAAACACAGGCTTCGGTGCTGTGGGTGATGTATCCGAAAAGTATGCTGCTTGCTATATCAGAGAATTTAACTATATCGATGCCGGCAGATTTGTAATGGAACTTAACCTTACAAGTAAAGATAACGGTGCTTTTGTTCAGTTCAGAGATGTAAAAGAAAACACCGTTTATATGCTTAAAGTTGTTGACGGTAAGTGGTCGATTATGGGCGGCGACGCTACATATAAGGCACTTGCACCGGCAAACGGCAAGACACTCTTCAGAGTTGTGCTTGACATTGATAAGGGCATAAGCGAAACATATATCGACGGCGTAAACTATGGCGAAAACAAAATTTTCTCCGATAATATCTTATCGCTCAGAGCAGGTATTGATGAAAAGGGTACAGGTTCTCTTTCCATCGGTGAAATCAATATCGTAGCAAACTACGGTATGTATGAAGACTTCAACCTCTTCGGTATCGACCCCGTTTACGGTTGGGAAGCATCCGAAGGCGTGTCTGTTTCCAATGAAGAAGTTATGTTCCCCTCTGCAGGCGGCACACTCAAGAAGACTTTCAGCCCCGTTTCCGGCACAGTGATTGCCGAAACATACTTCATTATGAGAACAGGCAGCGACTTTGCTATCAACGTTGGCGACGTTCTTACTGTTGAAAGCAAGAGTAAGAAACTCGTTGCAGGCGGACAGGAACTCTATAATCTTACACAGAATATGTGGTACAGACTCAGAGTTGAAGCGGATACTGCTGCAGGCACTGCAAAGGTATGGCTCAACGGTAGAGTAGTAGGTACTGTAAATCTTGCAAGCAAGAACTCAGTTTCTTCACTTTCCATAACAACAACAGGCCTTACAGGTATTGATAACGTAAAGGTTTACGAAAAAATTAAGCATGCTGACTATGTTCCCGTGCCCGAAACAAAGGCAAGCCTTGACGATTATATTGTAGCAATGAATATCTGTTCCCTTTGGAGAAACGGTACTCATTACGGCTGGTCCTGTATCACACCTTACGATGACAGAAAGCCTGTTATCGGTTACTTCGACGAAGGTGTTCCGGAAACTGCCGACTGGGAAATCAAGTACATGGTAGAACACGGTATCGACGTTCAGGCATTCTGCTGGTACGGCGATAATGGCGCAGGTCCTCTTAAGACACCTTACTGGGGTGCACAGCTTCATGACGGCTTTATGTATGCAGAATACTCCGACTATATGTACTACTGCCTCCAGTGGGAAACAAGTGCTACAGATGAGTTCGGCTCCAGTCAGTTCAGAAACTATGTAGTTCCTTACTGGTTTGAAAACTACTTCCTCGATTCCAGATACTTAAAGGTTGATAACAAGCTTGTTCTTTCAATCTATAATATTGAATCACTTGCTACAAATAGATATTTCGGTTCACAGGCTAAGGCTAAGGCAGAGCTTGATTACCTCGAAAAGAAGGCAAAGGAATACGGCTTCGACGGTGTAATTATTGTTGCCAGCGGCAGACCTTCAAATACCATGGAAGCCCTCGGTGTTGACGGTACATACGCATACAGCTGGGGCGAAGACGGCAGAAAGCTTGAAAAGAATAAGCAGGAAATCACAAACGCTTCCAAGAGTTCCGAAAAGGTTCACGGTATTCCTACAGCATCTGTCGGTTTCGACTCTATTCCCTGGCATCACTTGAAGTACGGACTTATCGGCTATGAAGATTGGGAAAAGCTTCTCACATGGATCAGAGACGAACATCTCCCCGGTGACAAGTCCACACCCGATTGGGCAGAAAACTTTGTATGGCTTTCCACATGGAACGAATTCGGTGAAGGTACAATCATCTGGCCCGCAGGTCAGCAGGAAGGCAATGACTTCGGTTATGTTGACGGAGTAAGAAAGACTCTTACAAATCTTCCCGCAGAACATACAGATGTTGTTCCTACTGCAAGACAGAAGGACAGAGTAACACACCTCTATCCTCAGTACGCAAGACTCCTCAGACGCGAGGGCTGGTATAAGCATGATTCAACACTCGAAACATCAAAGAATGAGCCTAAGAATAAGCTCTTCATTAACGACCAGGATATTCTTGCAAATACAGAAGAAGAATTCCATATTCCTCCCGTGGTTAAGGACGGCAAGGTGTATTTCCCCTTCAATCCTTCCACATGTGTAAACTTCATTCTTAATTGTCACTTTGAATGGAGAGAAGACGTTGATACACTTAAGATTATGGCAAACGGCCATGAAGTTAAGTTCGAAGTAGGTTCAAATCTCTACCTCAAGGACGGAGTTCTCACAGATCTTGGTTACACAGTTGAAAAGCTTGACGATATTCCTCTTCTTGACTTTGTAAAGCTCGGTAAGGACCTTGGCTATAAGGTTGAAGAAAAGGATGGAAACGTATATATCTTCACAGATAACTATGAAGATCTCTGGAAGTCAATAGGCGAAAGAAAGACAGGCACATGGGACTTCAACCTCTTCGATTCCGAAGGTTGGGACTCCACACACTTCGAACTTTCCGTTGGCGGCGGCAGCATGACAATGGTTACAAACGGCGTAAATGCCGGTGACCCCTCTGCAACACTCAGCGAAGTTCCCGAAGACTTCTATACAAAGAGATTTACAGACCTTGAATTGAGAGTTGCATATAACTTTGATGCTCCTTATGCACATTCCATCACTCTCTACTTTATCACAGATAAGGATACAGTATGGAATGAAGAAAAGTCCATCAAGTTCCAGATGCATGAAACCGATACTCAGGGCGAATATAAGGTTTATAAGACAAGCCTTCTTGACCATGTTGCATGGCAGTCTGCCGAAAAGATTACAGGCTTAAGACTTGACCCGTTCAACTGTCAGGGTACATTCGTTGTAGACTATATCCACTTCATTGAAGACCCCGACTTTGTATATGTAGCTCCTGAAAAGAAGGAATTTGCAATCGAAAACGGCGATGCTGAAACACCTAATCACATTGCATTCTATTCTGCAAATACAAAGATTTCCATTATTGAAGAACCCGAAAATAAGAAGAATCATGTATACTATGTAGAATCATATCCCGGTAACACATACGCTTACTTCAGACATGCTGCAGAATTCGAACCCGGTGCAACATATCATATTGAATTTGATATCAAGATTGTGGGCAATAACGTTGATGATCCCAAAAAGACAGACTCAACCTTCTGCTGCAATATGAGATATCAGGATAAGACGGCAAGCGGCGGTGTTGAACACATCATCAGACCCGGTGCAGGTACAAGCGTTAAGGCTGAAATCTCGCAGGCTGACGGCTGGGTTCACTATGTAGGTGCTCATACAATTGCCAATATTGAAAGTAATAAGGGTGCTGAATTTACAATCTACGTTAATCCCAAGGACGGCATAGGCTACGACTACTACCTTGATAATATCGTTTGCAGAAAGCTTTCTGATGTTGAAAAGGCAAAGGCTGACCCTGCTTCGGTATTCACATGGGATTGGGAAGACGGTATCCGCTACAGCTTCGATAAGGCTGATGACACAAAGGGCATTGAATTCTCCGGTGCTACAGGCAAGGTTGAAGACGGTAAGCTTGTAATGGTTGCAGATAAGGGCGACCCTCAGGCACTTATCAAAGGACTTAAGCTTGATGCAAATAAGGCTGTTGCCGTTGCAGTTAAGTATAAGGCTGAAGAAGTAGACTTCACAAAGAACTACCTCGAAATCTTCTTTACAACAGATAAGGAAGGCGAGCTCAGTCAGGATAAGTCCGGTCATGTATACTTCGGTGATTATAAGGACGAAGGCGACGGATATTATACTGCCGTAGTCAATATGGGTATCTGCGAAAAGTGGAAGGGTACAATCACATCAGTTCGTATTGACCCTGCAAACGCGGTAGGTACTTACTATATCGACGAAATTATGATTATGGAAGTTAACGAACAGTAAATCTTAAATTAAAACAAAGTCCCGCACAGAAATGTGCGGGACTTTTAATGCTGTTTGGTAAAAATATTGCCTAAAAAAGTAATATTTATGCTTGCATTTAAATATGGTTTATGTTAAAATCTACATACTGGTACAAAAACACTATTAAAATCAAAAGGAGAAACAAAATGAAAACAACTGTGAAGATTCTTTGTTCGGTTCTTCTTGCTGCGGCACTTGTAATGACGGTAAGTGCGGCATTTACTAAGAAGAACACATACGGCGGTCAGTTTGCCGACGTAAAGGAAAACTCGTGGTATGCAAAGGAAGTTGCATCTGCGTATGAACTGGGATTTGTTGAAGGTGTAAGTGAAAATACCTATTCACCCGATACAACCGTAACAGTTGCACAGGGTATTACCATGGCATCCCGTGTGCACGCTGAATATAACGGCAAGACAATTGAGGCTGTTTCCGGCGGTAAGTGGTACGATATGTACGTGAATTACGCTAAAGCAAACGGCATCATCACAGAAAATCAGTTTGATTCCTATACAAGAGAAATCAAGAGATTCGAAATGGCTGAAATCTTCCATGATGCAATGGGTGAAAACTACTTTAATGCCATCAATGATGTAGTATTTATCCCCGATGTACCTATGGGCGCAATGTATTATGATAAGCTTCTCACACTATATAACGCAGGCGTTGTAATGGGCAGTGATGAATACGGCTCCTATAAGCCTAATGATAATATTAAGAGAAGCGAATGTGCAGCTATTATCAATAGAGTTGCCCTTCCCGAAAATAGACTCGAGAAGACTCTTTCCGATTTCACAAGCGAAGAAGCATACGTTCTCTGTTATAACGTAGGTATGGCAAATGCCAGAGAAAGCTACGGTATAAACTCGGGCTGGGTGCTCGATAACAGAGGCGGTAATGCAAAGATTACCGATGACGGCTATAACTCTCTCGGCGACATTTCCGAAAAGTATGCGACAGCATTTGTAAGAGAATTTAACTTTATCCCGGGTGGCGAAATCGTTCTCGAAACACAGCTTATCGGTAAGAACGAAGGTACATTCCTCGAATACAGAGATATCGAAGAAAATACTGTTTATATGCTTAAAGTTGTCGGCGGTAAGTGGTCTGTTCTCGGAAAGGACGGTAAGTTCACAGCCGTATCTGATGTTACAGAAGAAAAAACAAGTATCAGAGCATACATAAATCTTGATACAGGCAAGAGCAAGACATTTGTAGGCGACAAGGGCGGCGTTGAAGCAGATCTTCTTTCCGACAATATTATGTCCTATAGAGTTGGTATTGACGAAAAGGGTACAGGTTCACTTGTTGTTGCCCAAGTCAATATGGTTGTAAACTACGGTATGTACGAAAACTTTGAAATTTTCGATGCTGATAAGGCTTATGGCTGGGAAACAAGCGGTCTTGTTTCGTATAACGACAAGGAAAATCAGCTTGACCTTGAAAACGGTTCTGCTAAAAAGACCTTCAAGGCAGTTGACGGCGTTGTTGTAGCAGAAGCACTTGTTAATTCTGTTGACGGTAGTGATTATTCTGTTGCAATCGGCGATGTTCTTACAGTTGAATCCAAGTCCGGAAAGCTCACAGCCGGCGGTAAGGAACTCTATAACCTTACAAAGAATATGTGGTACAGACTCAGAGTTGAGGCTGATACACAGAACGGCAAAGCAAACGTAATTCTCAACGGCAGAAGCGTAGGAGAGGTTGCACTTGCCAAGAATGAAGCAGTTTCCGCACTCACAGTTACTGCAAGCGGAAAGCTCGGACTTGATAACGTAAAGGTTTACGAAAAAATTAAGCATGCAGATTATGTTCCCGCACCCGCTGCAAAGGCAAACCTTGACGATTATCTCACAGTTATGAATATCTGTTCTCTCTGGAGAAACGGTACACACTTCGGCTGGGGCGTTATTTCCGCATATGATGAACCCACACCTGTTCTCGGCTTCTATGATGAAGGTAATCCCGAAACAGCCGACTGGGAAATTAACTATATGGTAAACCACGGAATCGACGTTCAGGCATTCTGCTGGTATGCCGATACAAGTACGGCTCCCATTAAGGAACCCAAGAACAGCGAACAGCTCCATAACGGTTATCAGTTGGCAAAGTACTCTGATTATATGTACTATACAATCATCTGGGAAGCGGCAGGTACAAATAAGCTTACCTCAAGTCAGTTCAGAAACAATACTGTTCCTTACTGGTTTGAAAACTACTTCCTTGATGAAAGATACTTAAAGATTGACAATAAGATTGTATTCCCCGTGTATTCTGCAACCACACTTGCCGAAGAAAAGAATCTCGGCTCAGCTGAGGCTGTAAAGGCGGAATTTGACTATCTTGAAGAAGTGGCTCGCGGCTACGGCTTTGACGGCATTATCTTCCTTTCCGCAGGCGATGCAAATGCACACATTGCATCCATGGGCTTTGACGGCGTATACGCTTATAACTGGAGTACAGAAGGTAAGAAGTACAGCGTAAACGTAGATAGAAATACAAAGACCGCGGAAAATGCCGAAAAGGTTGGCATATATGCAATTCCTACAGTTTCGGTAGGCTTCGATTCCATTCCCTGGCATGCAGAACGTGAGGGCATGATGACAGAAGAAGACTTTACAAAGTCTATTGAATGGGTAAAGAATACATATCTTCCCAAGTATTCTGCAAAGGCTTCATGGGCAGATAAGCTCGTATGGCTCTCCACATGGAACGAATACGGCGAAGGTACATACATGTGTCCTGCAGGTCAGAACGGCTTCGGCTATGTTGATGTTATCAGAAATACACTCACAGATATGCCAAAAGAACATAATGACACAGTTCCCACACTTGTTCAGAGAGAAAGAATTAACCACCTCTATCCTCAGTATGCAAAGACTCTTGCAAGAAACGGCGAATATTGGCTCAAGGTATCATCCGATGCTACAGGTGCAGAAGCAAAGAAGGCGGCCAAGAATAAGCTCTATATCAACGGTATAGATATTCTTGCAAACACATCACCCGAAAAGGCAATTCCTGCACAGGTGGTTGACGGAAAGGTTTATTTCCCCTTCAACCCCATGACAAGTGTACACTACATCCTCGGCTGTTACTATGAGTACAGAAAGGATGCAGGCACACTCAGAATCATGGCTAACGGCCACGATGTTAAGTTCGAAATCGGTTCTGACAGATATGTCCTTGACGGCAAGGAAATGGATCTCGGCTATACAGTTACAGCCTTTGACAGCCTTCCCATGCTCAACTTTGAAAAGCTCGGCAAGGACCTCGGCTATAAGACCGAAACAAAGAACGGCGACCTCTATATTTACTCCGATACATATGAAACAGTATGGAAGAGCATAGCTGAAAGAAAGACAGGCGGCTGGGAATTCAACGGCTTTGATACAGAAGGTTGGTCTTCCGGCTATATGGATCTCATTATGACGGGTTCGACCATTCGTTTTGTAACAAACTCCAAGAATACAGGCGACCCCGTTGCATACTTCAATGCTTCCGACTTCCCCGAAGATTTCCATACAAAGAGATACCTTTCTATGGAAATGAAGTTCAGATATGACATCACAAATGCTACAACAGAACCCCATATCAAGTTCTACTATATCACCGACGTTGACAGCAAGTATTCCGAAAGCAAGACTATCTTGGTTTACCTTGACGGTCTTACAAGTGACGGCGAATGGCAGACAGCTAAGGTGGACCTTACAACACTCGACGCATGGCAGGCAGCAACAGCCCTTACAGGTCTCAGATTTGACCCCTTCAACGGCTACGGCGAAATGGAAGTAGACTATATCAGATTTATTGAAGATCCTTCCTATGTATACGTTCCCATTGAAGAAGTGCCTATGTCTATTACAAACGGTGACGCAGAGGACGAAAAGCTCAATTCCTTCACATCTAACGGTGCAAAGATTGTAAGAGTCGAAGATCCCGATAAGAAGGGTAACCACGTATGGCACGTACAGGCACAGCCCGGCGGTAAGTATGTATACTTCATGTATCCTGCCCGTTATAAGCAGGGTGCAACATATAAGGTTTCCTTTGATATCAAGCTCGGTGAAAATAATGTCGGCAACGAAGCACTCACATCAACATCATTCTGCCTCAACCTCAAGTATGCAGATAAGGGTGCTCTCAATGACCTTGACCACATCGTGGGCAGTAATGTAAAATTCTCACAGGCTGACGGCTGGGTACACTATGAAACCAATGCCACAATCGAAAAGCTTGACAGCAATTCTAAGTCTCAGTTTACAATCTACTTAAATCCCAACGGCGATGCAGGCTTCAGCTACTATCTTGACAATCTCAAGATTGAAATGCTCAGTGAAGAAGAACAGATGAAGGCAAATCCCTCAAAGTACTTCAAGTGGGAAAAAGCTAAGGGTGAAGTAATCTTTGATACCGATGAACAGTGGAATACACTCAAAAAGTTCTCGGGTCTTGAAGAACATAAGGTTGAAAACGGCGAGCTTATAATGGTAGCAGATGAAAATGCCGACCCTCAGGTTTATATTGAAGGCTCCTTTGACGGCGATAAGTATAAGCTTGTTGCAGTTCGCTTCAAGAGAGAAAATGTCGGCGAAGAACGCACAACAGCAGGCTTTAAGATTTACTTTGACACAAAGGCAGAGCCCGGTCTTGCGGAAAAGAAGTCTGCGTCTATCAGAACTGCGGCTCTTATAGATAACGGCGACGGTTACTATACAGCGGCGCTTCACATGACAAATGAGGCATGGAAGGGCGAAATCACAACAATCCGTATTGACCCCTGCGATGCAACAGGTACATTTATTCTCGATAAGGTAATGCTTGTTGAAATCTAAGTTCATAACACTTAAATCCCGTACCGAAAGGTGCGGGATTTTTTTGTCTGTTTTGACGGAATTGCTTGT
Organism: Oscillospiraceae bacterium; assembly: GCA_015064895.1. Classification (GTDB taxonomy): domain Bacteria; phylum Bacillota; class Clostridia; order Oscillospirales; family CAG-382; genus UMGS1387. The sequence continues at coordinate 8,439 of SVRI01000025.1, read as the reverse complement.
AAAATATGCCTAAAATCTAAAATGGTGATTGAAAAGGGGAGGGGTAATGTGATAAAATAAATACGTAAAAGCTTCTGAATATTGGAGACGAAATAATGATAGATTTTGATAAAAATTTTGTAATCCCAAAGCTTGATTCAAAAAATAAAGAAACCTTTGTAAACCCTCTCGGCACCGAAGGTCATCCCGACCCGTGTATTGTCTGGTGCGAGAATGATAAATGCTACTACGGTGTATCAACCACGGGACAGCCGTCACTGTGGGGAGATGACAGAATTATAATGCATAAGGCTGAAAAGTTTTGCGACTTGTTCACATGCAGTGAGAGCAAAGTGATATATCAGTCAAACCCGAAGGATGAAACATACGGCTATCTTTGGGCACCCGAACTTCATTATGTTGATGGAAAATGGTACATATATACAAGCTGTCAGATGTCGGATGAAAATACGGTAAAACACGTAATTGTTCTTGAGGCAAAGACTGACTCACCCTTTGACGGCTTTAGGTTTCTGGGACATATAAACCGAAATGTGTTTGCAATTGACCCGTCGGTGTATGTCGATGAAGAAACGGAAAAAATGTATATCTGCTGCTCCGAGGTTGTGCCTGATGTCGGTCAGGTATTGACGATTCAGCAAATGAAATCACCATCTGAGCCTTGCGGTGAAAGAGTGATAATTTCAAAAGCCGATTTGCCTTGGGAGCTTGTACCGCCATATATTGGCAGACGCTCAATAGTAGAGGGCGGATATTTCATAAAAAGTCCGAGCGGCAGGCTTTTTATAGCATATTCTGCCAACGGTTGCTGGAGTGATGACTATGCCATAGGACTCCTCGAATATAAGGGCGGAGATATGGTAAGTGCCGATTCTTGGGAAAAGTTCCCTTGGCCCATAGTTAAGAAAAGCGGCGGTAACTATGGTCCCGGACACGCAACGTTTTTCTACAGCCCCGATAAAACAGAGCTTTGGATTTGCTGTCATTGCATGGAAAAGTCAAATCCGAGCGTTGAGCCCATAAAACGTCTCTGCCATACACAGAGAGTGTTTTTTGATAAAACGGGATTTCCCCATGTTGGAGACTTGGTTCCACAGAATATTCCTTATCCCGTACCTTTAAATCTAAAAAAAGGAGAAACAGTATGACTTTCAAATCCTTATCCAAAATTCTAGTATCGGCTTTTCTTTGTGCATCCCTTGCAGTTTGTGCAAATGCCGCATTTGAAAAGAAGGAAACCTACGGCGGACAGTTTACCGACGTTGCTGAAACTGCCTGGTATAAAAACGAGGTGGCATCTGCCTACGAGCTCGGCTTCGTAAAGGGCACAAGCGACACTCTTTACAGCCCGAATAATACCGTAACGGTAGCAGAAGCTGTTACAATGGCTTCCCGTGTTCACGCTGAGTATAACGGTAATACCATTGCCGAAAAAACAGGCGGTAAATGGTATGATGCGTATGTTGAATATGCTAAAAACAACGGTATTATTACAGAGAATCAGTTTGATGACTACACAAGAGAAATCAAACGTTATGAAATGGCAGAAATCTTCCATGATGCCATGGGCAATGACTATTATAATGCCATAAATGATGTTGTTTTCATTCCCGATGTGCCGATAGGTGCGTATTATTGGGATAAGCTGATTACTCTCTATAACGCAGGCGTTGTTATGGGTAATGATGAGTACGGCTCATACAGTCCCGATTCTTCCATCAAAAGAAGCGAATGTGCGGCTATTATAAACAGAGTCGCAATCCCCGAAAACAGACTGAAGAAAGAGCTTTCCGATTTCACAAGCGACGATGCTTATGTTCTTTGCTATAATGTCAGCATGGGAGGTTCAAAGGAAGGTATAAACTCGGGCTGGGTGTTTGATAACAGGGGCGGTACTGCAAAGACCGACAATACGGGTGCTACGGCAATAGGCGATGTATCCGATAAATACGGCACATGTTACATAAGAGAATTTAACTATATTCCAAAGGGAAAAGTTGTTCTTGAAACACAAATCAGCGCCGCTGATGACGGAGCGTACCTTGAATACCTTGACATTGAGGGAAAGCCCGTATATCAGCTTAAGATAGTAAACGGCGAATGGAATATTTTAAGACCCGAAGGTTATATTACAACAGGAATTTCGGGCGGATTTACAATCGTAAGAGCAATAATCGACCTTGACAGCGGTAAAGCGGATACATATATAAACAATATTTACTGCTCTAAGACTGACCTTCTTTCGGATAATATCTTTTCTTACAGAGTGGGTATGGACGAAAAGGGCATAGGTACGGTAAGCGTTGCACAGGTCAATATGGTTGTAAACTATGCTGTATATGAAAACTTTGATATTTTTGATGCTGATACCGTGTTTGGCTGGGCAAAGACAGGCAGCGTTAAACGCACAAACAATCAGATTGATTTTGCATCTGGAGCAACCCTTTCCAAAAAGCTTGAAACACCCCTTTCGGGCAAGGTTTGTACAGAAGTTTATCTAATTTCAAAAGACGGCAAGAATTTTGAAATAAAACTCGGAGATAGCCTTACGATAGGAACAGCAGATAAAAAGCTTGTTGCAAATTCCAAAGAGCTTTACAATCTTCCACAGAATATGTGGCACAGACTCAGAATCGAAGCAGATACCGTAAATGGTAATGCTGACATTCTTCTCAACGGCAGAAGCGTGGGCAATGTAACACTTTCATCAAAGTCTGCCATTGATTCGATGGAATTTTCGGCAAAGGGGCTTTTCTCTATAGATAACCTCCACATTTTCAATCTTTACGACCACCCGGACTATGTTCCCGAACCTACAACACGTGCAAATCTTGACGACTATATTGTGGGTCTCAATGTCTGTTCGCTCTGGAGAAACGGTACACACTACGGCTGGGCATGTATATCGGCACACGATGAGCCTATACCTGTAATCGGTATGTACGATGAAGGAAACCCCGAGTCTGCCGACTGGGAAATCAAGTACATGGTTGAACACGGCATAGATTTCCAGGCGTTCTGCTGGTATGCCGACCAGAATATGGCGCCTTTAAAGTATCCTTCTAACAGCGAACAGCTTCATCACGGATATATGTATGGCGAGTATTCCGATTACATGAAATACTGTATTCTCTGGGAAGCGGCAAATGCTGCACACTTCAATTCCTTCTATTTCAGAAATTACGTCATTCCTTATTGGTTTGAAAACTACTTCCTCGACCCGAGATATATGACAATCGATAACAAACTTGTTCTTCCCATTTTCGGTTCGTGGCAGTTGGCGACAGATGAGTACTTCGGAACGGTTGAGGGCGTAAAGAAAGAATTTGATTACCTTGAAAACAAAGCAAAGGAATACGGCTTTGACGGTGTTCTCTTCTTTGCAACAGGCTCTGCCAGCGACCTGCTTATGGGCTATGACGGTGCATATGCCTATAACTGGGGTACGGCAGGTAAGGACTACCAGCATAATGTAAACAGCATTACAAACAGTGCAAAGAATCAGAGAATGTACACAATTCCGACCATTTCCGTGGGCTTTGATTCAATTCCCTGGCACGGTATAAGATACGGAAATATGACAACAGATGACTTTGCAAAGGCTCAGGAATGGGTAAAGAACGAATACCTGCCAAAGTATTCGCCAAAGTATGATTGGGCGGAAAACTTCATGTGGCTGTCCACCTGGAATGAATACGGCGAAGGTACATATATAATGCCCGCGGGACTTAACGGCTTCGGATATGTGGATGTTGTAAGAAATGCCTACACAGATCTTCCGGAAGACCATGAGGATATCGTTCCGTCGCTTAAGCAAAAGGAAAGAATAACACATCTCTATCCTCAGTATGCAAAGCTTCTCCGTCGTGACGGCTGGTATTACTATGACAGAGATGAAGCAGTTGCTGAATCGGAACTCAAGAATAAGCTCTATGTCAATGACGTGGATATTCTTGAAAACTGCAATGACGAGTTTAAAATTCCTCCCATGAAGCAGGACGGTAAGGTTCTCTATCCCTTTAATCCTTCGACTGCGGTGAATTATATTCTCGGTACTCACTATGAGTACAGAAAAGATGCAGGCACACTCAAAATCATGGCAAACGGTCATGAAGTGTTCTTCAAGGTCGGCTATGACAGATACCGCCTTGACGGAGTTGAATATGACCTTGGCTATACGCCCGTGCTTTTTGACGGACTTGTTATGCTTGACTTTGAAAAGCTGGGTAAGGACCTCGGCTATAAGACCGAAACAAAGAACGGCGATGTGTATATCTTCACCGATACCTACGAAAAGCTGTGGAAAGTGCTCAAAGACAGAAAAACAGGAATATGGGAATTTAATAACGACTACGATAATGAAGGCTATTCATCGTCTCATATGACTCTTGTCACAAAAGACGGAGCCATGAAAATGACCACCATTACCGAAACAAATGACCCCATTTCCTTCTTTGCTCACGGTATGTTCCCGACGGATTTCTATGCAAAGAAATTTACTTCTCTTGAAGTCAGATGCAGATATAATTATACAACTGCGAGCGGAAAACCCAGTAATCTTTCCTTCTACTACATTACAGACCTTGACAGTACATACGATGAAAACAAGAACCTAAGACTTGCCTTCAACGATCTTGACTCCAAGGGCGAATGGGTAACCCTGAAGATGAATCTTCTCGACCAGAATAACTGGCAAAGTGCAGATAGAATTGTGGGACTTCGTTTTGACCCCTTCAACGGACAGGGTGAAATTGAAATTGATTATATCAGATTTATCGATGACCCTGATTTTGTATATGTTCCCATTGAAGAAAGACCTATTGAAATCATAAACGGTGATGCCGAAGGCGACATGAATCCCTATCATTCGGGTAATGCGACAATAAGAAGGGTTACAGACTCCGATAATAAGGATAATCATGTGTGGTTTGTTGAAACGGCAAGCGGAAAGCAGTGGACATATATCCGCCATACAACAAGATTCAAGCCTTATACCGCATATAAGATTGACTACGATATAAAGCTTGTGGGAAGTAACAAAACCGGCGGTGGCGGTCCCACAGAGACCAGCTTCAACACCAATTTCCGATATGCGGATAAGGGGGCGCTAAATGACTTTGACCATGTTGTGCCGAGTTCCTCAAATTTATCAATATCCGTAAGTGACGGCTGGAAGCATTGCAGTGCAACATTTACAACAGGTAAGATTGACAACCATGAAAACAGCGAGTTTTCAATCTATACAAATCCAAATGGTGAATACGGCTTCAGCTATTATGTTGATAATATAGTTGTTACGGAAATAGACGGTTATGAGGTAAAGGTTCCTCTTTCCGATACATTCGACTGGACAAAGGCAAAGGGCAAAACGATTCTTGACTTTGAAAGCAACGACGAGGAATACTATGTCGGTTATGCAAGTGAAAAGCGTGTTCAGAACGGAGAGCTTTTTGTTAAGGTAGCAGCACCAAATACGGACATACAGATAGGCACGGATGTATCCTTTGACGCAAAGGATTATAAGGCAATAGCAGTTCGGTTCAAGGCTTTAAATTTTGAAGATGAAAATTCTTTCTTCCAGGTGTTCTTCGCAACAGAAAACGACCCTGAGCTTTCGGAAAATAAGTCAAATAAGTGTTCTTATTATTCGCTTAAAGCAGGTAAAGACGGTTATATGACAGCAGTACTTGAATATTCTGATAATGAAAACTGGAAGGGCAGAATAACAAAACTCAGATTCGATCCTGCGAACAGTGCAGGCGAATACATCATTGATAAGATTTTTCTTGTAGAAGCATAAAACAAAAAAGAAACGCTTTGGCATATCGCCAAAGCGTTTTTGTGTTTATTCAAATACATCAAGAAGCCCCTTGTATGAATCGAAATTCTTTTGTGTAATCAAAGGTGCATACGACAGAAGATCTGCATTTGTCATCCCCATTTCTCTGAGCTTTGACTTTGAGAAAAGGTACTCGTTGTTGTATAACGATGAAAGCCTTTCATTGGCAAGGTCTACGTTGTAATCGAAATACTCCTCGCCCTCAAGGAATGTTATACCGTTGAAAATGCTGCTTCCCGTTATGGTTATGCTGCTCGGCTGATTTGTAGTGTCCGGATTTTCTTCTGTAGAAACGCTGCTGTTATCCTGTTCGGCTTCATTAATGTCTTCGGCATCATAAACATCGTTGCTGTCGGTATCCTGTTTAGCTGTTTCGTTTTCAACGATCGAAGCGGAAGGAGCAGGGGGAGCTGAACCGCCGCCGGAGCCTGCGTTTTGCAGCTGTTCCCGGTTTTCATCCACGTCATTCACGGCACCTGAATCGGAAAAACTGTCGGATTCTACAGGTTCATCTGCAAAGAAGCGGCTGTATTCTTCCTGAGAGGGCGAATTGACATTATCGGTCATACTGCCATCCTGCACCGATTCTTCGGCTGAATAAGGTGATTTTGCAAGGAATATAGGCGGTTGGTTTGCTGATTGGTTTGTTGTTTGGTCGGGAGTTTGTTCTTCGTAAGCGGCATTTTCGTTTTCGCTTGCTGCTTTTGTTGTTGCTATCTCATCGTTTTCGTTTGTTCCGATTGACGAATCGTCTGTTGTATATGTGTATGAGGGATTTAATTCGTGATCATTGAATTTTTGTGCTATATTTGATTTGCTGTTGTCCACGGCAGGCTTTTCTTTTTGGGGATCGGTATCCGAAGGATTTTTTAATATAAGTGCTGCAACAAGTACAATTACGATTGCTGCGGCTGTGCCAAGATGATGGGTCCATCTGAATTTCGGAACTGCTGCTGCCATTCTTTGGTTTTTAACTTCATTCATGACAGAATCGGCTACACTGCCTTCTGCGATTCCCGGAACGGTAAGAGTGCCGAGTTGAGACTTCATTTCTGAAACCTGTGAAAGAAGCGCTTTGCAGCTTTCGCAGTTTTCTATGTGATTCTTTTGTTCTTCCGTCAGTTCGGAATCGGAATAAATTGCTATTTCGATTTCTTCACAGATGTTCTTTTCTGCTGCCAAAGTCATGCACTCCTTTCATGTTTATTTCTTTACATTGCATTTGACGCAGGATTTTCCAAAAAGTTCCCGCTAAAAGTAATTTTCTTTTAAAAGAATTTTTCTAAGTGCTTCTCTTGCCCTTGAAATCCTTGATTTAACGGTTCCCGATTCAATTTCCAGCTTATCTGCAATGTCCTCATACGAATAACCGTTCAAATCCCGTAGAATAATAATTTCGCGGTGCTCATCAGATAGAGCCGCAAGTGCTTGGTAAAGTTTTTCTTTCCTTTCATTTTCAAGTGCCTTTTTTTCGGGACTTGAATTTATATTGTTGTCGGGAAGCTCAAAGCCTTCGCCTTCTTCACCCGAACTGTCGATGCTGAGAGTATTTTGCTTTCGCCTTCGCACAAAGTCAAGTGCCGTATTCTTTGCTATACGGTAGAGCCAGGTCGAAAACTCACTGTCTCCTTTAAAGGACGAAAGCGATTTGTACACTTTAAGGAAGGTTTCCTGAGACACATCCGACGTGTCGTCGGGATTGCCCACAATGCTGTATACACAGGTTGTGACCAGACGCTCATACTTGCGAACCAAAGTCTCGAAGGCGTTGTCGTTGCCGTCTGCGGCTTCATATGCAAGAAGCGTATCCTCGGGTAATCCCTCCGGATGGTTCTTTTGCTTGTCCTTGAAAAATATGCCCATCAAATCACACCTGCCTTTCATTGTGTATTTTCATTCTTTGGGACAGTATACCATCAAAACATCTTTTTTTCAATACATTTGTGCAAATAGTTGTGCAATATTTTGATAAAATGAATAAATAACGGACAGGTTTTTATGACCTTGTGGTGATAGTATATATAAAGTATGAAGAATATGAAAACTTTAACAAAGATACTTGAAAAAAAAGAAAAAACGTATTAAAATATTAGTTGTGAAAAATTAAATCACTAATTTTAATTTAAAAATTTGGAGGAATTCAAAATGTCAGTTAAAGTTGCTATTAACGGCTTTGGCCGTATCGGTCGTCTCGCATTCAGACAGATGTTTGGTGCAGAAGGTTACGATGTTGTTGCTATCAACGACCTCACAAAGCCTTCCATGCTCGCTCAGCTTCTCAAGTATGATACAGCTCAGGGCGGTTACTGCGGTACTCTCGGTGAAAACCTTCACACAGTTGAATCCGATGATGAAGCAGGCACAATCACAGTTGACGGCAAGACTCTTAAGATTTACGCTGAAAAGGACGCAAAGGATTGTCCTTGGGGCGAACTTGGTGTAGATGTAGTTCTTGAATGTACAGGTTTCTACTGCTCCAAGGAAAAGTCTCAGGCACACATCGATGCAGGTGCTAAGAAGGTAGTTATTTCTGCTCCCGCAGGTAACGATCTTCCTACAATCGTTTACAGCGTTAACGAAAACACACTTACAAAGGAAGA
>SVRI01000024.1 GCA_015064895.1 Oscillospiraceae bacterium | reverse complement strand
CCTTTTGATTTTTATTTATGGTTGGCGGACCATCTTTATTCTATCAAAAGGAGGATATTTTTTCTACTCATAGCTAAAGCTTTTTGGAACCACCAGCACTGCTGGTGGTTTTCTTTATACAAAAAAGCAAAAAGGCTGACATAAGTCAGCCTTTTCGTAAATTTATTTAATTAATCAGCTAAATTGTAGGATACGATATCAACATTCTTGATTTCAACTGTCATATCATAGTTACCGTGGATTTCAAAGCCGATGTTACCGCCTGCAAAGTACATATCTTCCTTAGACACTTCGATGCCGTAAGCCTTGTCGCGGTTAGCCCATTCGATACATCTGTCGATGTGTTCAGTAATGTCAACTCTGATGTGCTTCCATTCGTCACTTACTGCAACTACGCCCTTTTCGGGGTTGAAGGAGTTTTCAACGCCACCATAGATGTCTGGCTGTCTAATTGCGTACATATAAAGGTGTGCAGCAGAGTCGGGAGCCCAACCGGGAGTTGTGTTTGTGCTGGGTGTAGTACCGTTAAAGAGGCTAAGACCATACCAGATGAATGCGCTGGGGTTCTTATCGGACATAAGATAGAAGTAAGCGAGGAAGGAACATACATTTGCGCCTTCAGGATTCAATGTATCATTGAAGTCTGTTACTCTCATATCAAGTTCGATATAGATTCTGTCAGCATCGATAGAGTTCTTTTCTCTGTCAACGGGTGTAGTTCTGGGCTGATCGAGAAGAAGATGAGGCCACCACTTATATGTTTCTGTATCATGAGGTGCGCCATTGTAAATCTTTGTAGCATTGAGTCTCATGGAAACAGACTTTTCTTCGGGGTTGTAAACTACTGTGCTGATACCCTTGTCATCTGTAAGAGTATACTTGTCGCCTTCAACCCTGTGTTCCCAGAGGTCATATGTATTCCAGATAGGAGTTACCTTCCAAACAGGCTTTTCTGTGTTATCGTTGAACTTCCAGATACGGCTTTCCATATCAACGGTGCTGTCCTGTTCGAAGTGACTTACATAGAAACCATTTTCCCAACCCTTATCCTGCATGAGATATGTTGCTTCATAGCCTGCACCGATTAAGGTTTCGTGAGAAGCATTCTTTAAGGGATCTGCCTTTACAAGTCTGATATAGTCGATAGTAAATTTACCGTTTGCGTTTGCAGGGTCAAAACGGAAGCCTGTGATATTACCCTTCCATTCCTTATGTGTTGCAAAGTCAACGTCGATGATATACCAGCCGAAGGGATCCATGTAGGATGTTGCACCGAAGTCAGCATGAAGAGCCTTTGTTTCGGAAAGCTCTTCATCTTCGCTTGTCTTGAAGTAGAAGTCGCCCTTTCTGGAAACTTCATCATTGTCACCTATGAAGTCAATCTTCATTCTTACTCTGAGCTTTGTATAATCTTCAGCGTTAAGAGAAATGTTTTCAACGCCGATCTGTGTGTCGTACGGAGGCTTTGCATCAGCACCCATAAACTGAGCTGTTGCAACAAGAGCACCGTTTACAACTTCAAGGTCGCATTTTTTGAATGTAATGGTTTCAAGGCTCGATGCGTCATTAAATTCTCTATCGTACTGGTTACCCTGTGTAGCCCAGTCAGCGTTTACTGTACCCTTAACTCTGGATTCGGGAAGAGCAACTCTGTTGATGATAGCTGCGATTTCCGATCTCTTGATATCAGCATCGGGATTGAAGTTACCGTTTGTATCGCCGAGAAGTACGCCTGCCTTATAAAGTGTGAGGTATACATCTGCATTCTTTGCATCTCTGAGAACGTCGGGAATACCCTTAACGTCGTTGATGGGTGCAAAGTGGCTTTCAGGAATTGCAGCTGCAAACATATCACAGATTTCTGCTCTTGTAATGTTTCTGTTGTAATCCTCTGTCTTATACTGTGTCTTACCGATAAGGTGGTTTTCAACAGCATAGTCGATGTACATATCGTACCACTTATCTGTCTTTAAGTTTTCGCTCTTGGAAAACTCAATGTAGTCGATATAGTAAATACCGTTGTGGTTTGTGGGGTCAAAACGGAAGCCTGTGATTACATCTGTCCACTTTTCATGACCGCCAAGGTCTGCTTCTACTTCAAACCAATCGGAAAGATCCTGATTTGCAGGGAACTTAACATACACGCACTTTTCAGCATCAATGTTGGGAGCTACGCTTGTCTGGAAATAGAATTCGAGAACTTCGTTTCTCTTTCTGTCATCAATGTCGGGAAGAACGTCTCTCTTCATTCTGAAGGTAACCTTATTGTAGTTCTTTGCTTCAAGCTCAAGACCTTCAAACTTAATCTGAGGGTCATAGTTACCGGATGCGTTGGGGGCATCGGGCTGTACAATAAGCATACCGTCTTCAATTCTACCGTTTGCTCTGTTAAAGTTAATTCCGTTTGTGTTTCTGGAATTTCTTTCAGAGAGGTCAACGATGATGGAAGGATCATCAAGCTCAAAGCGATAAGCCTCAACAGCCTTATCTGTCTTTGTTACTTCAGTGCCGTTATAAATGGCATGAAGACGTGAAGCCATGGTGATACCTTCAACAACAGTTACACCTGCGTTAGGATCGAATTTGCCTTCGGATTTACCGTTCATAAAGCCGAGCTCATATGCTGTCTTTACATTTTCGGCATACCATGCTGTGTCTGCAACGTCATTGAAATTGTTTTCATAGGTATTAACCTTTTCAAACGCCGCATTTGCACCTACAGCAAGCATTACTGCTGCTATAAGCAAAACTAATAACTTTTTCATTTGCCCTTTCCTTTCTTTTATGCAAATTTATGACAACTAATTATAACAAAAAGAGCTGACATGTGTCAACCCTTTTTGTGCTTTTTGATAAAATAATACAACTCTTTCAAAAAAAGAACATATTTCATTATTTACTGTTCAATCTTATCGTAGCAAATTACGTTGAGATTTCTCATTTCAACCTCGCACTGCCAGTTACCCCAGATTTCAAAGCCTGCGTTTACGCCGCTCATCCAAAGGTCTTCACGAGACACGGGTCTCTTGAGGGTATTATCTCTTGTGAGAAGTGCTGCTACATTTTCAAGGTGAGGAGTTATATCAACTCTTACCTTCTTCCACTCATCAAGGTTATATGTACCGTCAGCATTGCCGAGTGCATTTTCTTCGTTTACAAAATCAATGGCAGGTACTCGGTAAATCCACATAATACCTATATCCTGGAACCAGTCATACTTTGTGGAGTTATTTCCTCTTGTATCAAGAGGATTTACACCGAAATATGTATGAAGTCCGGGAACTTCCTTATGTGCAACGTAGAAATAAACATTAAACTTGATATGGCTTCTTACGCCTTCTTTTCTGTTGTGTGCATCAAGGTCAACAAGGTCCTTCAGCTTTACTTCCATTTCAACATAAACCTTATCGGCATCAAGGTCAAGCTGTGCTTTCTTTTCTTCGGGAACCTTAGAGTAATCGTCATCGTAAAGATCCTGCTCAACAAGAAGGTGTGGCCACATGTCATCGGCACCATGTGCCTTGCCTTCATATACCTTCTCGGTATCAAGTCTCATTACAACAGACTTTTCCTCGGGATTATACGTAAAGGTTTTAGCACCTATATTATCGGCTATTGTATACTTATCATTTGTTTCTGCCGCATCATTTATAAAGCAAGCCTTTGTCCACCAGGGAAGCAGGTTCCACTTCGGTTCCTTTCCTTCTTCACCGTATGTCCATGTACCGACAGGCTTTTTACCTTCGCCGGGCTCATATACAACAAAGCCTTCTTCAAAACCTTCATCCTCAAAAAGTCTCCTTGCGGTATAGTTCTTTTCGAGTTCTTCATCGGAAATTATTAAAGCACTGTCTTCTTTTACAAATCTGATATAGTCGATTGTATAAACACCGTTATTGTTTGTGGGGTCAAAGCGGAAATCGGTAATATTGCCCTTCCAGCTTTCAACACCGCCGAGATAGAAGTTATACACTCTCCAGCCGGCAGCATCCACATAATATCCCGATTCAAAATCAGGGAACAAGCCGTGAGCCTCACTGAACTTTTCAACGCCCTCGGGCTTGAAGAAGAATTCGCCTCTTGTTCTGCCGATTTGTCCCTTATACTCAATCTTCATTCTTACTCTGAGTGTAGTATACTCTTCGGCGTTGATGCTTGTACCAAGCTTACCAATCTGCGGGTCATATATGGGAGCCGCAGTTCTTTCAACGGGTTTGAGAACAAGGTGTCCGTCAACAACCTCACCGATAGAGCTTGTTGCAGGCAAATGGAGCCCATCAAGCTCAGAAGGATCATTAAATTCGATGTCATGGATATAACCGGTACCTGCCCAGTCAGCGGTAATTTCACCCTTTACTCTGTTTTCGGGAAGTGCAACTCTATTTATAATTGCCGCAACTTCAGAACGCTTGATATCAGAATCGGCGTTAAAGTTACCTTCTGCATCAGAACCCAGAACAATACCTGCACGGTAAAGCATGAGCATGATATCAGCATAGTAATCGTTCTTATCCATATCGGGAATTGCAGTGACTTTATTTATGGGAGTAAAGTACGCTTCGGGAATAGCCGCCGCAAAGAGATTGCACATCTCAGCACGGGTTATATTTCTTGTATATTCGTCTGTTTGGAAAGTGTCTTTTTTGATAATATCGTGAGTAAGAGCATAGTTTACATAAAGGTCATACCACTTCTGATTGCTGCTCTTTTCACCGCTGTTTGAAAACTCAATAAAATCAATATAATAGATACCGTTATTGTCAGTGGTATCAATACGCATTCTTGAAATTGTATCCTTCCAGAGTGCATTATCGGAAAGCTTAATTTCGATTTCAAACCAATCTGAAATCTTTTCCTCACCGACGGTTGTTTTGAGGTTTACGGAAATACCTCTCTCACCCTTGAAGTTCAAATCATTGATGGTCTGGAAATAAACCTGCAAATATTCAGGTCTTGATCTTGTGGGGTCAGCATTATCAAGCTTATCTCTCTTCATACGGATTCTGAAGGTATCATAATCTGTAGAATAGAAGTCGAGACCGTCAAGGAAGAAACCGGGGTCATATCCGCCGTTTGCCATCTGTTCGGCTGTAAGAATCAAAAGACCGTCATTCGCCTCTGCAGTTGAATGGTAGAGAGAAATACCGTCCATATTGTTGAAATCATAACGGAGGGTATCTGCATCGGATGCCGTCTTTTCATTTACTTCACTGCCGTTATAAATAGCGTGAAGACGTGTTGCCATAGTGATACCCTCAACAACAGTTACATTGCCGTTAGGGTCAAACTTGCCTTCGGATTTACCGTTCATAAAGCCAAGCTCGTACGCCGTCTTTACGTTTTCACTGAACCAATTGGAATCGGATACGTCGGAGAAATTATTATTATATGTATTTACTCTTTCGAAAGATCCCTTCGGCACAGCAGGTTCTTCCACTGCAGGTTCCTCTACTGTGGGTTCTTCTTCGGGTTCTTGTTCAACAGGAGCATTGCCTTTTTTGCTGAATTCAACATAGTCTACATAAAACACGCAGTTAGTGTCGGTAGTATCTACACGAAATGTTGAAATTGTACCCTTCCATAGTGCATTGTCTGAAAGCTTTGCTTCAATTGTAAACCAGTCAGAGAGTTTTTCCAAACCCATGGTTGATTTAAGACTTACCGAGACTCCCCTGTCACCTTTGAAGCCCGAATCATTGGATGTTTTGAAATAGAGCTGAAGAATCTCGGCTTTTGTGCCTTCATAAAGAGCATCCCTCTTCATACGGAGTTTGATTGTATCATAGTCCGCAGCATCAAAATCAAGACCGTCAAGAATAAATCCCGGGTCATAGGCACCGTTAGACAAGGGTGCATCGGGCTGTATTACCAGAACACCGTCTTGTATTTCGGCTGTTGCATGAGACAGCGAAATGCCGTCCATTGTATCGAAATCATAACGCAGAGTCGTTGTTTCCTCAGCACATACGCCTATGGCAAGCATAAGTGCTGCAAACAATAAAATGAGCAGTTTTTTCATAGACACATTCCTTTCATATGACAACAAATTATACAAACAAATTATAACAAAAAAAGGCTGACTGTGTCAACCTTTTTCTGTGTATTTTGATGAATTTTTTCAAAATTTCTTTGTTCTACTGTTCTATCTTATCATAGCATATAACATTGAAGTTCTTGATTTCAACTTCACACTGATAGTTACCCCAGATTTCAAAGCCGACGTTTACGCCGCTCATCCAAAGATCGTCACGGCTTACTTCTCTTCCAAGAACATTATCCTTGTTGATATGGTTTACAAGGTTTTCAATGTGAGGTGTAATATCAAATCTTATCTTTTTCCACTCACCTATGGGGTAGTTGCCGTCAGCCTGCCAGATTGCATTTTCGAGACTGCCGAAGGTTTCATCCATGGGAATGTTATATATCATCAATGACGAATGCGTATCCTTATGCCAGCCGACATTCGATGAATATGTGCCTTTGCTGTGGAAAGGTACAAGTCCGAAATAGGCGTGCATATCGGGAATTTTCTTATGTGCTACATAATAGTAAACAAGGAAAGAGCATGCACTTTTGCTTGCGGTATCCTTATTCGCACCGTCAAGGTCTTTAAAGTCAACAAGCCTTACGTCCATTTCGGCGTAAATCTTATCAGAACCGAGGTCGAGTCTAGCTTTTTCTTCTTCGGGAACCTTACTGTAGTCATCATCGTAGAAATCCTGTTCAATAAGAAGATGAGGCCAGAGCATATCGGCAGTATGTCCCTTACCGCAATAAACTTTATCTGCGTTAAGTCTCATTGAAAGCGACTTTTCTTCGGGATTGTACTTTACAACCTTTGTGCCTGTCTTATCGGCAAGTGTATATTTATCGGTTGTTTCATCCTTGTCCTCAAAAAAGGTGGTATTTGTCCACCAAGGATCAAGCTGCCACTTGGGTTCTGTGCCCTCGTTATAAGTCCATATGCCGTCAAGTTCTCTTTTGCCGCTGTCTGTCTTTCTGACAACAAAGCCGTTTTCAAAGGCTTCGTCATCGAACAATTCGCGGGAAGTATAATTCTTCATGAGTTCTTCGTCTGTAATTATCATTGTGTTTTCGCTCCTTACGAATCTTATGTAGTCGATTGTGAATGTACCTGCATTGTTTGTGGGGTCAAGGCGGAAGCCCGTAATGTTGCCCTTCCATGTGTCATTATCAAGAAGGTTAAATGTATAAACTCTCCAGCCTGCCGCATCAACGTAGTAGTTGGAGTCGAAGTTGGGCTTTAATGCGTTCTTTTCATTAAAGTTCTCAACGCCTTCTGGAAGGAAATAGAATTCACCCTTCATATTTGAAACTTCGCCCTCAAAATCCATTTTGATACGCACTTTAAGTGTTGAAAATTCATCGGCTCTTATTGATGTATCAAGCTTACCTATCATTGGGTCATAGTTAGGCTTTCTGTCTTCCATGAAAATTGGAGTAAGGATAATATGACTATCCTTGATCTCGGCGTCTGTCACCAATTTGAAAAGGCTGTCAAGTTCGTCGGGATTGTCAAATTCAAGGTCATGGATATAATACATACCGTCCCAGTCAGAGGTAATTTCACCCTTAACTCTGTTTTCGGGAAGTGCAACTCTGTTGATTATTGCCGCAACCTCGCTACGCTTTATATCGGAGTCGGGCTTGAATGTACCCGCTTCATCAGAGCCGAGAACAACGCCTGCTTTGTAAAGCATAAGAACAATGTCTGCGTAGTAGTCGTTCTTGTCCATATCGGGAATACCGTTCACCTTGTTTATGGGGGCAAAGTATTCTTCCGGAAGTGCCGCCGCAAAGAGATTTACCATTTCGGCTCTTGTTATATTTCTGTTATAGTCATCGGACTTAAAGGTATCGTTTTCGATAATGTTATTGTCAACTGCATAATCAACATACATATCATACCACTTTTCGAGTGACGTATCTTCGCTCTTTGAAAAAACAATATAATCGATATAATAAATACCGTTGTTATTTGTGGGGTCAAAGCGTATGCGGTTGATATCGTCCTTCCAAAGCTCGTTTTTTGAAAGCTCAATTTCAACCTCGAACCAATCTTCGAGATTTAAATCTGAAGGAAGATTATATCTTACACATCTCGGTGCATCATAACCAAGATCATTGCTTGTCTGAAAATACACCTCAAGCTGTTCTTTTCTTGCAAAGCCGGATTCGTTTTCAAGATAATCTCTCTTCATTCTGACGGTCATCTTGCTGTAATCTCTTGCCTTGAAATCAAGATTATTGAGGTTTACTCCAAGGTCGTATGCACCGTTCTTTGCAGGACCTGTGGATCTGAGCACAAGTACGCCGTCTTCGACCTCACCGCTTGCACTGCTGAAAGCAAGGCCGTCGGTCGTGTCAAATTCAAATCGCAATTCATTTCCGGCAGAATCCCGCTTTTTAACCTCTGTGCCATTATAAATCGCATGAACACGGCTTGCCATTGTGATTCCTTCTGCAACCGTTACGTTGCCATTCGGGTCAAACTTACCCTCGGACTTACCATTCATAAAGCCGAGTTCATACGCCGACTTTACATTATCGCTAAACCAGTTTGAGTCGCTTACATCGGTAAAATTGTTTTCGTAGGTATTAACCTTTTCAAATGCCGCATTTGCACCTGTTGCGAGAAGCAGCACAGTAAAAAGCACTATCAACGTCTTTTTCATTTTTACATCCCCATTCGATTTTTCATTTGCAATTGCAATTCAAGAATAACAAATGAGTCAAATAAAAGTCAACAGATAGGCAAAATATAGGTCTAATTTTATATATTATTTAACTGATTTTATATATCAAAAGCAAAAAAGTGCCGGCGCTTTTGGCGTCGGCACAACAGGATGAATTACTTTTTCTTGGGTGTAATTTGTCTCAGAAAAGCCTCAAGTCCTTCGGGAAAATTGCTTTTCAAAAGCATATATCCTTGATTCTTTGCAATCATGAGATATACATTTGTTTTTGTGAAAACAGCTTTATTGATAAGGCTATAGTCAACGGTTGCATTATTTACAGCATCCTCAATCACAAAGTATGTATCATAAAACTTATATACCCTCTGAAGTCTGTCAAACATTCTATTGGATTTATACACCCTTTTTGTCTGTTTTTATAGATTTATACAACAACTTACGAAATATCATTTTTTCAAAACACGATTTATCCGTTTTTATACTTTTCAATTCTTGTCATAAGATACCATATTGAAATTCTTAAATTCAACCGTGTAATCGTAATTGCCCCAAGTCTCATAACCGATATTTACGCCTTCAAAGTACATATCCTCAACAGTTACGGGTGTGCCGAAGGCATTATCTCTGTTTGCCCATTCGACAGCCTGCTCAATATGTGGTGTGACATCAATTCTTACATGCTTCCATTCACCACCTGTCAGAACAATGCCGTTCTGTGGAACAAATGAGTTTTCAACACCGCCGTAAACTATTCCCTGAGACATTTTATACATATACTGATGAGCCGCCGAATCAGGCGCCCAGCCGCATCTTGTACCTGCATCGACACGGGTACCGTTAAAGAAGTTGATACCGAACCAAATCAGCTGTCCCGGGGCTTTGTCGGTTCTAAGGTAGAAGTAAGCCATAAAGTTTGCACTGGTCGTGCCGTCTTTGATGGTTGTATCCTTGAAATCCAAAAGTCTTATATCGGCTTCTATAAACATTCTGTCAGCCGCGGCCGAATTTCGTTTTTTATCTATAGGACATATCCCCGAATCCTGCGAGACAAGAAGATGGGGCCACCATTCATATTCCGCATCAATATGCGGTTTTCCCTCGTAAATGGGATATGTATTGACTCTCATCGTAAGGGATTTTTCCTCGGGGTTATAGGTGATAGTATTAACATCATACCTATCCTTGATTGTATACTTGTCGGTCGTAGTATCCCTATCATCAACAAGGTCAAAGCGAGCCCAGTGAGGAGAAATATTCCAAAGGGGTGTCATGTTTGTTTCGCAATAATCCTGAAACAGACCTCTGTCAAGTGATGTCGCCGTGTTCTTGACTCTTGAAACCCAGAATCCTCTCTCAAAGCCTTCATCACGTAGCAGTCTTGTAGCCGTATACCCGGCCTCAACAAGTTCGTCGTGGGTAAACAAGGTATTATATCCGTTCGTATCCTCAACAAAGCGGATATAATCGACATAGAATGTTCCGTCGGTATTAGCAGGGTCAAAACGGAAAGCCGTAACCTTGCCTTTCCAAACGGGAAGAAGTCTGAAATCAAACTCAAACACATACCAGCCTGCAGCGTCCTTAAATTGGTCGTCAAAGCTTATATGCATGGATTTTGCTTCCGAAAAGTTACTGTCACCATCGGTCATAAAGTAAAAATCCATATTGGAATTAATTATTTCACCCTCAAATTCAGGCTTGATTCTTACTCTTAGTTTTGTATACTTTTTTGCATCAATATCAAGGTTATTTACTGTTATTTTGGGGTCAAAACGTGGTTTTCTACCCTCTCCTCTGTCGAGAACCTTGAGAACCAAAGAACCGTTTTGTATTTTTACACTTTCGGCTTCGTAAGTAAGGGTATTCAGATACGATTCATCATCAAACTCAATATCATATGAAGTTCCGTCGTTCTCCCATGTGGCGGTAATACTGCCTTTGACTCTGTTTTCGGGCAGTGCCGCTCGGTTTATTATTGCCGCCGCTTCCGAGCGTTTAATATCGGACGAACCGTTAAATGTTCCCTTTTCGTCAGAGCCGAGAAGAATACCTGCATTATAGAGCATGAGGTAAACATCGGCATTTTTATCATTCCGTGAAATATCGGGAACACCTTTGATGTCGTTTATTCTGCTAAAATATTCATAAGGAAGTGCCGCCGCAAAAAGACTGCACAGTTCTCCTCTTGTGATATTTCTAGTATAATCGTCAGTGTAAAAATCGTGAAGGTCTACAATACCGTTATCAAGTGCATAGTTGACATACATATCGTACCATTTTTCACCCTTATAATTTTCACTCTTTGAAAAGGCAATATAGTCAATATAATAAATGCCGTTATTATTGGTTGGGTCAAAGCGGATTTCACGAAGCAGGTCTGTATACTTTTTATTTCCGAAAAGGTCGACCTCGACTTCAAACCATTCAGTAAGATCCGGTATATCATTGAGGTTTACAGTTACACATTTATCACCCGAAAAACCCACGGATGAGCTTGTGGAAAAGAATATTTCAACCGTTTCGTTTCTTGCGGCATCAGGATTCAAATTATCAAGAGCCGTTCTTTTCATACGAAAGGTAAGCTTATTATATGTTCTTGTATCAAGCTCAAAGCCTTTTATAATAACACCGGGGTCATAAATACCTCTATCGTTCGGTGCATCGGGCTGTACAACAAGTACATCATCTTCAACATACCCTGTCGAACGGTGAAAATCAACTCCGCTTTCAAATCTGGAATTTCGCTTGGTTGAGTCAAAAATAATGGAAGAGTCATCAAAATCTATTCTGTATTCGTACACGGCACTGTCACGCTGTTTTACCTCGGTTCCGTTGTAAATTGCGTGAAGACGGGATGCCATGGCAATACCTTCAGCAACCGTTACAGAACCGTTTGAATCAAATACACCTTCAGACTTACCGTTCATAAATCCAAGCTCGTATGCGGTTTTTACGTCATTTGCATACCATGCAGAGTCCTTTACGTCAGAAAAGTTTCCGTCATATGTATTTATTTTTTGAAATGCCGCATTCGTACCTATAGCGAAAACAAGCGACAGCAAGAGCATTGCAACAGTTCTTTTCATAACATTCCCCCATGGTTTTCTTGATTTTATGATAACAAAAAGGTTGACCTAAGTCAACCTTTTTTGTGTATTTAGTCTTTGTTGTAGGAAACTATATTGAGGTTCTTATGCTCAAAGGCAGCATCATAATTTCCGTGGATTTCAAAGCCGATATTCACGCCGCCAAAGTACAAATCTTCTTTGGTAATCTGTGTTCCGAAAATATTGTCTCTGTTTGCCCATTCAACTGCTCTGTCTATATGAGAAGTGATATCAAGTCTTACATGCTTCCATTCATCACCAACTACAACCTCTCCTGCCTTAGGAGTAAAGCTGTTCTCAATACCGTCAAACACTACGGCTGTAGGAATTATATACATATACATATTTGCCGCAGAATCGGGGCTCCAAGAAGGAATTACAGTAGTATTACCGCCGAAACGGTCATCAAAGAGGGAAAGGCCAAACCAGATTCTATGACCGGGTGCTTTATCTGTCATAAGGTAGAAGTTAGCAACATACTGGCAGGCATTAATGCCCTCGGGGTTTGTTGTTGTTTTAAAATCGGAAAGCTTTAAGTCAACCTCAGCAAAAACTCTGTCAGCAGCTGCCGAATTCTTTGTCTTATCTACTTCTTCAAGTTGTTCAATCAGAAGATGCGGCCACCATTTATAGGTAGCACTATCATGCGCATCCCCCTTATAAACCTTTGTTGCATCAAGACGCATGGACAAAGACTTTTCTTCGGGGTTATACTTCACTGTATTTATTCCGTATGTATCGGCAAGAGTATACTTATCTGTAGTTGTATCTCTGTTTTCCATAAGGTCATACTTTGACCATATAGGAGCAATTGCCCAAAGAGGAGATGCGGATGCTTCACAATAGTCTGTGAACTTGCCGTAATTCTTTGCCGGAACCTTCTGTTCAACCTGAGATACATAGAAGCCGTTTGCCATAGCTTCATCCTCAAAGAGTCTTGTTGCCTCGTAGCCTTCTGCCACAAGTGCATCATGTGATGCTCCCTGAAGGTAATCTGCCTTTGCAAGTCTGATATAGTCAATTGTATATGTACCGCCTGTATTTGCAGGGTCAAAGCGGAATGCCTTTACCGTTCCCTTCCACTGCTCTCTGAGTGCAAGGTCAACTTCAACGATGTACCAGCCAGCAGGGTCAACCTTTGCATAAGCAAGAAGGTCTGCAAAAGCAAATTTTGACTGGGAAAAGTTTTCATCGTCATCTGTCATGTAGAAGAATTCAAAGTTGGTGTTTGAAATCTCGTCGTCAAAATCAACCTTCATTCTTACCTTGAGCTTTGTATATTCTTCTGCATTGATATTGATGTCCTTAACGATTATCTGAGGGTCATATTTTAAGCTCTGACCGTCGCCTCTGTACTTGGGAACAAGCACAAGTGAGCCGTTCTTGACTTCAACGGATTCAGCATTATAGGTGATTCTTTCAAGAGAAGAAGCATCGTTAAATTCAAGGTCGTATTCATTGCCCTGTTCCGACCAGTCAAAGTCAACAGTACCCTTTACTCTGTTTTCGGGAAGTGCGGCTCTGTTGATAATTGCGGCAACTTCCGATCTCTTAATATCGGACGCGGGATTGAATGTGCCCTTTGCATCCGAGCCAAGAAGAATACCCGCCTTATAAAGCATGAGAATTATATCGGCGTTTTCTTCGTCTCTGAACACATCGGGTATACCCTTCACTTCATTTATGGGAGCATAACATTCTTCGGGAAGTGCTGCTGCAAAGAGTTCGCAAAGTTCAAAACGGGTGATATTTCTATTATAGTCAGCTTCTCTGAACTTATCCTTATTTACAATCTTGTTGTCTACCGCATAATCAACATACATCTGATACCATTTATTCTCGACTTTTTTCTCTGTTCTTGTAAACGAAATGGAGTCAATATAGTAGATACCGTTATTATTTGTCGGGTCAAGACGTATACCCTTGATATAGTCCTTCCACTTTTCCTTTGAAGAAACATCAACTTCAACCTCAAACCACTCGGACATATCTTTAACAGTTGAAGTGCCGATAGCAACATACTTTGCCATATCGTACTGGGTTTCAGTACTTGTTATGTAGAAAAGTTCAAGTCTTTCATCACGGGGTGCTTCTGCATTTACATTGGGAAGAAAATCTCTTCTCATGCGAATCTTAACTTTGTTATACTCATTGGCATCAAGGTCAAGTCCGACAATCATGAAGCCAAGGTCATAAAGACCGATATTGTTGGGGCCTTTTGATTCAAGGACAAGAACACCATCTTCAACCTTACCGATTGAGTTAGCTCTTACGGAAACATTTTCCATAGAGTCAAAATCTATACGATATTCATTATTGCCTGCTTCTCTGGGTTTTACTTCTGTACCGTTATAAATGGCATGAAGACGGGAAGCCATGGTAAGAGCCTCAACTACAGTAACATTACCATTGGGGTCAAATTTACCCTCTGATTTGCCGTTCATAAAGCCAAGCTCATATGCTGTCTTTACGTTTTGTGCATACCATGCCGTATCGGCAACGTCATTGAAGTTATTATCATAGGTATTAACCTTTTCAAATGCCGCGTTTACACCAACGGCAAGCATAACGGTTGCCATAATCAAAACTAATAATTTTTTCATTTTCTTTTTCCTTTCCTGCCAAAAACTATACTTGATTATAACAAAAAAGGGCGACATGTGTCAACCCTTTTAAGTCTGTTATTTTTCTTTTAATCTTTATTATATGAAACCATATTGAAGTTCTTGAATTCGAATGTGCAGTCATAATTACCGTGGATTTCATAACCGATATTTACGCCATTAAAGAACATATCTTCCTTGGTTACTTCCATTTCAAAAATGTTATCTCTGTTTGCCCATTCGATTGCTCTGTCAATATGAGGAGTAATATCAAGTCTTATATGCTTCCACTCATCACTTACAGCTGCAACACCCTTTGAAGGATTAAACGAATTTTCAATACCGTCATAAACAACAGCCATAGGCATACCATACATATACTGATGTGCCGCAGAGTCGGGGCTCCAGTTAGGTGTTATATTTGTTGATGCACCGAGACCTATCGGGTCTTTGGTTGTTGCACTTGTATTAAAGAGAGTGAGACCGAACCATATTCTTTGACTTGGGTTGGATTTGGGACGCAAATAGAAGTAAATGAGATACTGACATCCATTTCTGCCCTCGGCATTTGTTGTATTCTTGAAGTCGGTCATTCTGATATCAAGTTCTACAAACATTCTGTCGCCATCTGCACTGTTTCTTTCCTTATCCACTTCACCGGTATAGTTGGTGTTCTGTTCAAGAAGCTGGTGAGGCCACCATTTATAAGTATCCACATCGTGGGGCTCGCCATTATATATCTTTGTAGCATTAAGGCGTTGGGTAATGGATTTGAGTTCGGGGTTATAAACAATTGTATTTACACCGTATTTATCAGAGAGAGTATACTCATCAGTTGATGTATCTCTGTCTTCCCAAAGGTCAGTCTGTTCAAAGCCCTCACCTGTTCCCTGCCACCAGGGTCCAATCTGCCAAAGAGGTGCAGCCGTTGTTTCGCAATAGTCCTGCCACAAGCCATGATTTTCAGAGCTTACAGACTGGTCAACAGGACCTACATAGAATCCTCGTGTAAAGTCCTCATCCTGCATGAGTCTTGTTGCCGTATAGCCTGCAGCAATGAGATCTTCGTGCGTTTCGGGCATATTGTAATACTCCGATTCAAGGAAGCGTATATAGTCATATGTATAAGTGCCGGCATCGTTCATCATATCAAATCTAATACCGACAACCTCACCCTTCCACTTAGGGACAAGTCCGAGGTCAACCTCGAAGATATACCAGCCGAGTTCATCCAGATAGTAATCAGAAACGGTTGTATAAATGCAATAATCGGAACTGAAATTAGCAACACCCTTAGGCTTATAGAATATTTCAAAGGAACTCTTTGCGGGTGGTGTGTCGTATTCTGCTTTTACTCTTATTCTGATTTTTGTATACCTATCTGCATCGATGTTTATAGAGTTATTATAACTCATATAACTGTCATAGCTTGATTTCAGCTTTAATTTTCCGTCATCAGACGAAAGGACTTCTGCTCTTGTGAAGGTAAAGAGGTCTTTATCGGAGGCATTATTAAATTCAAAATCGTATTCGCTGCCGTAATTACCCCAGTCGGAATCAACATTACCCTTGAGTCTGTTTTCCTTAACAAGGAGTCTGTTGATAATTGCGGCAACTTCGCTCTTTGTGATGTCCTCATCGAGAAGAAGGTTTCCGTTGTCGTCAAAGCCGAGTGTTATACCCGCGTTATACAGCATGAGGTATACTTCGGCATTCTTACTGTTTTTATCAACATCGGGAATACCTTTAACTGTGTTAATTGCGGGGAAGTATTCTTCGGAGTATGCCTTGAAGAGCATATCGAGAAATTCTTTTCTTGTAAGGTTTCTTGAAAACTCACTTTCTGAATACTTACCGAGTTTTACAATATTGTTTTCATATGCATAATCAAGGTAAGCATCATACCATTCAGAGGATTCCGAGTCTTCATTCTTGGTAAATCTGACATAGTCAATATAGAACTTTGCTTTGTTGTTAAGCGGGTCAATTCTTATGCCCGTGATAACATCCTTCCAACTGTCAATAGTTGACATATCAAGTTCAATTTCAAACCAATTTGTCACATTCGAATGTTGTTTTAATTCATATCTTATACTCTTTGATTCACTAAGTGCAGGGTCTGTATTTGTTTTGAAGAAAACCTGCAACAGCTGGTATCTGAGATTGATATAGTATCCGGGAGCATTGGCATATTTTATGCGGATTGTTATCTTATTATAGTTTCTTGCATCGAGACCAAGTCCGTTAAAGACAATCTGCGGGTCATAACCGCCGTTATCCTTTGCAACCGACGTACCGTAAAGATATCCTTCCGTTTCATCAATACCGCCTTCCGCATGAGTGAAATTGATGCCATCAACATTGATGGAATTTCTGTCGGAAAGGTCAACAAGAATCGAAGCATCATCCATATCGAAGGATTTATAATAATCGGATGCTTCAGGACTTGCTATCTCATTCTCATAATATTTTGCATGAAGAGTAGAAGCAATTGTTATTCCGTCGATTACCGAAACGCCGTCTTGGTCAAAGCAGCCTTCAAAATCAGTGCCGTAACCGTATCTCGAGTCTGTTACATCAGCATAGAACTTTCTTTCAGTTGGTTCCCAATTAATAACGAAATTGAGCTGTTTATCTTCTAAGCAGATCAACTCCTTATTCTCAGTAAGTACAAATACTTTCTTTTGAAAATCCGGGTATTCATCCGTCAATTTAAACGAGAAAGTATTTACACCTTCTGCGACAGTATAATCTGCAGATTTTTCAACACTCACAACTTTACCGTAGTTATCATAGGTTAGAAGGTATGCATTATACTTTTTTCCCACCTGTGTTGCACTCTGAAGCCTGCCTCTTACCATAACAGTTCCGTCTTTAATGCTTGACTGAACCAAAGTGTTTGTAAAATCAGCAGAACTGTTCTTGGAATACTCATAATAATCAAAAACCATTTTTGCTACACCGGTATGAGTATCATCTTTTTCAAAGCTTTCAAGAGCTGTTTCAAACACATTACCGTCTATCGGCTCTCCGTAGACTGTAAATACATCCTCACCAATACGTATTTTTGTATATGTTTTACATGTGAGCTGTGTTTCGTATTTATCAAGAGGAATATTATTCAGAATACCGGTAAATACATCATATTCATCATTTGACGAATCAAAAACAATATCCGTGCCGTCTTCTCTGTTATAGCCAACGCCCGTCACATAGTTTTTGAAATCAAAAGTAAGCTCCGAAGAACCGAGTTCTTCTGTTCTTGCCACAATATATCCGTATTCTTCAATACAGAACGTGTCGGTGACGGATTTAGCGTTTTTGGAAGCAAAAGACATATAACGAATGCCGACAAGATTATTTGCTCTGACAGATTTTTCACCTGTAGATTTCATATATGAATCAAGACTTAGTTTTTGTACAGTTCTTTCGGAAGCATCAACATAAAAATACTGAGTCTTTACTGTTTCAACACTATCCTTATCTTTCTTCTCGGTTATTTCAACAAGAAGATTGTCTTCACCTAAAGCAACATTGTATTTATTATTGCTTTCTGTAATTTCAGTCTGAATACCGTCTATTTCGGCAAATCTGACATTGGTTTGAGAAGACTTCTCCCCTATTTCGATTTCAACACCGTCAGAAGTCAAGGCATATGTTACCTCGGAAAAAACATAATCTTCGCCGGCTGTTTCAGTTACCGTTACAGCAGTCGGAAGAGCTAAAGCACACAATGACAAGATTGAACAAGCAATAACTGTCACCAACAATGTAAGCCGGATTTTTTTCAAGTTCATTACAAAACTCCCCTTATACAGCATAATCAAAGATATTATACATTTATTTTTTAATCTTGTCAAGAAAACCAACCAAAAAAAGCGGATGACAAAACATCCGCTTTCTGAAATATTATCAAATTATGCGTTGACAACCTGTTCTTTTTCTCTTTCTTCCGATTCCTTGAGTTTACTGATTTCCTCTTCCTCAAGTATACGGTATGCAACCTTTCCCACAAGTGTCTTTGGCATTTCATCCTTGAAGGAAATGTCATACGGCATTGCATACTTTGCGATATTCTTACGGCAATATTCAAGAAGAAGTTCCTTTGTTTCTTCATTTGCCTCAGCTTCTGGTACAAGCTTTACAAACGCCTTTACCTTCTGCATCTTATAAGGATCGGGTACACCGATTACACAGCTCATCTGAACAAGCTCATGTGCATCAAGAATGTTTTCAATCTGTGCAGGATAAACATTATAACCCGATGTGACGATCATTCTTTTTGCTCTGCCCTTGAAATATACAAAGCCTTCGGGATCCATTATACCAAGGTCTCCTGTATATACCCATGTAAGGCCGTCGGCATGAGTTCTTAATGTCTTTGCAGTTTCTTCAGGATGACCCATATATTCTTTCATGACCGTAGGACCTGCAAGAAGGATTTCACCCTCTTCACCGTAAGGAAGCTCTTTATCGGTATCGGGTTCAACAATTTTGATATATGTATCGGGAAAAGGAAGTCCGATGGAGCCTTCTTTTGACATATGGCTGGGTGTAAGGCAGCAGGCTGTTACGGTTTCTGTTGTACCGTAGCCTTCTCTTACCTGAATTCTTGCATTATGGTCATAAAGGAATTTATCAAGCTTTTTCTTGAGTTCGATTGAAAGGCTGTCACCGCCTGAGAACACGCCCTTAAGACAGGAAAGGTCAGCCTTTTCCATACCCGGAAGTCTCAAAAGAGCTTCATAAAGTGTAGGAACGCCTGCTATAAAATTACATTTGTTTTTGACAAGGTCCTTTGCATAGGACTTAGGAGTAAATCTCGGAACGAGAATACAACGTCCGCCGCTGCAAAGCATTGTATGAATACAAACACCGAGACCGAAGCCATGGAAAATCGGCATTGCAGAAAGCATTTTATCACCGGGTCTGAACATGGGATTTGCTGCGATTACCTGCTGGCCGAGTGCATTGAAGTTTTTGTTTGTAAGCACTATACCCTTAGTTGTACCTGTTGTACCGCCCGAATAAAGAATAACTGCAGGATCTTCTGACTTCTTATCCACCCTGTAGTTATAGAAGCAATGCTTTGAAAGCTTCATAAATTCATCCCATCTGATAACGGGTGCATCATCGGGTATCTTTGCGATTTTTCTGCCTGATGTAAGCATATATCCCGCCTTGATTGGCTGGGAAAGCTCATCCTTTATGGATGCAATAATAATATTTACAACCTTTGTGTTATGGCGTACATGCTCGAACTTATGATAGAACTGGTCAAGGGTAATTGCCGTTACAGATTCCGATTCATTGAGATAAAACTCAATTTCATTTTCGGCAGACAAGGGATGTATCATGTTGGCAATACCGCCGACAAGATTCACTGCGTAAAAAAGGTAAATTGACTGAGGACAGTTGGGCATTGCGATGGTTACCTTATCACCTTCACGTACACCTATGGTCTTAAGTGCTTTTGCACAGACTTCAATCTGTTCAACAAGCTTTTTATAAGTAGTTGACTTACCCATAAAGTCAAAGGCAATATAATCAGGATACTTATTTGCGATATTTTTTACTGCATCATACATAGTACCGTCAAAATAATCAAGGTGCATCGGGAGATCTCCGAGATGATCCTTCCACGGTGTTTTTGCTGTTACGTTTATCATTTAGTATTCCACCTTTTCATTAAGAGGTAATTCAAGCAGCTCAGGGTTTTCAAGCAAATGTTTGAAAAGCTTTATGGTCTTTGCATAGTAATATCCGTCGGCAATTCTTTCGTCAATCGTAAGACCTATGGAAAGACTCTGACGCATACTTACGTTTCCGTCATCGTCATAAAAGGGTCTTTTCTTCATAAGACCTATGGCACAGAAGACAGAATTTGTACCCCAGTTTGTCATATGGTGATATCCTGCATCAAGACCGAGTGAGCCGAGATTTGTCAGCACAACAGAGCACTGGTAAGGGTCTGTTGCAATAACGGATGCCGGCATCCAGCCGTGTCTGTCAAGAAAACGCACAACCTTACCGATAAGTAGTTTCCCGGGTATTTTCTGAACTATATCCATACTTTCTGTGGAGGCATCCTTTTTATCGCTTCGGCAGAAGGACACCTGTCTGAAAATCTCATTATGAATACTTTCGAGCGTATCATCATCCTTTGCACATATGCGTGCAAGTGCTTCACCGCCGTTATCAGAAAAGATTTTCTTTACGGTAAAAGCCGCTGTCAGTTCGTTTCTTTCATACATCTTTTGATTTGCGACAAAATAATTCATTTTCGGTCTTTGTTTAATGGTTTTTAACATTGCAGTAAGAACCAACTGAAATATATTATACTTATATTCGGGACTGCCTGCATTTTTCTTTGCAAGAAACTCCTCTGCGGCGGTAAGGTCAACCTTAATATTCATAAATGCCTCGTTATCGCATCTGTTGGGATACATAATAGGCATGATATAATGCATTGAGTCAGTATTTCTTAAAAGCTTACCGTCCTTGCGGTCTCCCAATTTTCTTCCCATTTTCTTTCCTCACAAACTATTATTTTTTGTTTTTTGAAAAGCCTTCTTTCCAATAATTCCAAAACGCAATTACTTCTGCAACAAGGCACACCGGCATTGCCGCATATATATCAACAACCGAGTGCTGTTTTACAAACACAACCGATATACAGACTACAAGACAGAATACAACAACAAACACCCTTGCCCAAACCGATACCGGCTTTTCTTTAAGCCACGTTGAAACAAGAGCAACCGAGATTGCTACATGCATTGACGGGCACACATTTGTGTTTGTATCCATCGAATAAATCAGCTTTACAATATCGGTACAGAAATTATCCCTCGGAAACACCTCGGGTCTTAAATCCTGCCTGTTCGGGAAAACTATGTATATCACCATGCCCAGCATCTGGACAACTAACATAAAAATCATCATTCGTTTGAAGTTTTCCGGGCTGTACAAAGCAAAATAAACAATTGAAACTGCTATCAGCAGATACCACGAGACATACGGTATGATGAAGTACTCGCAAAACGGTATAACATCATCAAGTGCACTATGAACAACATAACATTTATCTACAGGGATAAGAGATTCTGTAAGCAGGTGCATTATCAGGTAAATCAACCACGTACCGATATACAAAAAATGACGGTACTCAGGTTGAGTTATCCTTGACAGCCTGAATTTTTTTAAATCAACTACAGGTTTTCTCATCGAGGCACCTCGTTTATATCTTTATTTGTCAGATATTTTTTCTTTGAAATGTTATCGTAAGGAACAACTTTATGCCTGGGAAGACTGCGTGCCTTTTCGGTTATTGCGTCAGTCATTTCCCTGCATATTCTTTTTCTTTCCACATCAATATCGTTCTGACTGTCAAATCTCACACCCTTCATGACATGAATCTGTTTAAGATCGGGTGCAATATACATCGGAACAAACAAAAGCTCCTTACCGCTACTTTTTGCATACAGCTTTGCAACATCGGCGAAATGCTCATTGAATTCATTGACAACATTATTGTTGAGTTTTTTCCCTTCGGGGAAAATAACGATTGTTGACCCGTTCTTAAGCTCAGAAATTGTGTTTTTAAATGTTGAAAGTCCGCGTTGGTCATGATACACGGCAATTGTTCTTGCGTTATTGAAAACGCAGACAGCAAGCGGTGCTATAATGTATGACAACAGTTTATAGAAAGGCTTTAAAAGTGCAGGCTTTGCCGACCAGAAATCCTCGAACGCATATGCAGGCACTTCCTTAAGATGCATCATCTGTCCTGCACACCATATACGGCTGTTATCGGGCATGAAAAGCTCTGCACATATGGGTCCGTTCATCTGAGAATGATTGGCAATGATGATTGCATCTCTTTCGGGAATATTTTCTGAACCGACAATCTGCATGTTAGGATAAAACAGCTTTACAGCCGACTTTATTACATAATACAGAAACCTGTCTTTTCTCTTTTTCACTTTAATCACCTAACGAACTAAAACAACAATTACGGGTATTATATCACACTTAAACACAAAAATCTATAGTTTTGACAAAATTTCTTAAAAAAAGAAACGGATTTTAACCCGTTTCTTTTAAAATTATTGATTATTCACCAATTACATCCTTGATATATTTTTCAACATCAACGATAACGCCTTCGTTTCTTGACTTTTCAGCCGCAAATACGAGCATATGATTTCTACAGGATACGCCGATTTCGGAAACGTCTTCAGCAGGCACATTTCCGTTTACATAGTCATAAAGCACTTCAACGATACCGTTATCACCGCCGCCGTGACCGCCCACAAGGCTTGTAACAACTGCACTTTCGTTTGTGGGTATTGTTTCCCACTTACGTGTCTTGAAGTCAAAGAACTTTGCTTCTGTCTGTTCCATGCTAGCCCAGAGCTCGCCCTTTGTACCGTAAATCTTTGTATGTCTTCCGCCTTCGTTGAAGCATGTCATTGTGAATGCAACCGTAAGGCCTTCATCAAATTCCATATTTACAACCTGGTGGTCAACTACGTTATTATTACACTTGAATACGCATTTACCGTACTGTGTGCTCTTTAAGCAATCCATAACCGCTTCATCGGTAGGAGCAGCCATCTTTGTCATTGCACCTCTGAACCAGTCATTCTTCTTATCATCATAATAGAGCTTAACTGCATTATAAGGGCAGTTTTCTGCTTCGGGACAGCCGTCTACACAGTAGTCGGGAGCTCCTTCGGGTGCGTTCTTTTCTGTAAAGTATCTGAGAGAACCGAAGGAAGAAATCTTCTTACACTGCTTGCCGAGCATCCACTGCAAAATATCAAGGTCATGACAGCACTTCTGCAGGAGCATGGGTGAACTTTCATCTGCATTACCCCAGTTACCTCTTACGAAGCTATGGCTCTGGTGTACGTTACCTACTGCTTCTGTATGCTCAACAGAAATGATTTCGCCAAGCTTACCCGAGTCGATAATCCCCTTAAGTGCTCTGAAATAGGATGTAAATCTGAGAACGTGGCAGACCATAATCTTTCTGCCCATCTTCTTTGCGTAGTTATAGATTTCAGCACATTCTTCGGGTGTGGGTGCAACAGGCTTTTCAAGAAGAAGGTCATAGCCGAGTTCAAGTGCCTTCATTGCAGGGTCTCTGTGCATTCTGTCCATTGTACCGATAATTGCAACATCTGCAAACTTAGGAACATTAAGGATATCTTCCCATGTTGTATATGCGTTTTCTGCAGCAACGCCGTGCTTCTGCATTATGTATTCACGTCTGTCATCGATAGGTTCGGCAACACCTACAACCTTGAACTTTTCGGGAAGGTCTGCCATGATGTCAGTATAAGCTCTTCCTCGGCTTCCTGCACCGATTACTATTACGTTAAGTTTATTGTTAGCCATTGTATTTTCCTCCGTTTGGATTATTAAGTTTATTATAATGGTAAAGGAAGTTTTTGTCAATAAAATCGAGGTAAAAAGTATAAATATGACGTAAAAACGCTTGACGACGCAAAAACTGAGTGATATACTACATATAGTATTAAAATTTGTATTCAAAGGAGAAGGATACTATGAAAAAGATGCACAGAGTTGCCATTATCGGTTGCGGCGGTATCGCAAACAACAAGCACATGCCCAACCTCAAGAGAGTAGAAAACGTAGAAATGGTTGCATTCTGCGATATTATAAAGGAAAGAGCAGAAAGAGCCTGCAAAGCTTACGGGTCTGCCGATGCTAAAGTATACACCGACTACAAGGAACTGCTTAAAGACGAGACAATCGACATTGTTCACGTTTGCACCCCCAACCGTGAACACTCATTTATCACAATAGACGCACTTGAAGCAGGCAAAGACGTTTACTGCGAAAAGCCTATGGCAAAGACTGTTCCCGAAGCAGAAGCAATGCTTGAAGCTGCAAAGAGAACAGGCAAAACTCTTACCATCGGTTACAACAACAGACAGAATCAGGATGTTCAGTACGTAAAGAAGGCTTGTGCCGCCGGTGAGCTTGGTGACATTTACTATGCAAAAGCACTTGCACTCAGACGCCGTGCCGTACCCACATGGGGAGTGTTTATGGACAAGGAAGAACAGGGCGGCGGTCCCCTTATTGACATCGGTACTCATGCCCTTGACATGACACTTTGGGCAATGGACAACTACAAACCCAAGATGGTTATGGGTACAAAGTACAAAAAGCTTTACGACAAAGTTGAAGGCGGAAGCGGTAATGCATGGGGTGAATGGGATCCCGAAACATTTGAAGTTGAAGATTCGGCATTCGGATTCATAGTTATGGAAAACGGAGCTACAATCAATCTTGAAGCGAGCTGGGCACTCAACATGGTTGACTGTCAGGAAGCTACAATGATTCTCTGCGGCGACAAGGCGGGTGCAGACAACTTAAATGCCACCGGCAGACTTAACGGCGTAAAGCACGGTATGCAGTACACAGAAAACACCGGTGCAAAGGCGGGCGTTGCTTTCTTTGATGCAGACGACAGTGATTCTGTTTACAGAGATATACAGCAGTGGATTGATGCTCTTGACAACGGCACAAAGCCTTGTGTTCTTCCCGAGCAGGCACTTGTTGTTACAAAGATACTTGCGGCTATTTATGAGTCGAGTGAGACAGGTAAGCCTGTTTATTTTGAATAATCAGATTAAGGTTACGTTTCTTTTTGAAACGTAACCTTTTTTAACCAATGGTTGATTGACAAGCTCAATAGTATTCCGTATAATGATGTTATAAAACTAAAGGAGTGAAAAAATGAAAAATACAATAAAACTTTTTTTTACAGTTTTTATTATTTGCATCATTTTCACCTCTCTCTGCTCTGTCGGTGCAAATGATGAGATTCAATCATCCGAAAGAAAATCATATGAATTTGATGTTTTATTCCTGCGAGATTGGAATATTAATGCATTTTTTAATGAGGAATCGGAATACGTCACCAATCTGCATGATATTACTTTTCACAGAAGTATAATTCTTTCCGAAGACGGCACAAAAATCGTACAATCAAATGCCTATTACTATGAATATTTCACTGCAGACACAATTAAAATTCTCGGCGACGAGGATGCGCTTCTGGCTTTTCTTGGCGAGAAAGGTCTGACAAATGTAGAGGAATATATTATTGGTCACAACAGTGACATTACAGACAGCTACTTCTTACGTGTCAAGTGTGAAAGCGGTATATATGTTATTCCGTTTATTGCAGATTATGAAACAAAGAGTCCTTTAGAGGACAGAAAGGTTTACAAATCCAACGAGTTTTTGAAGCTTTTGACGGTAGAGGGCACATTGATAATAAACGGAGAGGTTATTGACTGTGATGTAAATCCCGTTTTTGACTGCGGACTTGCCTTTTATCCTTTAAGAGCAACACTTGAAGCTCTTGGAATTGAGGTTATATGGGATTCCGAAGAAAGAAGTGCGACCTTTGGAAACATGAAAATTTATATAGACAATCCCGAAAAAGACATATTGAGTATCGAAACCGATGAATTAGTTTGGGGTTCTTTCAGGGTTGTAAATGACCGCATACTTGTACAATCGTGGTTTTTGGGTGAGCTTGAAAACAATTTGGGTTATGAAGCAAACTACAACATAAAGGATTTTACTGTAGAGATTTCAAACGAGCCAAAGAAACCGTGGGTTGATCCGGAAGTTTCTTCAGAGATAAGGCTGCACGAAGATGCAACGCTTGGAAAAATATGCAACGAACTCACTTCAAAAGGCTGGATACATTTGAATCATGACTACAGCGGTCTTTTCGGTATGCAGGCAAAGTACACGGTCATCCCCGAAATGAAAAACGAAAAAAACAGTCTGTTTTACATTATTGAGGCAACAGGCGGCGGTGAATATGACGATGCAAAATACATCTTTGTAATTGTACTATTCTCTGAAGATAATCCAAAAGGTGAAATCACAGGAGTTTATTATTCGGCAGGTGACGGTCGTGAATGGAAGCCGTCGGCTGATGCAAATCCTTTAACGATTGTTGATTCTTCAAGTGTAAAGTTTTAAGATACGCGAAATTAATCTTGACAAACATTTCACAACATGATAAAATGGTAGGGTAAATGAAGAGCTGTCCCGACTGACGGAAAAACGTGGAGCACCACGGGGAAGCGACAGCAATATAAAGCCGACCGTCTGGGCAGTTTTCGTACTCGGAGACTGCCCTTTTTTATATTCAATCGGCTAAAAGAAAGGAATTTGAAACATGGCAAAGTTTGACCTTAAAGAATTACTCGCCGGCAACACATATCCCGGCAGAGGCATCGTAATCGGAAAGTCTGCCGACGGCAAAAAGGCTATGATTGCTTACTTTATCATGGGCAGAAGCGAAAATTCTCGCAACAGAATTTTTGAAAGATACGAAGGCGGTATGAGAACAAAGGCATTTGACGAGTCAAAGCTCTCTGACCCCAGCCTTATTATCTATAATCCCTATCTTTCTGCAAAAGGCGGAAATATAGATATTATCACAAACGGCGACCAGACAAATACAATATACGACTTCATTAACGATAAAGCACGCGAGGGTATGACGGACGACTTCGAGGCTGCATGTGCTTCCCGTGAGTTCGAGCCTGACGCACCCAACTTTACACCCAGAATTTCAGGTGTGCTTTACTACTGCTTCCCGAGAAATACATTTACATACAAGATGTCAATTCTCAAATCCGCAAACGGCAGAGGCGAGGTTTGCAGAAGATTCTTCTACAACTACGGTGAGGGTGAAAACGGCATCGGTCATTTCATCCACACCTACAAGTGCGACGGCAACCCCATCCCCTCCTTCTACGGCGAACCTGAAGAAGTTGCACTTCCCAACACTGCGAAGGAGCTTGCAGATCTTTGTTGGGAAAACTTAAACGAAGACAACAAGGTTTCTCTCTTTGTAAGAGTAGTTGATCTTGCAAGCGGAGAAGCTGAAGAAATTATCATTAATAAGAACAAGTAATTTTATTTTGACAATCCTCCCGTCAGCCTACGGCTGCCACCCTCCTTTACACAAGGCGGGCTTACGGCAAAACAGGCTCCCTTGTGCAAAGGGCGCGACGCGTTAAGAAAACAACCCTGTGTGGTTGTTTTTAGCCAAAGCGGTGAGTAAGCTTGCTTATGAGCAGGACCGACAGGTGACTGAGGGATTGTTAGAAACGACAAGGAGTGTTAAAAATGAAAGAATTTGAACTCAAATACGGCTGTAATCCCAATCAGAAGCCCTCAAAAATCTTTATGGAAGACGGTTCCGAGCTTCCTATAGAAATCCTCAACGGCAAGCCCGGTTACATCAACTTTCTTGATGCATTCAACTCATGGCAGTTAGTTAAGGAGTTAAAAGAAGCTCTCGGTCTTCCCTGTGCTGCATCCTTCAAGCACGTAAGCCCTGCAGGTGCTGCCTGCGGTGTCAAGCTCTCTGACGACTTAAAGAAAGCTTGCTTTGTAGACGACATAGAAGGTCTTGACGAATCCCCTCTCGCTTGTGCATATGCAAGAGCAAGAGGTGCCGACAGAATGAGCTCCTTCGGTGACTGGATTGCACTTTCCGACGAATGCGACGTTACAACCGCACTCATTATCAAGCGTGAAGTTTCCGACGGTATTATTGCTCCCTCCTACTCTTCCGAAGCTCTTGAAATCTTAAAGAGCAAGAAGAAGGGTAATTACAACATCGTAAAGATTGACCCTGCATATGTTCCTGCAGAAAAGGAAGTTAAGCAGGTATTCGGTATTTCCTTTGAACAGGGCAGAAACAACTTTGAAATCAACAAGGCGCTTCTTTCCAATGTTGTTACTGACAACAAGGAACTTACAGACGAAGCCTACCGTGACCTTATCATTGCACTTATTACATTAAAGTACACCCAGTCCAATTCCGTTTGCTACGCATACGAAGGTCAGGCTATCGGTGTAGGTGCAGGTCAGCAGTCGAGAATCCACTGTACACGTCTTGCCGGCAACAAGGCTGACAACTGGCATCTTCGCAAGCACCCCAAGGTACTTAATCTTCCCTTCCTTGAAACATTAGGCCGTCCCGACAGAGACAATACAATTGATGTTTACATCTCCGAAGATTCCGACGACGTTCTTGCAGACGGTCTCTGGCAGAACTATTTCAGCGTTAAGCCCGAACCCCTTACAAAGGCAGAAAAGAGAGAATATCTTGACAAGATTTCAGGTGTTTCCCTCGGTTCCGATGCCTTCTTCCCCTTCGGCGACAACATCGACAGAGCAAAGAGAAGCGGTGTTTCCTTTATCGCACAGCCCGGCGGTTCTATCCGTGACGACAATGTTATTGAATCCTGCAACAAGTACGGCATTGCAATGGCATTTACCGGTATGAGACTCTTCCACCACTAACTTTTTTCTTTGCTAAAAAGAAAAAAGTTAGCAAAAAAGAAAAGAATTCGAGACTATATTATCTCTGTATTCTTTTCTCAGATGCCCGAGTGGTTGTCCGTTTGACCGCCATAAATCCAAGCGGTCAAACTCAGCAAAAAGAAATGAGCATGTTCCTTTTATTAACTGTTCAAAACGAATCTAATATGCTCGAGTTAAGTTTTCCCCGATGTCAAACGCCGACATCGGGGAAATTGCTTCACTGGCAGAATATCGGTAATATGTGGGAGTTTTTTGTTTTATAAGATTTTGAGTATTTCAAAGTAAATTGAATTATTCACAGTCTTCTGATATAATTGAGCAAAAATATGTTTGTAAATACTTCGACAAACAAGAATTTGTAAGAGAGTTTTATTATGGAATTTAATGAAAAATTACAGGAATTAAGAAAAAATAAAGGTCTTACGCAGGAAGAACTTGCAGAGGCTCTCTATGTGTCCCGAACAGCAATTTCAAAGTGGGAATTAGGCAGAGGATATCCTAGCCTTGAGTCTCTCAAAGAAATAGCAAAATATTTTTCGGTAACGATAGATGAACTTTTGTCAAGTGACGAAATAATGAGTATTGCGCAAGAAGATAACAAGCAAAAAGAAAATCATTTTCGCAGTCTTGTTTTCGGTCTTTTGGATATATGTGTTCTGATGTTCTTCTTCCTGCCATTTTTCGGACAAAAGGCAAATGGTGTCGTGCAGGAAGTTTCGCTATTATCCTTAAACGGAATTGCAACTTATTTGAGTGTTGCCTACAATATTGTTGTAATTGCTATTATTACATTCGGTATTGCAACTCTCGCTTTTCAAAACTGCAAAAAGGCATTCTGGTTGAAAAACAAAGATAAAATATCGCTCATATTAAATGCCGCCGCGGTGCTTTTGTTTATTATAAGCTCACAGCCGTATGCAGGAGCCTTCTTGTTTGTGTTCCTTATAATAAAGGCTATGATGCTTGTGAAATGGTAATGACACGGAAAGTGTCGCTTATGTGACAGTGCGGTTCTTGAGCTTTTTTATGCCATCCTGTAAAGTGTATTCAAGACGAAAGTCAAATACAAATCAGGAGGCAAAAAATGAAAAGAAAGAGTTTTTACGCAGGGTTAGGGTTACTTGTATTATTTATTATATGGACAGTAGTCCTTTTGTTTGTTGATGTGGAAGTAATCGGACCGCAAGGCTCGTCTGTTGGCTTTGCTTTACTTAACAAGACGGTTCATAATATTACAGGTGTGCATATGTCACTCTATACCGTTACGGATTGGCTTGGGCTTGTCCCGTTTTGTTTTATAATGGGATTTGGCATACTTGGTCTTTGCGAGTGGATTAAGAGAAGAAGTCTTTTTAAGGTTGATTTCAGTATCCTCGTGCTTGGCGGATTCTATATTATTGTAATGGCAGTATATGCTTTCTTCGAAATGTTCGTTGTCAATTACAGACCTGTACTTATAAATGGAGTTTTAGAAGCATCGTATCCCTCATCAACAACTATGCTTGTAATGTGTGTTATGCCAACAGCCATAATGCAGTTCAATTCACGCATCAAGAATAGCAGGTTTAAGAAATTCATAAATATATTTATTATTGCATTTATAGCTTTTATGGTAATGGGCAGACTTGTTTCGGGTGTGCATTGGTTTTCCGATATTATCGGCGGTGCTCTGCTCAGTAGCGGACTTGTTATGATATACCGTGATATAATCCGTTGGGAATCACGATAAATTCCAATTTGTCACTCACATAAAAGAGCCGCGGCTAAAAACCGCGGCTCTCTATCTTTACGAGTTTTATTATTCTTCTATGTTATAGGAATAGTAGTTGAAGTTAGCCATTTCAAATGTACAGTCAACGTTATCTGCCGTTTCAAAGCCGATGTTTACTCCGTTGAAGAACCAGTCATCTCGTGTTGTAACACCAAGTCCGTATGCGTCTTCGGCATTTACTCTGTCGAGAA
>SVRI01000004.1 GCA_015064895.1 Oscillospiraceae bacterium | reverse complement strand
TAGCAAAACAAAAATTTTGCTACTTTTGTTTTATGAATTGCAACGCAACCACGTATCAAGCACAACCGTTTGATAATCCAAATGAGTTTAATTATTATTCATTAAACCAATTAAGTCGTCTAAATATAGTATTTCATGATTACATATTTTAGTATTTTTATCGACATAACACCAGTTAGTTTCTGTCAAAGTGAGCAATTTGGGCTTGGGATATATTAAAACAATTTGCTTTTCATACTTTTCGCTTTCATCTTCTAGATATAATTTTGTTCTGAACAACCTTGTTTCTCGACGATAATCCTTGGCGATTTCTGGCTCAGTGCCAGAATTCACATAAACATTATAAATGTATTTATTAAAGCGTCTAACTTCAAAATAATAAAATTCACCTGCTTTCTCAAAATTCCATCTACTATTGTTTTGAAAATGAGTAAGTACAACAACTTTATAGTTTTTTTCACCCTTTTCAAAAAAATATGTAGGAAGTACTCTTTTGCCAAAAATTAATAATATTATTCTTCTAATGTGGTTTACTTTAGCGCTACATTTTTTTGTCAATGTAAAATCAAGTTGTAACATTTTTATTATGTACCAAATCAACTTACACATCAAGTATATCAAAAACACAATTAAAAAGAACGCCAAAATATACATTAAAATAGGACTTACTGTTATTAATGCTAAAGCTACTGTAACAAGAAGAATGATTATATAAAACACGTTTTACCACCTATCAATTTTTATATTTATCTACATGCCAAATCAAGATCTTGTCTTTCCATAGTGCCTCGTCTACAGCATCGCAAATAAATGTAAACAACAAATGGGAAATAAAAAAACATATACATCAAATGACATGTCATAAATGCGAAATAATCTTTGGCATAGAAAACATATGTTGAGTTATTTAAAATTTCTTCTAATCTCCCAGTCAATGATAGATAGACCGTTTGATAAATAGCCGTGGTTAAAACACTCAACTTTCCTAGCACCGTTGATACTGCACCAAGTTTGGTCATACACAAAAACGCTCTTATCAATTCGCCCGGGATTAAAACAAAAACTGCTTCCTTTTTCCAATTCAGGCAATTGTTATGCGCATAAAAAGTAGTTATATCTTTTTTCATTAAAAATCCAATCCCACTTAATGACACAATAAGCACAATCGGTGCAACTACAGTAAACATTACAATGTAATACATTGTACCATTACCCAGAAAATGTCGAACCAGAGAATTAAATACAAACTCGAATATTACCGTCGTCATATAATTAACAAAATTAGTGATAAAGCAGTATTTAATCAT
The DNA here is from genome assembly GCA_015064895.1 of Oscillospiraceae bacterium. Classification (GTDB taxonomy): domain Bacteria; phylum Bacillota; class Clostridia; order Oscillospirales; family CAG-382; genus UMGS1387. The sequence goes on along the minus strand of SVRI01000004.1, from coordinate 127,594 downwards.
GATTTTTACCAATGATTTGTTAAATTTCATTTCACATCAAAATATAATCCTGCAGTACAAGCAAGATAACAACTACCAACACATGTGCCATCACAGCTATTATCACATGAACTACATATTCCAGAACCATTTGTAGTATAACAGTTATCTGAGCACTGTTGCACACAAGTGTACAGACACTCTCCATCACAGCCGGTGCAGCCCAATGTATAATCGGTACATGCGTTTTTTACAGATACATCTTCAATATAATTATCAATAAATAAATTTTGCATAATGTAGTTTTCCATTATGTCCCTTGAATACTATTTTTGATCCGATGAAATCACTAAAAATATCACATTGCGTATCTAAATCGTCAACTGTTTCTGTGACTGAATTTGAAAACAAGCTTTTTAATCTTTCATTATCATTTTCATCAAGTGAACTAATTATTTCACTAATAACATAATCGGCATATTCATATTCACTCATAACAATTTCCTCTTTTTCACTGCAAAAAGTTAGAGAACAAAGACAAAGAACTAACGCCAATATGCTTTTATACAATTCCATTATAATCACCTCTTAAAATGAAAATTTTGCTATCATTGTTGTTGAGTTGAATTGCCACCTAGAATCTTTGTTTTTGCCCTCACCAAATTTATTGTAGAAACCTTGATACATACTTTCGTCGGTAAAAGACACTGAAAATTCCGCGGTCAAATCTTTCGCTTTTACATTTTGCTCGTAAGGGTCAAAACCGGTAATCCACCATTGTTTTTCACTTGGCTTGTACTCTATTAGAACAGAGGTTTCTCCGTAAACGTTTCTTGACGTTTCGTCATTGTCTTAGTCCTGTTCTTCAATTACAACATTACCATCATATACATAATATGTTATTCCTCAGCATGTTGTTCTTGAGAACTTCTTTCTGTTGGCTCATCAGTTTTCTCGGGATTTGAATTTTCATCAGTCTCATCAGTCTCACCATCAGGCGTTTCCGAATCGCCATAAACGATATGTGGATCAATATCATCTGTACCATCCAACTCAGGAATATAAATACCCGCCTTTTCAACACTTCGCCAATATGCTATTCCATCATAATCTACTGATGCAACATAAATCATATATACACCTTGATTGTCTGTTTCAATAGTATCCACCGGATAGTCAAGTATTTGTATAATAAACTCACCCTTGTCCGTTGTCATTTTGCCGTCGGCTGCTACTTTAATAGTTTTTTCACCATAAGATGAATGTGTTCTTGTGCGATGTAGCTCATCATATTCCCAATTAGCAAATTCACCAAGAAACTCTATCAACTTTTCAAATTGAGTATCAAAATCATCAACTTGGGATAAGGCGTTTTGAGAAAACAAACATTTCACCTGTTCAGCGTCTTTTGTTTGGATGGCAGACACTATTGTTTCAAGATTTTCATCAGTTTTTTTCTCTGCTGAAAAACTTGTGTTGATTCTGTATGGTACTGTGCAAGATGTAAGCAAATAAACAGAAGCAAGCAAGGCACTTATTAAACTTTTCATAATCAATATCTCCTTTAAAACTTAATAGTCACAGTCATGGTATCATCATTTATTGATACTTTATCACTTTTTGGGATGTCTTTCTTAAAACCTTCAAACATATCTTTATTGCCGTCATAGACGTAGTATGTAAGAATACCGTTTATTGTTCTTGAAAACTTCTTGCCGTCGGCAGTGTAAGCGTCTAGTTGTCAGTTACACACTTTGTTAAAAAAATGTATTCTTGGTAATTAAATCGGCACTACTCCAACACTTATTAAATCCTATGTGTTTATGCCAATAGTGTAAGAATCGTTGTTATAAGAAAACGAAAAACCAAGCTCATTTGATAAAATTGATACGCAATATTCATCAACAAGAATCCGCCCGTTTACAATTTCACAAATTATCGGATGTGTTTCGCCGTCGGAGTGTATCAAATATCTCTTCTTCTTTTCTCCGGTATCCATTTTCAGTTTAAAACCATCACAAGATGCAACTCTGTTTTCCTCATCCCATTGGACATCTGTTCCGATGCTTTCAAGAAGTGCTCTTAACGGAATACAAGGTTCTCCATAAACAAAAAGCGGTTTCACATCACATTCAACTTTTTCTTCATTTACAATTAGTTCGCCATCAACTTTACATAGATTCAAGAATTCATTTTTAGAATAAACCTTTTTATTTTCAAAAGCCCCATACTTTTCGCCATTAATCAAAATTGGCGAAAAATATGTTTCATCCTTCCCTTTTGCTAACGCAATATATCCATCAACTAATTCGGGACAATATATTATGTCAATAAAATTGGATGAACTCGTATATTGTATACCTGCATCTGTAAATAGTTGGATAATTTTTCCTCCAGAAATGAACTCAATAATTTCCTTGGTTGCGGGTTCATATGAGTTTGCGTTTGTGTCAACAACCTTATCATTATTAAGCGAAAAGACATAGTACCTATAATCTGAATGATATATTCCGTCTTTAAAAGCCTTATCGGCAAGATCTTTCATGGGAAAAGAGACATAAAACTGATATTTAACAGTTTCTTGCTTTTCTTCTTCGTTTTGAGCAAATATGGTTAAGCTAGAAAACATCAATAATATAACCATTATTAACATATATTTCTTTAACATAATTACACCTCATTAAACATCTTTTGCAGCTTCATCGTTTTCGGAATCCTATCTAAGAATATTTTACTACTAAGAGCAGAAAGTGTCAACAGCCTTCCAAAGCATTCAATTACCGTTCAAGATGCTTATCATAATAAATCATAAAGGTCTTTTCGTTTCCGTCATTCAGGTCGACACCCGAAACGGTAGCACCGTCAAGGCTCATAAATTCCCATATTGTCATATCGTCAATTTTGAATTTGAAAATGCTTTTTACGCCAAAAACAAGTTCAAAGCAGTCACCGTCAACAATATTTACATGACCGTCTCTGCCGACAATCAAGTCATCACTTTCGGTTTTAACAGATGCATACTTGATATGGCTGTCATTCAGCTTTGCGGCAATTGTTCTTGATTGCTTTGTGTTCTTGGATACACCGCCGAATTTTTCTTTGATACTGTCAAAAAGTCCCATAATTACAGCTCACTTGCAACCTTTTTGATAAGCTCTGCAACCTGATGAGCACAGATTTCATTTCCTTCATCGGTAAGATGTATGTGGTCATCTGCTCTTACAAATCTTTCGATGTCCTTAGACATGGGTGTATACAGGTCATTGATAATAATGCCTTTTGCTTCAAGTATCGGAACGATTACCGAATTGTATCTTTCGACGTCAACACTGTCATTGAATTCGGGGTGTTTATTCAAAGGCGTGGTTGTTGCAAATATAACCTTATCATAACGTCTTAACAACTCATCGGCAATTCTTGTCATGTTGGCAACATATTCATCGATAGGTGTGAAGAAATCATCACCGAGGCAATTACAGATATCCCAAAGTCCGTTATTCCAATGAACGATACGTGTGCCCTCCATGTAAGGCTTGTGGTCGGCAATCATTCTGATTGTGTACTTTGAAAATCTGCCGTTATCGTTTGGGCTGTATACCTCAAAGCCGTCACCGAGAAGTTCGGTAACTCTCTGTGTATAATTCATTCTGATTGAATCGCCAAGAAGTGTAATTTTCATTTTTTATTCTCCTCTATTTCATCATTTCTTCAACAAGCGAGTATGCAAACAGCCAGTTCATTTCGTGAATAGGATGATTGATTTTGTTTGCAAGAAGCTCTGTTGTATCAACTCCGTTTTTGTTCATGCGCTTCCACTTAGAATATACATCGCACACCCTTACACCGCAGTCGTTTGCTGCACGAATACCCGTTTCGACATGTCTGTCAAGCCAACCGTCAGCCTGCCACTTCATTGCCATTTCGGCAGAAGATACAAATTCGGGATTTATATGACAACTCACCTTAGTGTTCATCATGTTGGGTGTCATAAATATAACTTCACTGCCGTTATCTTTGAGCTTTGTAAAGATTTCCGTAAGAGAATTATAGAACAGTTCAAGACCGTCATCTCCCCTTGCGCAGTCATTAAGACCAAAGCATACAACTGTAAGGTCAGGGTTATAACACAGAACATCCCTCTCAAGGCGTTCAGCACCGTGGAGTACATTGTCGCCCGAAAGACCTGCATTTATAATGTTTACCGGCACTTTTGGATAAAGCATCCCAAGGATTTTAGCGACATATCTGTGATAAGCGTACTCCTGCTCAAAAAATGTATCGCATTTCCCGTCGCTGTCATTATAAATATCGAAACATCCCTGTGTAACGCTGTCACCGAGAAATGCAATTGTAGGTTTCTTTACATTCCAGAAATCATCAAGATTCTGTTTAAAAAGCTTTGTTATGTTCATTGCGGTATTTTACACTCTTTCCGTCAAACGACTTATTATGTAATCACATTATACTACCAACAAAAATCGTTTTCAAGTGCAAAATTCACGATTTTGGCAAATATCTCTAAAATTATTCAATCAGCGATTAAAAATATATGCACATTTATTTTTAAAATAATCATTTTTTATATTGACAAAACACATTATTTGTAATATAATAAACACTCAGAAAGTAGAACTTTTTGACGTTCTCTTTTCGAGTAATTGGAAAGGTGATTTGAACAATGATGAATATAGTTATGGCGAACAACATTATAAATGTAAATCCCGGCGCTATGACTGTTTCTGTTTCCATTTCCCCTTTTTCTTCTCTCGGATTTGAGAATACACAGAATATCTATTGTCATTTTTAAGGTGTTGGTGTTTCCGACACCTATTTTTTTAATCGTTTTTAACTAATGTTTACATAAATTGGAGGTTGATTTTGTGTCAAAGGCGTATTTGATTTTGGAAAACGGCAAGGTTTTTGAAGGCACATTCTTCGGCAAAGTCGGCAAAACCGTCGGTGAAGTTGTATTCAATACCGGAATGGTCGGTTATCTTGAAACTTTAACCGACAAGAACAACTGCGGACAAATAGTAGTTCAAACATTCCCCATGATCGGTAACTACGGAGTTATTTCGGAAGATTTCCAGAGCGAAAGTGCTACCGTAAACGGCTACGTTGTCAGAGAAATGTGTGACAAGCCTTCAAACTTCAGATGCGAAGGTGCACTTGAAGATTATCTTGTAAAAGAAGATGTCGTCGGAATATGCGGCATTGATACAAGAGCACTTACAAGAGTACTCCGTGAAGAAGGTACCATGAACGGCATGATAACCGATTGCGGTGACGTTACCGATGAAGTACTTAATGAAATCAAATCCTTCAAGATTGAAAATCCTGTAAAAACTGCCACAAGCGAAAACAAGGAATACTCTTCCCCTCTTGCAAAAACAACAATTGCATTATTTGACTTTGGCACAGGTAAGAGTGTAATTGATACACTTATTCATCTCGATTGCAATGTAAAAGTATTTACGGCGTCCTCAACTGCCGAAGAAATACTTGCCGCAAAGCCTGACGGTGTTCTTGTTTCCGACGGCCCCGGTAACCCCAAAGACAACACAGCATCCATTGAAGAAATCAAAAAGTTGTTCGACAAGAAGGTTCCCATGTTCGGCATAGGTCTTGGACATCAGCTTATGGCTCTCGCAAGCGGTGCAGATACATTCAAGCTCCCCTACGGACACAGAGGTGCAAGCGGTCCTTGTAAGAACCTTGATACCGGCGTACTTTCCATTATTACACAGAACCACGGTTACTGCGTAGCAAGAGAAAACCTACCCGACGGTATGGAAGTTTCTTTTGAAAACGCAAATGACAAAACAATTGAGGGTCTTAAATATACAAATGCGCCTGCTTTCTCTGCTCAGTTCAGACCCGACTCAGGAACATCACCTACAGGCGAAAAATCACTTTATGTTAATTTCATAGAACTTTGCAAGGAGGTAAACTTCAATGCCGTTAAATAAAGAATTAAAACGCATAATGGTTATCGGCTCAGGACCTATCGTTATCGGGCAGGCTGCCGAATTTGACTATGCAGGAACTCAGGCGTGCCGTGCTCTTAAAGAAGCAGGTCTTGAAGTTATCCTCGTAAACTCCAACCCCGCAACCATTATGACAGACAACATAATGGCTGATAAGATTTACATCGAGCCCTTGAATCTCGAAACAGTTAAACGAATTATCGAAAAAGAACGTCCAGACAGCCTTCTTTCTTCTCTCGGCGGTCAGACAGGTCTTACACTCTCCATGCAGCTTGCAAAGGAAGGCTTCCTTGACAAGATGGGTGTAAAGCTTCTCGGTGCAAAGCCCGAAACAATTGACAAGGCTGAAGACAGACAGATGTTCAAGGATACAATGGAAGCTATCGACCAGCCTATAATTCCTTCCAAGGTTGTTACAGACCTTGAATCTGCACTCAGCTTTGCTGAAGAAATCGGATATCCTGTAATTGTTCGCCCGGCATTTACCCTCGGCGGCACAGGCGGCGGTATTGCAGAAAACGTAGAAGAACTTACCGAAATCGGTACAAACGGATTGAGACTTTCCCCTATTACACAGATTCTTGTAGAAAAGTGTATTTCCGGTTGGAAAGAAATTGAATTTGAAGTCATCCGCGACAGCAAGGGCAATTCCATCACAGTTTGTTCAATGGAAAACTTCGACCCCGTCGGCGTTCATACAGGCGACTCCATAGTTGCAGCACCTGCGCTTACACTTTCCTCAAAGGAATACGGCATGCTCAGAGAAGCGGCGCTCAAGATTGTCAACGCACTTGAAGTTGAAGGCGGATGTAACTGCCAGTTTGCTCTCAAGCCTGACTCTTTCGAATACGCAGTTATTGAAGTTAACCCCAGAGTTTCGCGTTCATCCGCACTTGCATCCAAGGCAACAGGTTATCCTATTGCAAAGGTTGCAACAAAGATTGCTATCGGCTATACTCTTGACGAAATTCAGAACGCAGTTACCGGTAAGACGGTTGCTTGTTTTGAACCTACAATCGACTACGTTGTTGTTAAATTCCCCAAGTGGCCTTTTGATAAGTTTGTATATGCTAAGCGCAAGCTTGGTACACAGATGAAGGCTACAGGTGAAGTTATGTCTATCGGTCAGTGCTTTGAAGAAGCACTTATGAAGGCAGTACGCGGTGCTGAAATAAAGCACATGAGCCTTAATCAGGACAATCTCGCAGAGCTTTCCGATGACGAGCTTATGACTATCCTCAAGGACTGCACCGATGAAAGACTCTTTATCCTTTACGAATTTTTAAAGAGAGGCAAATCCATAGAAGAACTTAATGAAATCACAAAGATTGACCCCTTCTTCCTTAACAAGCTTCTCAACATTCTCAACATGGAAAGAAAGCTCATGGAAGGCAAGCTTGATGATGAACTTTATCTTGCCGCAAAGAAAATGGGCTTCCCCGACAAGCACATCGAAAACCTTTCGGGATGCAAGATCGAAAACAAGAGATACGCTTCCTTCAAAATGGTTGACACTTGTGCTGCGGAATACTCTGCCGAAACACCTTACTTCTATTCTTCATTCGACGAAGAAAACGAAGCGGCAGAATTCCTTGCAAACAAGAAAGACAAGAAAAAGACTATCATCGTATTCGGTTCAGGTCCTATCAGAATCGGTCAGGGTATCGAATTCGACTATGCTTCCGTTCACTGTGTTCGTTCTCTTAAGAAGCTTGGTTATGATGTTGTTATCGTAAACAACAATCCCGAAACAGTTTCAACCGACTTCGACACAGCCGACAGACTTTACTTTGAGCCTCTGACTGACGAAGATGTAATGAGCATTCTCAAGACTGAAAAGCCTTACGGTGCAGTAGTTGCATTCGGCGGTCAGACAGCTATTAAGCTTACAAACTTCCTCGACAAGAACGGTGTTAGAATCCTCGGTACCGGTGCTGAAAGCATTGACGCTGCCGAAGACAGAAAGATATTCGACGCACTTCTTGAAAGCCTTAACATAAAGCGTCCTGTCGGCGCCACTGTATTTACCGAAGAAGAAGCACTTATGGTTGCTGAAAAGATCGGTTATCCCGTTCTCATGCGTCCTTCATATGTTCTCGGCGGTCAGAACATGATTATCGCACAGAACCCCGATGATATCAAGGAATACATGAAGATTATCATCACACATACCGACAGAAACCCCATCCTCATCGACAAGTATCTTATGGGTCTTGAAATTGAAGTTGATGCTATCTGCGACGGCGAAGACATCCTAATTCCCGGCATCATGGAACACATCGAACGTACTGGTGTACACTCGGGCGACTCCATTGCCATCTATCCTGCCAAGAGAATCAGCGATAAGATGCGTGAAGAGGTTCTCGACTGCACAAAGAAGCTCGCAGTTGCACTTAAGACACGTGGTCTTGTAAATATTCAGTACCTCATCAACGACGAACAGCTTTATGTTATCGAAGTAAATCCCCGTTCTTCCAGAACAATTCCTTATATCAGTAAGGTTACCGGCATTCCCATGGTTGACCTTGCAACAAGAACCATGATTGGTAAAGAATCCGAACCCGAAAAGACTGAATCCCTCAAGGATATGGGCTTTGGAACAGGTATTTATCCCGATTCCCCCTATGTTGCAGTAAAGGTTCCCGTATTCTCCTTTGAAAAGCTTCACGGTGTTGACAGCATGCTCGGTCCGGAAATGAAGTCTACAGGCGAAGTTCTCGGCATTGCAAGCACAATTAAGGAAGCAATCTGTAAAGGTCTTATTGCGGCAGGCTATAAGATGACACACAAAAAAGGCGGCGTTCTTATAACAGTAAGAAACAGCGATAAGCTTGAAATTGTTGATGTTGCTGAAAAATTCCACGAGCTCGGCTTTACTATCTATGCCTCTGACGGAACGGGTAAGGTAATAAGCAATGCGGATATCCCCGTGGTAATCGTTGATACCGCCGACGAAAGACTTGCTCTTATGGATAAGGGCGAGGTTGACTACGTAATTTCCACCTCCGACCATGGCAGAATACCTACAAGAAACAGCGTAATTCTCAGACGTAAGGCAATTGAAAGAAGTATCCCCTGCCTTACTGCCATTGATACAGCCAACGCAGTTGCAGACAGCCTTATTTCAAGATACACGGCCGTATCAACAGAGCTTGTCAACATCAACGACATGAGAAGCGAAAAGGAAAAGCTCTACTTTACCAAGATGCAGGGTACAGGAAACGACTACATATACTTCAACTGCTTCGATCAGAAGATCAACAATCCCGAAGGTCTTGCTGTAATGCTTTCCAACAGACACTTCGGTATCGGCAGTGACGGTGTTGTTCTTATTTGTCCTTCCGATGTTGCAGATGCAAAAATGAAGATCTACAACAAGGACGGTACACGCGGCATGACCAGCGGCAACGCTCTCAGATGCGTCGGCAAGTACCTCTATGACAACAAGATGATTGATAAAAAATCAATCACTATTGAAACAGGTGTTGGCGTTAAAAATGTTGAACTTGAAGTAAAACAAGGAATAGTTCAGTCGGCAACCGTTAATATGGGTAAAGCAAATCTTAATCCCAAGAGTCTTCCTGCACTTATTGAAGGAGATACTGTGATTGCACATCCCATACAGATAGGATATAAGCCTTACAGAATCACATGCGTTTCTATTGGTAATCCTCACTGTGTTGTTTTCTTCGGTGCAGACGAAAGCCTTGAAAATCTTGATGTTTCTACCATAGGTCCCATGTTTGAAACAAGCGAGCTCTTCCCCGAAAGAGTTAACACAGAATTTATTAAAGTGCTCAACGACCACACCCTTAAAATGAGAGTTTGGGAACGCGGCAACGGTGAAACAATGGCTTGCGGAACAGGTGCTTGTGCTGCTGTTGTAGCTGCTTGCCTTTGCGGTTACTGTAAGAAGAATACAGAAATCACAGTAAAGCTCAAGGGCGGCGACCTCATTATTAAATATACTGATGACGGTGTTTTCCTCACCGGTAATGCAGATATTTCATTCACCGGTGAAGTAATAATCTAACTTTTCAAAAACAGTTAACATTTAAAAATCAAATCCGCATACCATGCGTAAGTCATTGCCTCACGGCTAACTTCGATGTGGTATGCGGATATTTTTATCGCTATATTTGTTCACATAAAGTTAATACCATACAGTAGATTTTTGTCGATAAAATTTGTATTATTATCGTAATAATTGTAGTGTGGGTATTTTTCTTTAATCTTAATGTTGCACGAAGAAAAATGCATTACAATTTGCCGTAATCATACGGCGGAAAGGTGCCGCACAGCAACACGGCACGGAGGTGTGAGGATTGGAAAACAATGTTATCGTTAGACTTGAGAATCTCGTTGTAAAATATGATGACGAACTTATTCTCAAAGGAATTAACCTTGACATCCATGACAAGGAATTTATCACTTTGCTCGGTCCTTCGGGATGCGGTAAAACAACAACACTCAGAATTATCGGCGGTTTTATCGAACCCAATGAAGGAAACGTTTATTTTGACGGAAAGAAAATCAATGGTGTTCCGCCATATAAAAGACAGGTAAATACTGTTTTCCAGAAGTATGCTCTTTTCCAGCATCTTAATGTTTATGAAAATATTGCTTTCGGACTTCGCCTTAAAAAGACGCCCGAAAATGAAATACACAGGCGTGTTATGGAAATGCTTGAGCTCGTAAACCTTCGCGGTTACGGTGCAAGAAAGGTTGACTATCTTTCAGGTGGTCAGCAGCAGAGAGTTGCCATTGCACGTGCTCTGATAAACCACCCAAGAATGCTTCTTCTCGATGAGCCTTTGGGTGCTCTTGACTTGAAGCTCAGAAAAGAAATGCAAATAGAACTTAAAAAGATTCAGCAGCAGCTTGGTATTACGTTTATTTATGTTACTCACGACCAGGAAGAAGCTCTTACAATGTCTGATAGAATCGTTGTTATGAATGGCGGTGTTATTGACCAGATCGGTACACCTCAGGATATTTACAACGAACCGGTAAACCCATTTGTTGCAAAATTTATCGGTGAAAGTAACATTGTAACCGGTCTTATGCACGATGACTTCGATGTTGAATTTGCAAACCAGAGATTTGTTTGCGTTGACAAAGGCTTCGGAAAAATGACACCCGTTGACGTTGTTATTCGTCCCGAAGATATCAAGTTCGGACCTACCGGTGACAATACAATTGACGGTACCGTTGAGACGGTTACCTTCAAGGGTGTTCATTATGAGATTATTGTTGATGTTTTCGGCACAAAGTGGAAAATACATTCAACAAAATCCGCAGAACCCGGTGCTTTTATCGGTATGAGCCTCAATCCCGAGGACATTCACATTATGCACAAGAGTGATGCTCAAGGTTTGTCATTCGGTGCACCCGCAAGTGAGGTAGCAAGCGATGAAAATAAGTTCTAAGGTTGCTTTTCCATATGTTTTGTGGGTTTTATTCTTTACGGTAATTCCGTTTATTCTCGTTATTTACTATGCGGCAACATCTAAAGACACAGGTGCAATTACACTTGAAAATCTTGCCAATGCAAGCCGTTATTTTCCGGTACTTATTCGTTCGGTTTACCTAGCAATTATTGCAACAGCAATTTGTCTTGTCATTGCATACCCCCTTGCCTTTACAATGTCCAGATGTTCCAAACGTACACAAAGAGTCATTTTACTTCTTGTTATGCTTCCCATGTGGATGAACTTCCTTCTGAGAACCTATGCATGGATTAAAATTCTTGACAACAACGGCATTATCAATTCATTTTTAGCTGACATAGGATTACCAAAACTTCAGCTAATCAATAACAGCGGTGCTGTAGTTCTCGGTATGGTTTACAATTACCTACCGTTTATGATTATGCCGCTTTACTCAATTATGACCAAAATTGACAAGAGCGTTATTGAAGCTTCGCAGGATTTAGGCTGTAACAGTCTTCAAGTAATAACCAAAACAGTTCTCCCCCTAAGTTTTCCCGGCATACTCACGGGTATCACGGTAACTTTTGTTCCTGCTGTAAGTACATTTGTAATCTCAGGACTTCTTGGAGGAAGTAACTGTTTCCTTATCGGCGACCTCATTCAGCAACAATTTTTAGGTAACGAATATAATTTACACTACGGAGCCGCAACATCTTTAATGCTGATGGTTGTAGTATTCATAAGCATGGGCATATTCAACTCCTTTGACAACGATGAAATGGAGGATTCCATGATATGAAAAGGTTTTTCTCTAAATTTTACGTTGCAGTTGTTTTTGCATTTTTATACCTTCCCATTGCTGTGCTTATTATATATTCGTTCAATGAATCAAAAGGCACAATATGGACCGGTTTTTCTTTTAAATGGTATGTTGAGCTCGTTAAAAACAAGGAAATCATGTCGGCTCTGCTCAATACATTGATAATTGCATTAATTGCATCTGTTTGCTCAGCAATTCTCGGTACAGCAGCTGCAGTCGGTATGCACAATATGAGAAGACTTCCAAAATCTTTTCTAAAAAATGCAACATACCTTCAGAATCTTAACCCTGAAATTGTAACAGGTATTTCACTCATGCTGCTTTTCACATTCTTCAGACTTAACGCCGGATATGTAACACTTTTACTTGCTCATATCACTTTCTGCGTTCCTACGGTAGTACTTAATGTGCTTCCAAAGCTTCGTCAGATGAATGTAAACCTATACGAAGCGGCAATGGATTTGGGATGTAACAAAAGACAGGCATTTTTCAAGGCCGTATTACCCGAAATCATGCCCGGTGTAGTATCAGGCACCCTTATGGCTCTCACCTATTCCATTGACGATTTCGTCATCAGTTTCTTTACAGCAGGTCCCACAACACAGACACTTCCGATTGCAATTTACTCGATGACAAAAAAGAGAATTAGTCCTGAAATCAACGCTCTTTCAACAATTCTTTTTATAGTAGTTCTTGCAATACTTGTAATAGTAAACATTATTAGTGCTAACAAAGAAAAGGAAGAAGCCAGACGTGCTTCTTTCAGAAAGTGATGGTGTGTGATGAAAAAGACTATTTTTACCACTTTATCATTACTTTTCGTTCTTTCTGTGTGTGTTAGTGCTAAAGTTACTGTTGAAGACGAAGATTATTACAAAAAATTCCGTGACAAAGACATAACCTTATCTGTATTTAACTGGGGAGAATACATTTCAGACGGCAGTGAAGGCTCTTTGGATGTAATTAAAGAGTTCGAAGAAATTTCCGGAATCAAGGTTGTATACAGCAATTTTGAAACCAACGAAGATCTCTATGCCAAGATGTCAGCAAGTAAAAACAATCCTCAGTATGACATTATCATCCCTTCCGACTATATGATTTCAAGAATGATTAATGAAGGTATGCTTGAAAAATTGAATTTCAAGAACATACCGAATATTACCATGATTGACGACAAATACAGATACCCGGACTTTGATCCTAAGGGTGAATACAGTGTTCCTTATACCTGGGGTACTGTCGGTATTATTTACAACACAAAATATGTTGATGAAGAAGATATCGGTTCTTGGGATTTAATGTGGAACAAAAAATATGCCGGTAATATCCTTATGTTCCAAAACTCACGTGATGCTTACGGCATTGCTTTGAAGATGCTCGGATATTCTCTTAATTCAACAAACAGAGATGAAATCGAAGAAGCAACAGATCTTCTTAAACAACAGCGTTCAGTAAACCAGGCATATGTAATGGACCAGACCTTCGATAAGATGGAAGATGAATCTGCTTACATTGCCGCATACTATGCCGGCGACTGTCTTACAATGATGGAAAACAATGAAAATCTTGCTTTTTATTACCCCAAAGAAGGTTTCAATGTTTTTATAGACTCTGCTTGTATTCCTAAAGGAGCTAAAAACAAGGAAGCGGCCGAGGCTTTTATCAACTTCCTTTGTGAAACTGAAATAGCAAAGGCTAATTGCGAATACATCAGCTATTTTACACCTCACACCGAGGCGGCAAAGGACATTGAATTTGATGAAAGAATCTATCCCACAGACGAACAGTTAGGTAAAGCCGAAAGCTACATCGCCCTTCCCGACAACATCAATTCACTATACGATTCAAGCTGGATTGAAGTACGAAGCAGCCTTGATATAAGTGAAATGGTTATTGTTGGCATTATACTTGGTCTTGCTTTATCGGTTCTTATAATGTTAACTATCTTGAGACGAACCAAAAAAGGAAAAATTAACTACTAGTATTCACACAATATTTACATTTATTTTTGAAAAACTATTTACAAATATCTATTGTTGTGATACAATACTGCAGTAAGCGTAATTACCCATTGCTATGTTTAAGGATATAAGACTTACCCTGTCGGGTTCAAGAGGCTTTCACCTGCCTTAAGCTTTGCTTTGCGGTTTATTACAAAATATATTATGAAAGGTGGAAAACAAAATGCTTACAAAGGAAAAGAAGTTAGAAATTATCAACGAGTACAAGACTCATGAAGGCGACACAGGTTCTCCCGAAGTACAGATTGCTGTTCTCACATACAGAATCAATACTCTCAACGAGCACCTCAAGGCAAACCACAACGACCATCACTCAAGAAGAGGTCTTCTTAAGATGGTTGGTCACAGAAGAAACCTTCTTGCTTACCTCACAAAGGTAGACATCAACCGTTACCGTGCAATCGTTGAAAAGCTCGGCCTCAGAAAGTAATAACCACAAACGGGCGAATTAGCGAAATGCTGCTTCGCCCTAAATTTCGTTTTAAGGCATAATAGCAAGGAGACTCTTTTGGTATCTTTGGCATTTAATTTTGTGCCTTTTCACTTTAAGAAAGGACATTAAATTAAGTGCAAAATTTACTGAAGATGTTCTCCTTGAAAAAGAATAAAAAAACCAAGGAGGAAAACAAAATGTTTGAAAACTACAGAGTATTTTCTACAACTCTCGCCGGCAGAAAGCTTACTGTTGAAACCGGTAAAATCGCACAGCTTGCAAACGGTTCTGCTCTCGTAAGATACGGTGACACCGCAATTCTTGCAACAGCTACTGCAAGTGCATCCCCCAGAGAAGGCATCGACTTTCTCCCCCTTTCCGTAGACTTCGAAGAAAGACTCTACGCAGTAGGTAAGATTCCCGGCTCTTTTATGAAGAGAGAGGGCAAGCCTTCCGAAAAGGCTATCCTTACAAGCCGTGTAATTGACAGACCTATCCGTCCCCTCTTCCCCAAGGATTTGAGAAACGACGTAACACTCAATCTTCTTGTTCTTTCGGTTGACCCCGATTGCAGCCCTGAAGTAACAGGTCTTATAGGTGCGTCTCTCGCACTCTCCATTTCCGATATTCCCTGGAACGGTCCTGTTTCCAGCGTATTTGTAGGTATGGTTGACGGTGAAGTAGTTATCAACCCCACAAAGGAACAGAGAGCAAAGTCCACACTTGAGCTTACAGTTGCTTCTTCTGAAAAGAAGGTAGTTATGATTGAAGCAGGCGCAAAGGAAATCTCCGATGATGACATGTTTGACGCAATCATGAAGGCTCACGAAACAAACCAGGAAATTGTTAAGTTTATCAATCATGTTACATCCGAAATCGGCAAGAAGAAGTTTGAATACGCTTCCTGCGATGTCGATCATGAGCTTTACGATACAATTGCTGAATATGCAATTGACAAGATAAAGTATGCTCTTGACACAGATGACAAAAATATCAGAGAAGAAAGACTCAACGCAGTTTATGCTGATGTTGAAAGCTTTGTTACCGAAAAGTATCCCGATGAAGACAGAAAAGCTGAAATGGGCGAATGTCTCTACAAGCTTCAGAAGTTTGTAGTAAGAAGATGGCTTCTTGATGAAGGTAAGCGTGTTGACGGCAGAAAACTCGACGAAATCAGACCTCTTGCGTCCGAAGTAGGTATTCTTCCCAGAACTCACGGTTCTGCTCTCTTTACACGTGGTCAGACTCAGGTTCTCACAATTGCAACTCTCGGTCTTGTTGGTGAACAGCAGTTACTTGACGGTATTGATGACGAAGAATACAAGAGATATATGCACCACTACAACATGCCCAGCTACTCTGTAGGTGAAACTAAGCCCTCCAGAGGTCCCGGCAGACGTGAAATCGGTCATGGTGCTCTTGCAGAACGTGCTCTTGTTCCCGTAATTCCTTCGGTTGAAGAATTCCCCTATTCCATCAGACTTGTTTCCGAAGTAGTTTCTTCCAACGGTTCTACATCTCAGGGTTCTATTTGTGCATCTACTCTTGCACTTATGGATGCCGGTGTTCCGATTAAGGCACCTGTTGCAGGTATCTCCTGCGGTCTTATCACAGAAGGCGAAAGATGGATGACTATGGTTGACATCCAGGGTCTTGAAGACTTCTTCGGCGACATGGACTTCAAGGTTGCCGGTACAAAGAAGGGTATTACAGCTATCCAGATGGACCTTAAAATCGACGGTCTTACTCCCGAAATTATTAAGGCTGCATTTGCTCAGACTCACACAGCAAGAGACTACATTCTTGATGAAGTAATGCTCAAGGCTATCGACAAGCCCAGAGCTGACGTTTCCGACTATGCACCCAAGATGATTACAATTAAGATCGATCCCGAAAAGATCGGTGATGTAATCGGTAAGGGCGGTAAGGTTATTCAGGCTATTACTGCTGAAACAGGCGCCAAGATCGACATTGAAGACGACGGTACAGTATTTATCGCAGCTGTTGACAAGAATGCTGGTATTAAGGCTAAGTCCATCGTTGAAGCAATTGCTTTTGATCCCGAACCCGGTGCAGTATTCGTAGGTAAGGTTACAAGACTTATGTCTTTCGGTGCTTTCGTTGAAATTGCTCCCGGCAAGGAAGGTCTTGTACACATTTCCAAGCTCGCAAAGGAAAGAGTTGAAAAGGTTGAAGACGTTGTAAGCGTTGGCGACGAAATCAAGGTTAAGGTTCTTGAAATCGACGACAAGGGCAGAATCAATCTTTCCCGCAAGGACGCCATTTGATTTAATTAGTTTTAGTGAATTCACCGCCGTCGTTGTTTGATGGCGGTGAATAGTTATTTGCGCGGTTGATGCTGCTTGCTCTTTTGCAGGTTTTCCCGCGAAACTGCCAGCGGGTGCTACCCGCGACGACGGCGGTGATTTTTATAAACGTTTTTTATATCATACGACTGTGAAGTTATATAGGGAGAAAACTATGGAAGAAATCAGAATACAGAAATACATTTCAGACTGTGGTCTTATGTCAAGACGTGCTGCTGAAAAAGAAATAGAAATGGGAAATTTCAAGGTTAACGGTCAGAGAGCAACAATAGGCCAGAAAATCGACCCCGACAATGATGAAGTCGAATATAAAGGTAAGCTTGTGAAAGGCGGTTCCAAGAAAGTATATGTAATGCTTTACAAGCCGCGTGGATACGTTACCACCATGAGTGACGATGAAGGCAGAAAATGCATTCCCGAGCTTTTAAAGGACGTCCCCGAGCGTGTTTACCCATGCGGCAGACTTGATATGGACTCGGAAGGCTTGCTCATTCTTACAAATGACGGTGAAGTGGCAAACAAGCTTATGCACCCAAAGCATCATGTTGAAAAGATATACCATGTTAAGGTCAAGGGTGAAATCGAACCCGAGGTTTTAGTTACTCTTAACGGACCTATGGTTATTGACGATTATAAAATCAAACCTGTTAAAGTATCAATAATTGAACGTAAAGAAGGAAATACTATCCTAAGATTCATCCTTTCCGAAGGCAGAAACAGACAGATAAGAAAGATGTGTGAGCAGGTCGATCTCAAGATAACACGACTTAAGAGAGTTGCTGTGGGCGACCTTACCATCGGTATGTTAAAGCCCGGCCAGTGGAAGTACATGAATTACAACGAAATAAGTATTCTCAAGAATATGTCCTAAGAGGTGTCAATATGATTGCAATCAGACCAGTATATACAAGCTATGAACGTGAAGAATACATGAAGCCCTTCGGCATTATTCCCGAAGAAAACCAGGTTGTAATATCGGCAATTAATGACGGAAAATTTGTCGGTGCGGCACTTGTTTCTTTCGAAGGCGGCAACGGCACGATTCATATGATGAGCCTTATTGAAGGTTATGATGATTATATTGACAGGTTTTTAATAGGAAAAGCGGCACTTAATTTTCTTGATTTATCGGGTGCTAAGGATGTAACTTATACAGGCAATGATGAAAAACTCGCTAGAGCTCTCGGATTCAAAATAGATGAAAACGGTATGACAATTAACCTTTCCGGATACTTTGAGGGCAACCATGATGGCTGCAGCGGACACTGCTCGGAGGAAAACTAATGGGAAATTACAGCATCAGAGTTGTTGAAAAAATAATAGTCCTTTTTATTGCTATGATTGCTGGTTATATTGCAAAAAAAGGAAAGTTTTTAAACAGTGACAGTACAAAGTCGCTATCTTCTATGCTTGTTTATATAACAAATCCATGTTTGATTGTCTGTTCATTACAAAGAGAATATGACAAAGAGCTTCTGATTACTGCTGCATGTGTATTTGCTCTGTCAGTAGCAGTTCACTCCTTTCTTGCAATATTCTCACACTTTGTGTTTAAGATAATCAAGAACAGAAAAGAAAGAAGTGTATACACCTACGCATTAACATACAGTAATTGCGGATACATGGGCTTCCCTCTTATGATGGCAATTTTCAATGAAGATCCACAGCTCGGGCTCTTTTACGGTGTAATTTTTGTAACTGCTTTTAATCTGTTTACATGGACACACGGTGTAATAGTCATGAGCAATCAGCCAAAAATCCCGTGGAAAAAGTTGATATACAATCCCGCTTTAATTGCTGTATTTATAAGCATCGTATTATTCCTCGGCAGAATTATGCTTCCCAAAACAATTAATGACGGTCTTACACTTGTCGGCGACATGACATTCCCTCTTTCAATGATAATCATAGGAAGCTTACTTGCCGACATGAAGCTGTTGAAAATATTTACTGAAAAAAGACTGTATTTATTCTCGTTGCTTGGGCTCTTGGTTATGCCTGCCATTATGTTAGTTGTTGCAAAAGTATTTAATCTTCCGGAGTATCTTTCTATAGTCGGAATTACAATGTGTGCAGCTCCGGTTGCCGCTAATACAGCTGTAACTGCAGAGGTTTACGATAATGATTCGGCACTTGCCGTAAAGCTTGTAGGCATTACAACACTTTTCTGTTTAGTTACAATGCCCTTTATGCTTTGGCTTGCTGAAAAAATATTATAAAAAACAAAAGGACGGGTACATTCCGTCCTTTTTATTGACATTAAAAATTTATAATGTTATAATGTTGTGGGTGATCACTGTGAAAAAATTAATAGGTATTTCAACATTCACACTACAGAGTCTTTACGGCGACATCAAGGCTCTCGAAATTGCTAAAGAAATAGGTGCAGACGCAGTTGATTTTTCTTTGGATAATTATAGTGTTCTGAACAAAGATTCCATTTATTCAAAGCCTGAAGACGAAATCATTTCACATTTTAAGGCCGTAAAACAGAAAGCAGACGAGCTTGGACTAATAATTTCACAGACACACGGACGTCTACGCATTTACTATG
Organism: Oscillospiraceae bacterium; assembly: GCA_015064895.1. GTDB lineage: Bacteria > Bacillota > Clostridia > Oscillospirales > CAG-382 > UMGS1387. The sequence continues at coordinate 108,041 of SVRI01000004.1, read as the reverse complement.
CAGACCCCGTTAAAGACGAGGCTGTATTCAAGGATGCAAAAATCGACTGTATGGTTACGAATATTCTCGGTGCCCCCTACACCGTTATGCATGCCATCGCAACATCTGTAACAGGACCTGATGCAGAATCCGATTTCATGCATGATCTATGTTTTGAAACATTTAACAAGCTACTTGTATATGCCAAAGAATACGGCGTAAAAATAGCAATGGAAACAATGGGCGATGCACCTGTTTACGGATGTTGCGACTTTTTCGGATATCTTACAGAATTCAAAAAAGCTTATGACCGAATCTGTTCATACGAAGATAATGCAGATTATTTCTTCTGCTGTATCGACACGGGTCATGTAAACAAGGCAATGAGATTTGATAACAACCCCACCCCGGGTGATTTTATAAGGCAAATGGGAAGTGCTGTCAAGTGTCTTCATCTCAATGACAACAACACTCTTAAAGACGAACACAAGCCGCCCAAAACAGGTGTTATTGACTGGAACGATGTGCTTTGTGCGTTGAATGAAGTTGGATATGACGGAGTATACAATCTTGAACTCAACCTCAAGCACTTCGGTGACGGTTTTGAGAAGGAAACGGCAGAGTTTTCAGTCAAACTTCTTAACCACATGATAAATTCATAATTAAAAAGGTGAAAGCAAGTGCTTTCACCTTTAATTTATTCCCTGTTTAATAACCGGTACAAAACAAAATCCAGACCGTATATAATAACTGCATATAAAAGCATATGTGAAAAATGCAAAGGGTCAACAAAAGTCATGAGATAGTGATATGTCGGCAGCATTACCTTTATCGGCTCAAGCCCGGGAACACTGACAAAAATTGGACAAAGAGCGATTGTCAAAACAATCAGCATAGGAAATGCAAAGCAAAGTCTTGCTTTCTTTTTACAGACAATACCAACAGCAACACAAAATCCGACCGATATAATACAATATACTAGCAAATATATAATCTCAAGAAAAATGTTTTCTCTTAATAAACCGGAAAAGCTCATAGCAATAATGACAGCAACAAAAACATACAGCACCGATGCATATGACGACAGATAATGAAGCTTTAGTCTTTTATTTATAGGAAACATTGCATACTTTCCTTCATTTTCATCTTCAAGACTGTACATCATTGCAGCAAGGCAGCATATTATCAACGCCGTTGCCAAGAGACCTCTTAAAGGAGAAGTCAGATAATTTGTGTCTTCTATTTTTTTATTTGGAGAATTGTAAAACTCAAATGCAATCAATTCATCCGACAGGGATTCTTTTTGTGCATCAAAAAGCTCTTTATATGTATTTTCGTCAGCATATTCAGAATCAATATTCCTGCTGTTCATGAAATTAACGTATATGTCATAGGACAGGTTTTTGAAAAGCACACCGTGAAGCTTTTCTCTGGAAAGCTGTTTTAAAACCGTGTCTTCATTGAGATAAACATTACAAAGCTTTTCCTCGGTATTGCCGGATACAAACTCTGCCATGGTTTTGTCAAGATCATCCGCAAAAACCCACGCCGAAGAAGCCTTTCCCTTTTTAACATCTTCAATTGCCTCATCGGGTGTGGAATACTCAACAAACAAAAGCGATGTCGATTCACTCTTTAGTTCCCTTGCAATATTCTTATAAACAGAATCATTTACATCATAAGATGAAAGACCAATTATCATAATCCCACTTTCTTCATCGGAAACAACATTCATAGCAATACAAATGACGGGAATAATCAGAAGTGTAACAAGAAACACAGGCTTTCTGGACATTCTTTTAAAGAAAGCAAGAAACCATTTTAAGTTTGTAATAATCATACTGCTCTACTCCTTATCTTAATAATTCTCACAAGGGTAGACAATAAAACAAAGACAATGCAATATCCTATACACAAATATATATTATTCATATTCAGAATATCAAGTGATATTTGTTTAAATGACTCTATAGCTACACCAAAAGGAGTAAACTTTACAACATTTTGAATATTTTCAGGAAAAAAAGATATGGGATACAGGCAACCGGAAATGTAAGCAAGACCAATAGACACTACAAACTGAAGCAAAGAACCCGTAATAACATCACTGCAAAATTCATAAATAAGAAATTGCAAAGAACAAATCGCAAGAATGCCGGGTATCATTTTGATGAACATGTCAAAGTAGCCATACAATGTGAGGTCAGAATACTCGGGAATAATACAAGTATTAAGGCTGAAGAACAATACCATGCAGACAAATATAAACAGTACTATCAAAATCGGAATAAAACAAAAACATATAAAGTCAATAAAAGTCTGGCAGACAGCACTACATCCACGAGAATTCAGTAATCTTGTCATTGATAAATCTCGTTTAATGCATATTCCTGAGCATAATACGCCGACAAGAATTACAATAATTACAAAGAACACACAAGCAAAATAACCTTGCATAGAGTTTTGCTTATATGCCTTAACCTCTGTGACTTCAACCATATTTGCTCTGTCAACTACAAAGCTGATATACTTAACATTGATATCTGTAATTGCCTGTTTGTAACCTTTTACATCATATTCATTATAGAATTCTTCCATGGCAAAAATCCCAACCTGCGATTCAAACACAAGGTCTGATACTGTATCAATAACATCATTAACTATCATGGGGGCCATATCAATTATTGAATTGTTAGACACAAAAGTGGCTGTTATATTATCACCGCGAAGAACGGATCTGACATAATCGTCGGGTATTAGAAGATATCCCATAATAGTTTCGCTTTTCATGTCATTTACGGCAGATTCTTCATCGTCGTAATATACAAGCGAAAGATAAGAGCTTGTGGTATCAAGAGTTTCTATTGCATCAATACCCATTTTTAGGTATTTATCCTCGTTGTTTGCAACAATTCCAATTGAAACGTTGGAATTAAACTCAACAACCTCTTCTCTTGTGCCGAAAAAGGCAAAGAACATGCCTGCAAGAAGAAGCATAATTATTAAAGAAAAAATCAAAGCAGCAGGAAAAAACTTTGAATTTCTTTTTAAGCAGCATTTAAAATAATTAAGTATCAACATAATTACAAAGCGGCAATCAGCTTAGACGCATCTCCGTCATATGAGTACTGCTGACTTATGCCATCCTTAAAAATAACAATTTTATCACAAAACTCCAAATCCTGAATGTCATGTGTGGCAATAAGTACAGTCCCGCCGTTTGCCTTAAACTGTGTAAGGTATGCTGCAATCCTTTCCTTACACTGCAAGTCAAGTGCGGCTGAAGGCTCATCAAGAAGTAACAAAGACGGTCTGTGTGCTACGGCACAACCAATGGCAAGACGTTTTTTCATGCCGCCGGACATTTTTGACACCTTGACCTTTAAAAACTCATCAACACCCAAAAGCTTTAACACTCCGTTTTCAAGCTCGGCTTGCAAGCTTTTTTTGTTATACCAAAGCTTTAGATTATCAAGCCCTGACAATTCATCAATCAAGGGCGGATTCTGAGTAATATAACCCAGAAGTTTACTTCTTGATTTCTTGTCTGAAAACATATCCACACCATCAAAAAGAAAAGTGCCTGAATCACATTTACAAATCCCGGAAAGTACATTGAAGAATGTGGACTTACCACTTCCGTTTAGTCCGAGAATACCTACGCATTTTCCCTTTTCTACATTGACAGATATTGATTTCAATACTTGCTTTTTTCCATAATTCTTTTTAATATTATTAATACTTAAAGACATACTCTATCCTCTAAATCACATAACAAAAGATGCTGCCAAATCTAGCAAAGCTCTTCTTGAAACACCGGCATTGACAAGGTTTTCAACCAAAGTATTGATTAAAGACTGCTTAAACAAAGCCTCAGAAAACACAGACATATCACCATAATCCTTGTAATCGTTCGGTATCCTTATATCGCCGGCATTATCATCAACATTAACGTTAAGGTCAAGAGTAAAAGCTTGCTTTCCGCCGTGATTTGCAGTTATTTTAATGTCAGAATATGTTGCACAGTCGGAATCAAAATTTACTATAAGTTCGAGCTCTTTTGAAAAGCTTAAATCACTAAACAAAGCAACAACATCATCATCAAGCTTAACTGTGCCGCAAAAAACACCTTCATCATATTTATCAAGATCGAAATCACTGAAAACAATAACGTATTCTGTATTATCAAAACCATCATATAAGGTAAATGTGCCGCTGTAAAGAGAATCATCAATTGTTCCGATTAAACTAAATCCCGAAACAGTTCCGCTATCATCAACAACAAACTTTGTTACAGACGAGTTGTCATTTCCAAGAGAAGCAATTGTTACAACCGTTTCACCATCATCGCCCATAATTCCGACAAGTGCATCTCCGTCAAAGTACAAATCAATATATACAACATTATCAGTATCAACAGCAGAATCATTAATTTCAGAAATCATAACATCGATGGAAGGAATAATTACATCTTCGTAAAACTCATTACCGTCAGACACGGCACCAAACACATCCGAAGCAAAATCATTATCAATGCAGAAATCAACAATTTCAATAATTTTTGTTTTAAAAGTTTCATCTTCTTTGATTGTTTCAAGAAGATCAACAGATATTTCGTTAAAACGTTCCTCTGTCAACTCATAAGATACACATCTTACTTCTTTGCTTACACCATCAATATCAAGCGTAACATTGCTTTCATTTCCTTCACCAAGCAAATCAAAGAAATAACAAATATAATCTGCAGTAAGCTCTGCACTCTTGTCATCAAAAAGAAGTAATGCAAATTCACTTGCGTCGCCAACGGAAAGTTGAGTTTCACGAAGACTCTCAACGGAATCAACAAATTCGTCAACAGAAGAACCTGAAGAGATATCTATATAGTAAGTATCGTCTGAAACATCCGGAAGTTCAAAATACAAACCGTTATTTTCTTTATCAATTATTATCGATCCCTCAATTACAGACTCATCATTTACACTGCCCTCAACGTCGGTTTTAATGGCAGCTTCATTGTTTTCAAGGGTCATATCAACCTCAACACTACCGACAGCAAGAGAGGACATATACTCATAAACAGACTGCAAGTATACAACATCGTTTGAAAAGGCTTCAAAACCATCATCTGTTTCAAACTTTGCTTTTAATTTAGTTGAAACTGTCTCAAAATCAAGTGCTGCGTACCTTTCAACATTTGAAAACAAACCATTGCTGATAAGTGTGAATCTATTTCCAACCATTTCCCTTGTGGCTGACTTTTCTTCAGCAAAAACATCAACCTTAACGGCCTCGACTTGAGATTCTTTGTCATCCTGTGCATTGTTTTTTGTATCTTCAGTCACAACATCTTTTTCGGTTTTATCTTTTTTATCATTATTATCTTCTTCAGAACAACTTATAAAAAGCATAAGAACAGAAATTAACAGTGCAATAATGGTCAGTATAAGTTTACCGGTATATTTCATAAAAATACCTCCAAAAAGAGAAATAAGATGCACAAGGATCTTGCGCATCTTTTTGGTGCCGGTGGTGGGACTTGAACCCACACGGTATCGCTACCAACGGATTTTGAGTCCGTCGCGTCTGCCATTCCACCACACCGGCCTAATTCCTATGTATGATAACACAAAACAATACAATTTGCAATACTTTTTTATTTTATTTTAATATATTTTAAAATTAAAGACACAATTTAACAAAGTAGAATAAAATCATTGAAATTTAACAAAAAACATAGTAAAATAATGTTATAAACAAACGGAGATGATCTATTGAATCAGCATATAATAGAACCCATTGCAACAATACATAATAACTTCACGGAAAAATTCGGAATACCAAGGCAAAGCAATATTACCAACACCGTTTCCACTATAATATTTGACAAGAAATACAGAGACCAAAACGCCTTTAAGGGGTTGGAAGAATACTCTCACATCTGGATTCTATGGTTATTTGACAAAAACAACAGTGACAAAAAAGAATGGTACCCAACCGTCAGACCCCCGAGACTCGGCGGCAACAAACGAGTCGGCGTATTTTCAACACGTTCCCCCTATCATCCCAACGGAATCGGTATGTCATGCGTAAAATTGCTTTATATCGAAAACGATAAAGACAACGGCATAATTCTCAAGGTCTCGGGAGCAGATCTTTTAAACGGAACGCCAATAATTGATATAAAGCCCTACCTTAAATTTACAGATTCTCACCCTGATGCAGTCTGCGGTTTTTCGGATGAAGTAAAAGACTATGAATTGACTGTAATCTTTAAAGATGAATGTAATAACATGGAACCACCTTTGAAGGCGGAAATTGAAACGATACTGCGGCAAGATCCGAGACCTTCTTATCAGAACGACGAAAACAGAATTTACTCTATGAAATATGCTGATTACGATGTTAAGTTTTATGTTAAAAACAATTGTCTTACTGTTACTGAAATAGAAAAAATTAAAGGATGAAGAAATGAACAAATTAACTATGGGTATACTTGCCCATGTTGACTGCGGAAAAACCACCCTATCAGAGGCTCTTTTATACCAATCGGGTGCAATTAGAAATCTTGGAAGAGTTGATCACAAGAATACCTTTCTTGACAATTTCGAGCTTGAACGCAAAAGAGGAATAACCATCTTTTCAAAACAGGCGAGATTCGATACAAACGATTTCGAAATAACTCTTTTGGACACTCCAGGTCATGTTGACTTCTCGGCAGAAACTGAAAGGGCAATATCGGTATTGGATATTGCCGTTCTTATGGTCAGTGCATCTTCCGGTGTTCAAAGCCATACCGAAACTTTATGGTCGCTACTAAGAAAATATAACATTCCGACAATAATTTTTGTAAACAAAATGGATTTATCAAATGCTGATGAAGAAACGCTTATGCGAGGTATACACAAGCGTCTTTCTCAAAGCGCAGTTCAGTATTCACATTTTTTAAATCATGAAGAGCTTGCAATGTGTTCTGAAGCATTAATGGAAAAGTATATTTCCGATAGCTCAATTGATAAAGAAGATATCAAAAGTGCAATAAACAGCTGTACCCTCTTCCCTTGCCTTTTTGGTTCTGCATTAAAACTTGTAGGAACAAAGGAATTAATTACTTTCATCGACAATTATATTCAGCCTCCCGTTTATCCCGACGAATTCGGAGCACGAGTTTTCAGAATTACACACAGTGAAAACGGTGAAAGACTTACACATCTTAAAATTACGGGCGGAAGCCTTAATGTAAAAGAGTTCTTGGAATACTACGACACAAAGAATAATCTTATATCGGAAAAAGTAGAACAATTAAGAATATACAATTCCGACAAATTTACAAGTACAAATACCGCCTCTGCAGGCGACATATGTGCCATAACAGGTATAACAGACATGCCATCGGGTTCTGCTTTGGGATTCGAAAATGAGTGCTTTACACCGTTACTTACGCCGATACTTAACTATAAGGTGATGGTTCCAAAATCAACAGATGCTCATACCATGCTCACTAAAATGCGCATACTTGAAGCCGAAGACCCGACACTGAAGGTTACATTTAACGATGGCTTTCAGGAAATACATGTCTTACTGATGGGCGAAATACAACTTGAAATAATCAGGCATCAAATAAAGCAGAGATTTGACATTGATGTAGAGTTCGGTGAAGGAAGTATCGTTTATCTTGAAACAATTGATAATACTGTCGAAGGTGTCGGTCACTACGAGCCGCTTCGCCACTACTCTGAAGTACACCTGCTTCTTTCCCCTCTTGAACGAGGTACAGGTGTAATTATTGAATCTGACTGCGACACCGATTTTCTCGAAAGAAACTGGCAAAGACTGATTCTTTCTCACCTTGAAGAAAAGACTCATTTAGGGGTTCTGACGGGCTCACCGATTACAGACATAAAAATAACACTCGTATCCGGAAAAGCCCATAAAAAGCACACCGAGGGCGGCGACTTCAGGCAAGCAACATACAGAGCCGTAAGACAAGGATTAATGAAAGCAAAAAGCATACTTCTTGAGCCGTGGTATAACTACGAAATCACGGTTCCATGTGACAACATGGGACGAATTATGACAGATGTCCAAAAAATGTCAGGCACTATGGGAATTCCCGAAACAGACGGTGAATACAGTACGCTGAAAGGAACAGCACCCGTATCAGAAATGCGAAACTATCCTTCTGAGCTTGCGGGTATAACACACGGTCTCGGCAGAATCAACCTTTCACTTCTTGGCTACAAGGAATGTCACAATCAGGACGATATAGTAAAGAGTGTATCGTACGATCCCGAGGCTGATATAGCTAACAGTCCGGATTCTATTTTCTGTTCAGGCGGTGCGGCAGTTTTTGTAAGGTGGTCAGACGTAGAACAGCATATGCACCTTGAAAGCTACTTCAATATGGACAAAGAAGAAATTGAATACAAGAAAGAAATCAAACGAAGAGCTGCAGATTATTGTTCTGCCGTTGCTACCGACAAAGAGCTGATGCAGATTTTTGAAAGAACCTACGGTCCAATTAAAAAACGGGAAGAACCCAAAACGAAGTTCAATCCATCAGTTGCAAAGCCTATACAAAAATCACCAAAGCAAAAACCGAATCATATGCCAAAAGGTCCTGAATACTTGCTTATAGATGGTTATAACATTATTTTTGCGTGGGATGAGTTTAAGAAAACGGCATCAACCAATCTTGAATATGCAAGAAATGAACTGATTGACAGGCTGTGTAATTATCAAGGATTCAGCAAACTTGAAATAATACTGGTATTTGATGCATACAAGGTTCACAAGAACCCGGGAACAATTGAAAACTTTAGAAATATAACCGTTGTATACACCAAAGAAGCTAAGACCGCCGACACCTACATTGAAAAGGCGGCATACAAACTCAGCAAGGATCACATTGTAAGAGTTGCTACAAGCGACGGTCCTGAGCAAATGATAATTCTTGGCAACGGCGCTCTGAGAGTACCTGCAGCGTCATTTATAAAAGAAGTTACTGACGCAGAAAAGGCAATCCGAGATTATATAAGCAATATATAAAATTACACCTCCCGATAAAGGGAGGTGTTTTGCTAATATTTAAGAGTTTTCAAATAATCCTTTTGTTCCTTTGTTATACGATAGCTTTCGACAGCCTTCTGTATTGTCTTATTATGTGTCCACCTGTCAAGAATCCTATTTTCGATTATCAAAACTGAAACGTCAAACTGTTTTGCAAGAGCCGTTGCAAAGTACCAGGCAACCATCATTTTTATATAATATTCATCGCTTTCGATTTGTGAAACAATTTTCAGAAATCTTTCATCAAATTTGTCATCAAGAAAATGATTCATCAACACACCAATGCCGAACCGTTTTACATAGGTTCTTTCATCTTTTATCCAAAAAAGTGCTTTATCGGCAAGTTTATCGGAATTCTTGTAAAAACACTTGGGCCTCAATCCGTCACAGGTAGCCCAATTATCGACATATGGCAAAAATATGTCTAAAGCAGCAGTACATGTATCAAAATCATGAAATGATTCTATAATAAAAGCATGAAGATTATTTTCCTCATAGAAATAATGAGGCAAGTCGCTTAAAAAAGCACTGACATCAAAGTGCTTAACAAGTTCTTTTGAAAACTTTCGTAGTTGCGGTGTTCTGACACCAATTACTCTGCTTTTATCAACAGTTGGAATAAGCCTACTGTGAAAATCACGGTAGGCTGTATCCTGCATATTTAATAATTTTTCTCTTATTTCGTCTGAATTAATAGTTTTCAGCATGAACTTCGAAGTATGCCTTGGGATGTGCACATGTAGGACAAAGCTCAGGAGCCTTTGTTCCGACAACTATATGACCGCAGTTGCGGCATTCCCATACCTTAACTTCACTCTTTTCGAAAACAGCAGCAGTTTCAACATTCTTGAGAAGAGCTCTGTATCTTTCTTCATGCTGCTTTTCAATGGCAGCAACAAGTCTGAACTTAGCCGCAAGTTCTGGGAAGCCTTCTTTTTCGGCTGTTTCTGCAAAGCCTGCATACATGTCAGTCCATTCATAGTTTTCGCCTGCAGCAGCTTCAGCAAGATTATGTGCTGTATCACCTATACCTTCAAGTTCCTTGAACCACAATTTTGCGTGTTCTTTTTCGTTATCAGCTGTCTTTAAGAAAAGTGCGGAAATCTGCTCATAACCTTCTTTTTTTGCAACAGAAGCAAAATATGTATACTTATTTCTAGCCTGCGATTCACCGGCAAAAGCAGCCTCAAGATTTTTTTCTGTCTGTGTACCAGCGTACTTACTCATAATATAATCCTCCTTAGATTAAATATTTTATGAGTATATTATAGTGTCTACTAAAAAAAAAGTCAACATCAAATCAAATAAATTTTACAATTCTATTGAAAACAGATGGAGTTTGTGATATAATTAACACAATCAAATAGAAAGGTCGGATTAATATGTCTAACATATGGCACGATATTTCCCCTAAAAGAATAAATACTGAAGATTTTATCTGCGTTATTGAAATTTCAAAAAACAGCAAGAAAAAATACGAACTCGACAAAGAAACAGGCTATATTATGCTTGACAGAATACTTTATACTTCTACACACTATCCCGCAAATTACGGTTTCATTCCACGCACATACGGTGATGACAACGACCCGCTTGATGTTCTTCTTCTATGTGCTGAACCTCTTGAACCAATGTCGCTGGTAAGAGCATACCCAATCGGTGTAATTTCAATGATTGACAACGGAAGAAACGACGAAAAGATAATTGCAATTCCCTTCAATGATCCGAATTACAACATGTATACAGATATCGACCAGCTTCCTGCACACATTTTTGATGAGATGCGTCACTTCTTTACCGTATATAAAAATCTTGAACATAAGGACACCGCCGTTAACGAAGTAAGCGGCAGAAATGAAGCGGTTAAGGTCATTAAATCTGCAATTGACAATTATATTGAAAACTTTTGTAAATAGAAAAAGACTGCATATGCAGTCTTTTTTTAATGATGTATGCTTCTTTTTTCAACAAGCCTGGGATACATAATAATCTTAAAAATAAATCCGACAGCCTGTACAAAGAATATAAGTGCTATAACATGATTATGACCGATTGCGTGGTCAATGGGTTCAATAAGTGAGAATACACCCGATGCCATTTCAAAGCAACCGAGAATAATAAACAAATACCAGCGTTTAATCTTTTCGTCATAAAGTTCAATTGCCTCAATAAACTTAAGAACCCCCAGTGTCAATTCCCAGATTCCGAAAAAGACAGGTATAACCTGCGGCAAAACAAAATTATGTATTATCGGAAAGACCGAAAGAAGGACTGTAATCATACCGTCAGCAAGAAGCCATCTTGCACCATGCAGATAGTGTTTATTTTTAATATAGATAAAAATATTGATTTGACCGGCAACCAACATACAAACGCCGAGTTCCCATGAAATATTATAAAGAAGACTGTCATCTTTTCCTATAACAAATATTCCTGCAAACAGAAGAACAAGACAAGCAACAGACCATAAAACCTGAACGGTCTTTAATTTCAATTTATGATAAATCTTCATATTAACCCCTTTCAAAGAGACATCTGATAACTGCTTGGCGATGTGCCGATGATTTTCTTGAAATTTCTGTTAAAGCTTCTTAACGAATCAAATCCACAATCATATGCTGTTTGAAGAATGGACTGTGAAGAATTCTGCAAAATATAGCATGCTTCGTTTATTCTGTATCTGTTTACGTAATCAGTGTATGAAACTCCCGTACAGCGTTTAAAATACTTTGAAAGATACACATAATGATAAGAAGTGTGCTTTGATAGTGCTTCAAGAGAACAATCGCTATTGAAATTATTTTCAACGAATTTGAAAATCCGCGAAATAAGCTCTTCATCCGCCGAAGTCTTTTCAATATAGGTGCGGTTTTTATCGAACAATGCACATATAGAATACAGAGTACCTTTAACATTCATAATACTGTCATTAGGTGTAAGCGACGCCAGATTCTCAACAAGGTAAAAATCGGGACGAAAACAATTATCGGTCGGAATTTTTGATGTAACAAGCTTGGTATATGCCTGTACAAGCTTTGGTGAAAATATGCATAAAAAATGGCAACTATGATCCTGTGTTTTAAGACTATGAACCTGATTCGGGAATATTAAAAGAGCATCTTCTTGACAAAGAGTATAGCTCTTACCGTCAACACTGACTTCCATTTCACCTTCGGTTACAACAATAAATTCATAGCTTGAATGAAGATGAAGAGGAAAACTGAAGTCTATTCCATTTTCCAGTTTAATTCTCTCGGTAGCAAGATAAGAATGATTTTGATAGAACAAAAAAACACCTCTATGTCGATTCAATGCTAAATTTTGTCTACTTATTATACAATAAATGGCATGCATTGTCAATGGCAATATAATAAAATTATTATGATAGATAATATAAAACAAAGGAGAACTATTATGGAATTTTACAAGGGTATTAACAAGATCAAATACGAAGGAACCAAGTCAGATAATCCACTTTCATTCAAATTCTACAATCCTGACGAAACCGTCGCAGGCAAAACCATGAGAGAGCAGTTAAGATTTGCAATGAGCTACTGGCATACAATGTGTGCCGGCGGTACTGACATGTTCGGCGGCATTACTATTGACAAGAGCTATGGTGAAGCTGACGAAATGAAGAGTGCAATAAACAAAGCTCATGCAGCTTTCGAGCTTATGGATAAGCTTGACATTGATTTTTACTGCTTCCACGATAGAGATATTGCTCCCGAAGCAGATACTCTCAAAGAAACAAACGCAAGACTCGACGTAATCACAGACGAGCTTGAAGCTCTTATGAAGCAGTACAATAAAAAGGTACTCTGGGGTACAGCAAACTGCTTCGGCAACAAGAGATACATGCACGGTGCAGGTACTGCTCCCAACGCAGATGTTTTTGCTTTTGCTGCAGCTCAGATAAAGAAAGCTATTGAAATTACCGTGCGACTCGGTGGTGAAGGTTACGTATTCTGGGGCGGCAGAGAGGGTTATGAGACTCTCCTCAACACTAACATGAGTCTTGAGCTTGACAATATGGCACGCCTTATGACAATGGCAAGAGACTATGCACGTTCAATCGGCTTTAAAGGTGATTTCTATATTGAACCCAAGCCCAAAGAACCCACAAAGCATCAGTATGACTTTGACGCATCAACTGTTCTCGGCTTCCTTAGAAAGTACGGACTTGAAAAGGATTTCAAGCTCAACATTGAAGCAAACCATGCAACACTTGCCGCTCACACTTTCCAGCACGAAGTAAGAGTAGCAACTGACAACAATGCCTTTGGTTCAATTGATGCAAATCAGGGCGATATGCTTCTCGGTTGGGACACAGACCAGTTCCCCACCAATGTTTATGAAACAACAATGTGTATGTACGAAATTCTCAAAGCAGGAGGATTTACAAAGGGCGGTCTCAATTTTGATGCTAAAACAAGACGCGGTTCAAACACAAATGAAGACATATTCCTTTCTTATATCGCCGGTATGGATGCCTTTGCATTGGGTCTCAGAATGGCTGACAAGATAATTAAAGACGGTACTTTAGACAAATTTGTTTCTGACAGATACGCTTCGTACAACTCAGGCATTGGTAAAAAAATTGTTGACGGAACAGCTACCATCCATGAACTCGAACAGTACGCTCTCGGTCTCGGTGATGTTTCTACAAACACAAGCGGAAGACAGGAATATCTTGAAAACGTTATCAACTCCATTATGTTCTCATAAGGTGATATAGATGAGTAAAAAGTATTTAATCGGCATAGACGTCGGCACTTCAGGAACAAAGTGCGTTTTGTTTGACACCGTAGGCAATGCATTGTTTTCATGCACAGAAGAATACCCAATGTATCAGCCGCATAACGGCTGGGCTGAACAGAATCCCGAAGATTGGTGGAATGCTGCTAAAACAGCATTATCCAAGGTAACTGCAAAAGCTGTTGACGGTGAAATTTCAGGTATTGGTCTTTCCGGACAGATGCATTCGCTTGTGCTTCTTGACAAGAACAATGAAGTAATTCGCCCTGCGATTCTTTGGTGCGACCAAAGAACGGCAAAGGAATGCGAAGAAATAGAGAGCATTATCGGTCACGAAAGGCTTATAGAGATAACAGCAAACCCTGCCCTTCCCGGCTTTACTGCATCAAAAATAATGTGGGTAAAGAATAACGAGCCCCGGAACTTTGCAAAGATAGAACATATTCTTCTTGCAAAAGATTACATTAGGTTTAAGCTCACAGGCGAATATGCAACAGAAGTGTCTGATGCCTCGGGAATGCAGCTATTGGATGTTGTGAACAGACGTTGGTCCGAGGAAGTTTGCGAAAAGCTTGGAGTTAAAATGTACTGGCTTGCAAAGGTATATGAATCCTGTGAAGTTACCGGTAGAATTACTAAAGAGATTTCTGAAATTACAGGTTTACCAGAGGGTACTCCTGTTGCAGGTGGCGGCGGCGACAACGCTTGTGCGGCAATAGGTACGGGTGTCTGCAAAGACGGCAAGGCATTTACAACAATCGGCACAAGCGGAGTTGTATTTGCTCATACAAGCTCACCAAAGATTGACCCAAAAGGCAGAATTCACACATTCTGTGCAGCAGTTCCGGGTGAATGGCATGTAATGGGTGTAACTCAGGCGGCAGGTCTTTCACTTAACTGGTTCAGAAACAATCTTACAAAGGAAGTATCCTATGCAGAAATTGACAAGGAATGTGAAAAGCTTCCGATAGGTTGTGAAAAGCTTATATATCTGCCCTATCTTATGGGCGAAAGAACTCCGATACTTGACTCGGATGCAAGAGGTGTATTCTTCGGTCTTTCGGCTATGCATACAAAGTTTCACTTAGCAAGAAGTGTAATAGAAGGTGTTTCATACTCACTTTACAGTTGTCTTGAAGTTCTCGACGAAGTAGGAGTAGAAACAAACGACATGGCACTTTGCGGTGGTGGCGGCAAGAGCAGATTCTGGCACGAAATGATTGCAGACGTTTACGGCAAAAATGTAAAAACAATGCTTTCAAACGAAGGTGCTTCTCTTGGTGCGGCAATCCTCGGTGGTGTTGCGGCAGGTGTATATACATCGGTTGCAGATGGTTGCGAAAGGGCTGTTAAGGAAAGTTCATCGATTTCTGCCGATATGGAAAAGCATGGCGAGTACATGAAGTACTACGGTGTATATAAGAATATTTATCCCGGTGTTAAAGATTGTTTTAAGCAATTAAAGGGGATATAAATGATAAGAGCAGTGCTTAGGCACTGCTCTTTTAATAAAGATATGGTTTAGTTCTTTCCATGCTGAAATATGAGTAATTTGTAGGCGGTTTTATAATCTCTTTTGCAAAAATCAGTAACGCAACAAATGAAGGAGTTGGCTTGAAATTATAAACCGTTTTTAATTCGTCATCAAGTTCAATTTCTGTCTTATACACTAAGTTATACTTTTCAAGCATACCTACAACTTCAACTGCTCTTTCTTGTGTAATATTTAAATTCTTAGCAATTAAGTTTTCTGTAAAAGCCTTTGTTGTATCACGTTTATGCAAAAACACCAGAACATTGAAAATATCTTTATCTGACAAAAACTGAAAGAACTGTAGATAATCAATATTTTCAAACAGAGCGTCGATATTGCTTTCCATTTCGGGTATCACGCAAAAATACTTTAATTTATTTGCAATTCCCATCAAAGTTATACCAAAATCGGATAAATGTCTTGAATATCGCTGTTCATTTTTATCTATTACTTTTTCATAATCCTCAAAAGTTCCGTCATCAGGCGCCCTTCCAAAAAGTGACCTTTCCATATCCCAGCAGAGACTAAAAACTTTTTTTAATCTTTCTTCTCTCGGTAAATTGGCAATATTCAGAGAAACAGCAGTTCTTAAATCCCCATATTCAGTTATGCTTCTGCCAAACAAGGAATCAATAGAAACAGAGAAAAAATCAGCAATTTTAGGAAGAAGTTCAGTATCGGGAACACCGCCGTTCTCCCATTTAGATACCGCCTGCGTGCTGACGCCGACAAATGCTGCAAGCTGTTCTTGCTTGATTCCTCGTTCTTTTCTCAATGTCGCTATCTGCTTACCAATAGTTTCCATGCTCAAAACTATCACTCCTTAAAATTTTGAAAGCCGCTTTCATTATCTTAATTGTATCACAAACGGCAGTTGATTTCAATGGAGGGATTTTTGACAAAATCAAACGAGGGTTGATTATACAAAAAACTGTGGCAAAAGCCACAGTTTTTTTAACCTATTCAATTTCAGTTGTCCAATCCTCGTCCCAAGGATATACCATTCTGAGAACCTTACCGCCGCGCTTTGCGGATTCTTCTGCATAAAGTCCGGGAAGTGTCATTGCAAGACCTGCTCTTAAAGAAATCGGAGGTTCTTCCCCGTTTCTGAGTGCCTTGAAGAAATAATCAAGCATAGCATAGTCCATACCGTCATGTCCCTGAGCCTTGGGGTTATCCTGGTATGCTTCGGGCATAAATCTTCCTTCAACTTCCTTGAAGGATGTATCTTCCAGCTTAAATGAGTTATAGCGGATTACGGGCTTATCGAATCTGTCGATTCTTTCCATATAGCCTTCTGTGCCGAATACTCTGTAATTGTGATGACCGATTTTTGCTCTGCATCTGCCGTTTCTCTGAAGTCTGATTACAACGCCCGACTCTGTTCTGTACTGAGCACACATCATGTCATCCTTTTTGAAGGAATCCCCTCTTTCGCCGAAGGCACCGTCTTCGCCGTGCATACCGGTACCGAAACAGCTTACATAGCGGAGTTCTTCATCGATAACAGCAAGAAGCGGACCGAGCGAATGTGTGCAGTAACGGATAGGAATAAGAAGCTTTCTCCAGTCGCCGTTTTCGTTAAGATGCACATTTTCCTCGCTGCCGGGAAGAGACCAATGAATATACTCAGCCTCCATACAGTAGGGCTTGCCGAGAAGTCCCTTATCGCAGAAATCCTTGAGCATAAAAGCAAATCTCTGATAGTTGGGGTTTGCACCCGTTGAAATCATGGCAGAGGACTTCTGTGCCGCCTTCCACAGCATTTCTGCCTCCTCGAGCGACGCAACGTTGGGAATATCCGAAAGGACATTTATATTCTTTTCAAGCGCCTTTGCACAGAATTCTGCGTGAATGTCTGCACCCGTTTCAACGATAATGACATCAAGATTTGCCTTTTCAAGCATTTCGTCATAGCTTTCATAAAACTCGGTATCGGGGAAAATGTTTGAAAGAGCATCGGGCATAAGCCACTGCTTTTCATACCAGTTATGGGGCAAAATGTCGCATGCCGCCGCAGGCACAACAAAGTCAAAGCCGTCTGCCGCAAGCTTGAACATTATT
Source organism: Oscillospiraceae bacterium (assembly GCA_015064895.1). GTDB lineage: Bacteria > Bacillota > Clostridia > Oscillospirales > CAG-382 > UMGS1387. The sequence goes on along the minus strand of SVRI01000004.1, from coordinate 90,640 downwards.
CTTCCTCTGTGACCGAGGCCTACAACGCCAACGCGTATTTTATCCATAAAAATCATCCTTTACATATTTTTCTAAAACCATTATAACTTAAAAAAAATCTTTTTCAATACCTTTTTGAAAAAAAACAACATTTATGTAACTTGTATAATTGCTGTAAACAATTTGTTAGTGAATTAAAAAGAATAATATATAAATTTGTTGACAAATGTCAAAAATAATACTATAATAACTATAATATTAATTCATAAGGAGAGAACGTATTGTCATCACAAACTAACAGCATTCTGAGATATGTACGTCCGCATTCTGTGTGGCTATGTCCCGACTGTGATGCTGAAAACGAATTAACTGAATCAAGTTGTTTCCTATGTGGGTGCGGTAAAACTGTCACGGCAGTTGTTGTACACCCTGTTGACAATTTCGATTTCAAGGAAACCGACATTCCCACAGCAGAAGTAACAACATCTAAAAAGAAGAAAGAAGCATCATCGTTTTACTCTTCGGCAGGAGATTCTGCTTTGTCTCGAACTGATTCCTTGGGCACCGGTACAATTTCATCCGGCGATCTTGAAGCTTTAGAATACACAGTACCGCCCGAGAAAAAGAGAAACCCTGCTATGACCATTATTGCGGCTCTGCTTATAACTCTCGGTCTTGCATTGTTGGGAGTTCTTATATTCCTATCATTTGATTACAATGTTTCATCAAACAACTATCATTTTGAAGAACAGTATTATGAAAGTACCGATATAAGCAACAACAACTTTACTGAGCTTTACACCGAAAACAAATAAGGAGGAATTATTATGATTTGTGAAAAGTGCGGAAAGAACAATCCTTCAAAAAACACAATCTGCTCAAACTGCAAAGCACCGCTTCCAGTTTCTGAATCCTGTGGCGGCTTTGCTGATATACTTACATTCAATGATGTTCCGGGGCCTGTAACCGCTACCGAAACAAGAGCTGCAGGCATGAATGATGCAGATGCAAAGCGTCTCGTATCAAAAACAGCTGCCATTGCAGAATATAACAAAAGAATCACACTGTTTACTTTAATTGGTGCCGGTGTCAGCACTCTACTTTTGATTCTTGCAATTGTATTCTTTGTAATCACTTCTGTTAAAGTATCTGTTCTTGAACGAAAATTTGATGATTTCAAAAAAGCCAATAAAACTGAACAGATTTCTGAGAACGATAATACTGATAAGTCCGGTAATCCCGATAAATCTGAGAACAATGATGGTTCTGGTAAGCCCGATGAATCTGATAAACCTGAGGATTATAAGGAATCTGAATCTCAAGAAACTATTAATAATTTAGTTGATGAAGAAAAGCAAAACGACGAAGAAATGCTTGAACAACAGGAAGGAAACAACGAAGGCAAGGAAGAAGAAGGAAAAGAAAAAGAAGCTGAAAACCTTACAACTCCAAAAAATGACAGTTCCGACTCCAAAAAGCCTGAAAGCAAAAATGACGATTCTTCAAAAGATGCGTAATATTTTCAATCAACAACCAACAAAGTTTTTAAACTAACTAACACAATTCTACTTTAAATCGGAGGACATAAAAATGGCTAGCAATTACAAAATTACTTACAACGTAGACATGGTTTTCTGTATCGACTGTACAGGAAGTATGGACAACATCATTGACATCGTAAAGAATAATGCACTTAATTTTTATCAGGACGTAACAAACGTAATGGAACAGAAGCATAAGCACATTTCTCAGCTCAGAGTTCGAGTTGTTGCGTTCCGTGACTATCTTGCTGACGGCAAAGATGCAATGAGAGTAACAGACTTTTTCAAACTTCCCGAACAGGCTGACGAATTTGAAAAGTGCGTTCGTTCCCTTAAGGCAGAAGGCGGCGGAGATGACCCCGAAGACGGACTTGAAGCTCTTGCATATGCAATCAAATCCAACTGGGACACAGAAGGTCTCAAGAAGCGTCAGGTAGTCGTAGTATGGACCGATGCAGCAACTCATCCTCTCGGATACGGTGCAAGCAGCGAATACTACCCCAAGGGCATGGCAAAAGACATTGCCGAACTTTCCCAGTGGTGGGGCGGTGCTCAGCAGGTAGGTTTCGTTGATAACAACGCAAAGAGACTTCTCCTCTTTGCTCCCAATGAACCCTTCTGGAATGTTATTTCTCAGAACTGGGACAATGTTCTTCACTTCCCTTCCACTGCAGGCGACGGTCTCAGCGATCTCGAATACGGTCAGATTATTGACACCATTTCTAACACTATCTAACATAAAGAGATATTATAATGAAAAACAAAAACAACAAGCAAAACAAACCTGATAAACTTAATTCCATATTCTGTGTTCACGGAGAAATGGTTCCGAACAACGGTGAAGATTGCTACTATTTCGGTGCCAATTCTTCATCTGCCATAATATCAGTTTTTGACGGTTGCGGCGGCATTGGTTCTAAGAGATACAACAATTTTTCAGGCAAAACAGGCGCATATATTGCTTCACGTGCTGTTGCCGGTGCGGTAAAAGCTTGGTTTGATGAAAACGGAAAAGCAGGCAACATCAAAGAATACATTCAATGGTCTTTGAGAATCTGCAACAAATTCGCCGATAGCACAGGCCGTATTATGGGTAGTCTCGGAAAGTCTTTCCCTACAACTGCGGCGATAATCCATACGCAGTCTGATTCTGCCACCTGTTATTGGGCAGGTGACTCCAGATGCTTCATGCTAAACTCCTTAGGACTTCATCAATTGAGCACTGATGACATAGACGGTGAAGATGCCTTTAGTAACATTACAAGCGACGGTGTACTGACAAATGTGATTTGTTCAAGTTCGGATTTTACCGTTCATGAAAAGAAATTTAATTTTAAGTACCCTTGCATTTTTATCACTTCTTCTGACGGATGCTTCGGATATCTTCCAAGTCCCATGGATTTTGAGTTTCTGCTCACAAAAGCAATCATATCCTGCGACAACTCAAAAGCTTTGAAAGAGTATTTAAACAACTGTATAAAAGAATATACTGGTGACGATTATACATTATGTATTTCTGTTTTCGGTTTTGACAGTTATACTCATATGAAAGAGTACTTTATCGACAGATGCACCTATGTAAAAAACACCTTTATAGATTCTGATATGCCTTTAGAAGATAAGTGGAATATTTATAAGGGTGAATACTCCAAATATCTTTCCTAGCACTTAAATCATTACAGTATCAGGTGGTTTACAAATGGTAATTAACGGATATTTATTAGAATCAGAATTGAATAATGCGAACAGCGGATTTTCTAAATGGGGATTTGCACGTAAAGGCACAAACGAGTATTTTCTGAAAGAGCTTTTAACTCCTGTTTATCCCATAAACGAAAACTCAATGTCTCCGGAATTGTTTGAATCAAAGCGAAAGTATTGCGAAGATTATGAAAAGCATTTCAAAGCTTATTATGAAGCTATCAACAATGCTAGCCACGGAAACTTAGTAAGAGTTGTCGAATTTTTCAGAAACGAAAGCAAATACTATGTTGTTACTGAAAAGGTTGTCACCAAATCTATGCTTGACAATGAAGTCACTTCCCTGCCAATAAACAAAAAAGTGTTGCTGTTAAGAACTGTTGCATACTGTTTCTGCGACTTGCATTCAGCAGGAATCATTCATTTTGACGTAAAGCCCAACAATCTTCTTATCAAGAAAACAAACTCCGGCGGCTATGCTGCAAAGCTAATTGACTTTGACTCCGGTTTCTTTAAGGGCAAAAAGATTGACAGTGATGAGATTTGCGGTGACCTTACATATCTTGCACCCGAAACATTCTTAGCAATCCTCGGTGAAGACGTTATTCCCGATGAAAAGGTTGATATATTCAGCCTTGGTCTTGTTTTCCATGAATTCATGTGCGGAAAACTTCCCGATTATAATACAAATGAATACGACTATCCCTATGAGGCGGCACTCGACAACGGCAAGCTTGATCCCGATGATTCAATTCTCCCTATTGAGCTTAAGCATGTTATTGCATCAATGCTTGATGCCGATCCTGCGAACAGACCTACTGCAAAAGAAGTATTTGAAAAGCTTTCCGACATGTCCGGTGTTTCAAGATTCATCTCAACAATGAATAAGTCTACAGCTACCGACGATTCTTTTGACAGATTATCATTTTATAATACTACATCTTCATCAACAGTTTCGGTTACAAGAGATACCACTCCCGCTCCCCAAAAAGACAGTGATGGTTGGTTCTCTTCTGCAGGTGATTTATAAGATTAAAAGCAGTCCAAACGGGCTGCTTTCTGTTTTAAGAACTAATCCGCTTCGCGTCTTTATTGCTCAACGACCGCTGAGCGGTTCCCGTTTCGCACCGCTTCACCAAAAAACAACCATTTAGGTTGTTTTTCTTGACGTTTCGCGCCTTCTTAAGGTTCAAGTCCTGTCAAATTATCAGATAAAAAAGACCATCCTATTGGATAGTCTTTTTTCATGGTGCAGGTAGCAGGACTAATCCGCTTCGCGTCTTTATTGCTCAACGACCGCTGAGCGGTTCCCGTTTCGCACCGCTTCACTAAAAAACAACCATTTAGGTTGTTTTTCTTGACGTTCCGCGCCTTCTTAAGGTTCAAGTCCTGTCAAATTATCAGATAAAAAAGACCATCCTATTGGATAGTCTTTTTTCATGGTGCAGGTAGCAGGACTTGAACCTGTACGAGTTGCCCCACTAGAACCTGAATCTAGCGCGTCTGCCAATTCCGCCATACCTGCATTATATGTTTTTGCAACGCATCTATATTATCACAAAAAACATACTTTGTCAAGTAAAATAATGTCAAATCACTGCGGAATGACAAACAAAAACTGCTCGGGTGCAAGCGGTCCGATACCGAGTCTCGAAATCACATTATCAGCCTTTGCTGTTGCTTCACCATCAAACAAACCGCGTCTTGCCATAATTCTGAACGGTTCATTTTGTGTAGCGCCAACATCTTCGGGCCTATATGAGAGAGTATATATATCGGCATTTTCATCACTGCTGAATTCTACAGTAAACTTTGACAACCATTCATCATAGTACTCACCAAAAAGACCGTAAGAATTACAACCTTTGTGAAGTCGTAAAGAAACTTTTCCTTTTTCGAACCACATGGGAGCCTTTAAGTAGAACATCGAAAACTCCGGCATAAGATGCATAATTCTGTAATCGCCCTTTATAAGGAACTGAATTATATTAACACCATTATCGGAAGCAATACGAAGGAAAGTGTTACCTGTTTCGTTTCCGTCTTTATCAATAAAGCTTATCCATTCTGCTTTATTTATGTCATTAGTCTTAATCTTATACACTCTTGAACCGGGTTCTGTACCATAATAATATTCAAGCGGTACAAGGCCGTTTTTGATTCTGTCTTCTATCTCAGGAAATTCTGTTTCAAGAAGTTCTTTAAGTTTTTCAATTCTCCACTTCAAATTTTCAGGGAAAAGTTTATAACCGTGTGCTTCCGAATGGTAACCGATTCTATTATCAACTGTGGCAATGGGAATGAGTAAAGTCGAAATTTCAATTTCACGCTCTACTATTTTTCTCATTTCATCAAGAATTTCTGTTGCATTTCCTTCACCGATACCGAGTTTCTTTCTTAAACCATAGAACTTAAATGTATCTCTTCCACTTTCAAAAATGAGAGAAATAGCCTTTGCAACATTCATCTGCTCGGTTCTGTTATTATCGTCAAATAATGCAATATTTGACAGTTCATCAAGGCCGAGATTCCAAAGACGTACAAGTTCACTTGTAAGTGTTACCGCTTCATCAACCGTATGGCTATTAAGGAGGCAATCGCCTATTCTGTCACCACCTGACATTTCATTAAGAAGCCATGTGGATGCAAGTGTTCTGTCGACAGGCTTTAAATGAAGCGGTGCTACCGGTGAATCCTGCATGGGACCATACCATTCAAGCATAACACCCACAGGGAAATTCTTATATCCTTCTGTAAATAAGTTCCATGCGCTTGCTGCTTTTTCGGCGTCTCTTCCCCAATAAATACCTGCAAGATGTTTAAGGAATTTTTCTTTATCGTCAAAAAACGGTTCAAATGCAAGTTCTCCCGCCGCCTTATTCATAAGACAAGGATAATTTCCGAAGAACCAGCATTGCATTACTCCGTCTATTCCGTTTTCGTACATATACTTATACTTTTCATACAGAAGTCCCGGAACAGGCACATAAGGTACAGTGGAAATTTCATGGGAAGAACAAACCTGAATTTTAGCCCAGGTATCTATACCTCTCTTTTTATTGATATCAAGGCAGGTTTCAAAAAGTTCACCCGGACCTGCAAAAGAAAGCCAATAGTCAAAGGCGATTCTGTCTTTACCAAGCTGATTTACCTTGCCATAATCTTCAAAGTTAACAAGGTGCTTTACATATGTTTCTCTGCAATTACAAGAATCAACAGTATCAGGCATATCCCAGTATCTCTGTCCATATGTCCAGCTTATATATTCAGCATCTGGTGCTACTTCATGTATAGCATCGGCATAAATCTTTTCTGCTTTTGCAAGAGCATTGGCAAGAGTGCCATAATTTTTCTTGCATCGTCTACAGGTAAGAACATTTCTTGAACCGCAATGTGAAAGGCTCTCGCCTGTTGAAAGGTTGATAAAACCTGCAAGGTCAGGAACGCTCTTAAACACATACTGTATGGTTTCACGCATATAAGCCACACCACCCTGTGTTGAGTGGCAAATGAATCTGATACCGCAATCAACTTCGGGGTCATCCATAATTTCGGGGTGATTAAGAAGATCGGGATTTTCATAGCTTGATGCAGGGTCAACAGCAAAAAGATAAACTTTTATACCATACCGTTTACACTTTGCGACTACCTCACGGAGCTTCGCAATTCTCTTTTCGCAGTCTTTTCCGTATTCGGGAACCCTCGGATTTTTTGTAAGAAATCTAAGAGTAGCACCCAGCCAAAGTGCATTTATTCCATCATGTGCAAGACGGTTAAGATATTCATCTGGATAATAATCTATATCATCAATAAGTTCATTATACTTTTCTTCATTGGTTGTACAACTTGCAGGTGTAAAGTAACATCTGGAAATTCTCGATTTAATATGAGGTTTTCTTTCGATTGTGCCAATTTTAAGAACAGAACCTTCACGTCTTAACATCTCGTCTTCAACAAAAACAAGACCTCTGCGTATACCTTCTGTATCAGCAGCATAAATCGTACAGCCATCGTTATCAACAACGATTCTGTAGGCTTCAAAGCACTCGGTTTCAGCGAATTCAGTCTTAATTATTTTACCGTTTTCACAGCAATTTATATCCGAAACTTCGAGAAACTTTTTGAAATCATCATAGGCTGTTTCAAGAAATTCGCCCTGAAAGTCAAGCTGGAGATTAACGGTAGAAAAGTCTACTTCATTTTCGCCTGCAGGAATGTCGTTCCATCTCGGAGGTTTTCCTGTATGTAAGGGTTTTGCCAAATCATCAGCAAAAGTCATTTTCGGCTGATTATGTAAAAACGGGTCCTGAATCTGTGTAGTTCTCATAATTTGACCTCTTTATTTCTTAATTAAAAAAATTATTGTATTGTTTTTAATTGCAAAAGTATCATATGTTGTTCCACTTTCTCTGTCTGTCCATTCGGATGAAAGCTTCAAAGTATAGTCACTTCCCGTAAGATTTGAAACAACAAGATATGTTTCTTCGTTTACAAACATGGAAGCATACACTCTTTCGGGAATATCAGAAACAATATCGTCACTTTTTCTGATTTCGCAGAAGGCAATACTGTTCTCGGTAGTCATTGGAGCATACAGTTTCATATAATAACTCCACACTTCAAATTCCGTCGGGTCATCAGGGATTGACGACCAAAGCGAATATACATAAGGTCCATCCGGATGATCCTTCATATACTCACCGACAGCCGCGTAAAACTCCTGCTCATCTCCGCCGTAATATGTCACATTCGCAAGTTCTGTGTTCTGTCCCATAATAGGTCTTCCTGTTTTAAGAAGCGGAAACTGAAGAAAAGGAATTGTATATGCAAAATATGTTTTTGCTGATACTTCTGTATAGAAATGCCTGTCAAGACAAGGAACAACAAAGCCGCTGTGTTCCTTACCGTTACCCGGTGTAAGTTCTTTAAGCCCCTCGCCTACCCAGATATAGTCATAGACCTTATCACGGCTTGGTACATTTCTGTTGCCTGTATGTATTTTATAAATGCCGCCGCGTTTTTTGATTTCTGAGTAAATCTGAGCATGCATATCTTCAAAGTCGGGATCGTACTTTACTTCGACGTCCTTGATGCATCTGCCGTCTTCGGTCAGATAATTGGTATCGTGTACATCGCTTGTTTCAGGATTATACTCAACCTCTTCGGTCTTGATATAGCATTCGCCCTTTTCATAGTCATATACATAGCTGTCATACCAAAAGTCGTTGAAAATACCGTCAAAGCCGTAAAAGTCAACAGCTTCAAACATTTTATTCATAACATATTGACGCCATGTGTCGCTTCCATGGTTACAGCCTCTGTAGGAAAAGTAGTTCATCTCAAGAACCCCGTCTGTTCTTGAAAAATCCTCGCGGAAATCGGGGTCGTATCTGTGAAAGAAGCTTGAAGACATATATGCAATAACCTTAATACCGTTATCATGGCAAAGCTTGACAAAATTACGAGTACCCTCGCGGTCAACAGCATTGAATTTATCCCCGCCGTAATATCTGCAGGCATCGTTCCAATCCTCATGAAGCTGAATAAGCTTTACGCCGTTCTGAGCAAGGCTCTTTACAAGCCTCACATCATATTCCGTCGGCTGTGCCGAAACCCTTGCAGGATAGTCACCAAGATTATAAATTGCCTGACCTGAAATGTAATCAGATATTCTTACTCTTTTATAATACTCTTTATTGGCACCCTCTGCGTGTCTTATATTATCAATTCTTTTCTTCTGATTATCAAACATTAACATCACCTCCGACTTTTTTAACAATTATATACCTGCAAATCAAAAATTGCAACATATCTATTGAAAAAAGCACAAAACTATAGTAAAATATAAAAAAGCCCCGAAGGGCTTTGAGAGAAAATGCAGAAGTTTTTACTTTGAGTTCTTGGAATTCTGGTTCTGATTCTTATTTTCGTTCTTATTCTGATTCTGGCTCATAGGGTCATTCTGACTTGAAGGACAGTTATTGTTCTGCTTATTGGAATAGTTCTGTTCGTTCTTATTCTTGGAATTCTTGTTTGACATAATATCAATACTCCTTTTTAAGTTGGTATTGATATTGTTTGTAACAAAACACATATTAATGCATATAAAGGAGATTTTTTATTATGAAATTTTATCCATTAAAATTAAAACCCGTCACAAAGTCAATCATATGGGGCGGCGACTATTTAGAAAAAAACTTTGGCTTCAAGAGTGACGATGAAAATATCGCCGAAGCGTGGCTCGCAACCTGCAGGCCCGACGGTGTTAACATAATCGAAAACGGCGAATATGAGGGCAAAACATTTGAAGATTACATAAACGATGCAGGTATAGACAATGTTTGCGGTGATTTTGATGCCTTTCCCCTGCTTATAAAGTTTATTGATGCCAACGACAGACTCTCTGTTCAGGTACATCCCGATGACGCTTATGCCAAGGCAAACGGTCTCGATGCGGGTAAAACCGAGATGTGGTACATAGTTGACTGCAAGGAAGGCGCAAAGCTTGTATACGGCTTAAAGAGCGACAAAGCACCTACTTTTGAAGAAATTGAGAAAGCTAATAACGAAGGCAGACTCTCGGATATGTTAAACTACGCCGACGTTCACAAGGGTGACTGCTTCTTTATTCCCGCTGGTCTCGTTCACGCAATCGGTGAAGGCATCGTGATTGCTGAGATTCAGCAGAACTCCAACACAACCTACAGACTTTACGACTACGACAGAGTCGGCAAGGACGGCAAAAAGAGAGAGCTTCACATTCAGAAAGCATCAGAGGTTATAAAAACGGTATTCCCCGACGAATATGTTTCAGGCAAAGTTATTTCAGACAAAGACGGCAAAAGAACAGAAATTCTTTGCAAGTGCGATCTCTTCTGCGTTATCAAGTACAATCTTGCAAGCGGCATAAGTGCTTTCTTTGAAGAAGGCAGCATGAAATCAATTATCTGTCTTGACGGCAATGGTGTTATTTCCTGCAATGGTGAAGATTATCCCATAAGCAAAGGCGATTCCTATTTGGTTCCAAAGGTATGTGAAGGATTTCTGATTAAATCAGATAGTGATAATTTTGAGATTATTATATCCGAAGCTTAATTTTATATATAGAAAAAGCGAAGGCTAATGCCTTCGCTTTTTTATAGTGAAATCTTATAAGACAGTTATACTATTCTGCATAGTTCGTTTCTGCATAATCTGAAATTGTATTCTGAACAATAAGCTCACCGTCTTTTATTGCAAATACATTCCAATAATCTCCACTGCCAAGATTTGTTGGCACATAGAACTCAGCAACAAGAACATTACCCTGTTCAACAGTTACCTTTGCACCTGAGCTTGCAACAGTTCCACTTCCGGAATATCTGTACACATAATAGTAATACGGTTCATCACCCTGTGCATTCAGTGTTACATGTTCAGGACCATAGCTTGTTGTATCATCATAGTCAAGATTGCAAACTTCTTCATAATTTGAATATTGCTTGTTGCCATAGTAAACGTGGAAATAATTTCCGTTTATATCTGTACCTTCCAAATGGGAATCCAGGTCAGAAGGATTATATCCCCAAGTAAGAGTAATAAGGTAGTTATCGCCCGAAATTTCAGGTGTAATCATACCATTCTGATTGGATGTTACGCCTCCATGAACAACAATGTTCTTATAAGAAACAGAATATCCATTCTTACTTAAAACTGCAGTGTAGTTTCCGTAAGGAAGTTCAACCGAGTAATTACCTTCCGAGTCTGTATATGTATATCCTATGCCTTCTGCATATTCATCGGTGTTATTCCAATTCTCTCTAAATATGATGTAAACATCAGAACAGCCACTACCCGACAAAGAGTTGTAAATAGTACCGCTTGCGTAACCGGACTGACTCTTATCCCCTTCAACAAGGAGGAATGTTTCCATATATTTTGTTTCATTGACCGCTATGGAAGTAAATGCTGAAAAATCAATATAACCATCAGCTGAAATGTCAATTCTGTAATCACTCTGAGGCAATTCAAGTATATACTGTCCGTCGGAGTCAGAAACAGTGGAGGCATACAAGTCGTCACCTATATACGCTTCAATTAAGGCTCCGCTTACAGATACCTCAATATCCGAAGCCTCACTAACCTTTCCGGAAAGGCTACCATACCAGATTTCGTCGGAAAGTCTATAGTTTTCAGCAGTAGCACCGCCAAAAATTTCAGGTGTAGCACCACTTCCGCCATACGATGCATCACTTTCACCATAAACCGATTTAGCCGCTTCGAGTGCCTCGGAAAGAGTATAATACTCATTTGTTTCAAAGTCAATCTTTTGTAAATTTGCCAAGGTTCCGTATAACATTGCAACATTATACGTTCTGAGAATTGTATCTGTATTTGCAACAACAGCGGCACCTTTGTTTGTAAATGCACTTGTTAATTCATCGGTCCTGCCGCTATCACAAGCAGCAAGATAAACCATAGAATTTGTCATATCTCCACAGTAATGTTCAATAAAACCGGAAGAAATAATTGCATTGTCATATCCGACAATCAAACTGTTAATAATACGATTGCTTACGCAGTCTATAAAATAATCAGCATCCCACAACCAAGCATTAAAGTCAAATGCCTCACCGGTAACAAGGCAGGATTTAACTACAGGACCATAATAACCGTGACCGTGCCAGAGGATAACTTGATTTGAGCCAAAGCTCTTAATCAACTCAAGTGTAACTTCTGAATCGTCATAGTTATAATCGTCATCAAAATCATAATTGGGGAAATTAACCTCTACATTGTCGCCTGACTGGTCAAGTATTTCAAGTAAGTACTCAACATCAGAGGGCAATGCATAAGGAAGCTGACCGTCTGCAGGGAAGTTTTCTCCGCCCATATCTGTAAAACAAGGCTGACAGGTAAGAATACTCATTGAAACATCCTTGCCTACATTATCATATCCTTCTTTTCTCGGTGCATATAACGAGCCGAGACCGGAAGTAAATTTCACAAACACAGAATCACCTTCTGCTGTGTAATGAAGGACTTTTCCCTCCTTGACATATGTATCAAGAAGAGCTTGTATGTCGGCAATCAAAGCTTTATAATTAGCTTCATCAACAAAACCGTTATCGTTATAATAATTTGATTCAATAGCAGATATATCAGTTTTGAGACTGTTTTGAATTTGATATGCTTCCATTACAGCAGTCTCGTTAAGCTGCGGGAATACGTGGGCTTCAACAGGTTCACTGACAGACTCAGAATCCTCAACACCGCAATGATATTCAACGGTTGAATACTTATTAGCTTTCATACTGATTACGGCTTTGCAAGAGTAAATTTTATCATTTGCCTTTTCATCGCCGTCAACACCGTCGTCATTCATTTTTGCAATTTTTTTCTTACCCTCATACAAAAATAACTCCTCGGGGTCGCCTTCTTCTACTTTAACAGTGAAGAGTACCTCAGATTCTTCTCCTGAAGCAAAGTATATTTCATTCATGGACAAAGCACCGAATTTATACACTTTTGGTTTAGCTACGGCAGAAACATCGTCGCGGTTTAAAATCCTATAAATAAAGATGCCGCAAACAGCCGAAATAGCTAAAATTATACTGGTTACAATAGCAGCAATAATTATAATTTTTTTGGCACCATTCTTCTTTTGACAATTATCAATCGAAACCGGAGTCACCTGTGGTGTCTGTGTCTCCTGATTATTTGAAGCAAAAGTAAAACCGCAATTTTGACAAAAGCTGTCATTGTCATTTACTTCAAATCCGCATTTTGAACACTTTTTCATTTTTTACTTCCTTTCAATAATTATTATTAAAACAAATAAAATTAAAACTAAATATTTTCAATTGCATTGCCTTTTATCATTTCACCAACATTTTCATAAATAAATTTAGGTCTGTAAGGGAACTGCTTAAGAATATCAAAATCCGTAACACCGCTCATAACAAGAACGGTATCAATTTCGGATTCTATGCCTGCAACAATATCGGTATCCATTCTGTCACCGACTATTACCGCATCCTCAGGTGCAACACCGAGAAGCTTTATACCCGATTTCATCATAAGGGGATTGGGTTTTCCTACATAGTAAGCAACACAGCCTGTTGAAAGCTCAATGGGAGCTACAAGTGCTTTTGTTGCAGGAATGATTCCCTGCTCACTGGGTGCCGTCATATCGGGGTTTGTACCAATAAGCTTTGCACCGCCGTTGACAAGCTTTACAGCTCTTAAAATACTGTCATAATTATAGTTTCTGGTTTCGCCGATAACTACATAATCCGGGTTTACATCGTTCATGGAAATACCCTTGGAATAGAGAGCATTTATAAGACCGGGTTCGCCAATAACGTAAGCAGAGCATCCCGGCTTTTGGCTTGCAAGAAAATCAGCAGTTGCAAGAGCCGATGTATAGAAGTGCGACGGGTCAACATCAAGACCGAGTCTCTGTAGCTTCTGTGAAAGCTCAATCGGTGAACGCTCGGAGCTGTTGGTAAAGAAAAGAAAGTGCTTATCGTTAGACTTTAACCAATCAATAAACTCATGCACACCGTCAAGGATTTTGTTACCGTGGTAGATAACACCGTCCATATCGCTTATAAAGCCTTTTTTTGAATTTATGTCGAGAATATTTGCCATGATTATTCCTTTCCTTCAATGAGGTATGTTGCCTCGATATCCGCTATGTGAAGTTTAACTGCGAGAGGGTACTTTTCAAAAGCACCGTTTATAGCAAAGCTACCGCCTCGTGCCGCATCGTCAAAGCCGCCCATATGCCAGCGGATTGCTATTGCTTCCTCAACCTTAAGCCGCATAAAGCGTTCAATGAGGAATACGCTCTTTTCACCGTGACCGAATGGGAACTTATCATCAATTGTGTAGTAGTTTACCTTTTCCCACTGACCTGTCTGTTCATTCTTGACATTTCTTTGACTGACCTTATAAAACTCAGCCTTACACAGGTCGTGAAGAAGAGCCGCAATTGCCATGGATTCATCGGGTTTACCGTCATTATAGCGGTCAATCATAGCCTGATAAACATTTAGCGAATGCTCTGCAAGACCGCCTTCAAAGGCATTATGAAACTTTGAACTGGCAGGAGCTACAAAAAAGTCCGTCTTATTTGTAATCCAATCGAGCAGTTCACGACTTCCCTGCCTTGTTATAGCATCGTTATATGCTTTTGTAAATTTATCCTTTACAGAATCAAACTGCAAGGATTTGAGAATTTCTTCGTTCATTTAGTCCTCCAAATAAGTTAATATTCAAGTTTTACAGGTCCTATCATTCCCATGGGAGGCAATGAAAGGAAGCTTGAAAAATAATCTCTGTCTCGGTAGCCGAGGTTTGTAATAATCTCCGCTATTATTTTATTTTCACCGACTACGCACTTATCTTTTACATCAAATGCATACGGTGCATACAGTTCATCAGAACACTTTTTACCGTTTACATAAAGGGTTGCTATTTCGCCGACATTACCGAGTGTAATTCTATCGGGAATGTTATCAAGTGTTACGGTTGTCTCATATACAATCTTTCCACAGAAAGTCGGAAGTTTTAAGGCAAGATTATATAGGTTGTCTGTTGAATCAGTAAATGCAACACCGTTTTCATCAAAAGCTGTAATATTCCATGTAGGCTTTATTTCAACAGTTTTATACTCTTTATATGTATCGGTAACAGCTTTTCCGTGTTCTTCAAATATTATAACACAAGACTCTGACGGCTGCAACTTTAATTTTAGAACATTTTTATTAACACTACCATAAAGCACACTGTTATCCCAAGCATTATACTTTATGTATTCCCCCGAATGAGTAAGCGTTATTTCCGTGTCAATTTCTTTGTTTATATCTTCGTTACTGAACATATAAATGTCCTTACCTTCACTCTTCACATGATAGTATCTTAGATATTTACATTCATTTGAAGGCTTAACATCTCTATACTTTTCAAGCGAACTAACCAGTTCGGAATATTTAACCAAGGTAAAGTCGC
Source organism: Oscillospiraceae bacterium (assembly GCA_015064895.1). Lineage (GTDB taxonomy): Bacteria > Bacillota > Clostridia > Oscillospirales > CAG-382 > UMGS1387. Next base: position 75,425 of record SVRI01000004.1, on the reverse strand, counting down.
TACAGTCAACTGAATTTTCGGAATCAGCATACTTTGTAGGAAATTGCTCACAGAAAATAACTTCTACTCCGTTATCTGACAGCTTTTTAAGTTTAGTTATGAGGGTTTCGGGAAGAACAGAGGAACGGGAAACAATAATTGTTTTGAACGTTTCTCCATTAATTTGAAAACCGCCCTCATCAAATGTTACATCATCAAGATAATCAGAAGGAACAAAGTCAAAGTCTATCTGATTTTGAAGCAGTATTTTTGATACCTTCTGAAACAGGTCATAATCTCCCGAACACCATTCAGCTTCGCAGTTATAAAGAACAGCCACATTGTTTACATGCTTACCGCTATATAACAAATGACACATTCTCTGCATATACACTGTCAGCTTTGAGAACATATCAAACTGAGGATTCTTGCCGCCTATATAGAAATGGGGAGGACAGTCGGGGTTAGGATATCTGTTAGAAAATGCATGGGGTACAAAGTGATTAATTCCCGACACAAGAAAATGGTCTGCAAGGCTCTTCATCATGGGTACACCCTCTGCCCAACCGAATGCACCGAAAATCTCGCACATGGCTCTCCCCTTTTTCTTTGGGTCAAGATGGGAGTCGGAAGTTGCGAGCTTTGCAAGGCAATATCTGAAAAAACCGGGATTTGCCATTTTAGCAGCAATCGGAGCCATGTGAGTATGGTCATTAAATCCCGGAACCATTTGATTAAGAACAATGTCACAGCCCGACATATCCTGACCGGAAAGAGCTCTAAAGAAATGACCTGCACCTGCACCGAGACGCATATGGAGGTTATTGTCTTCAATAACATGACCGATATACATAACACCATGTTCTCTGCACCAATCACCAAGAAGTTCAGAGAAGTTTCTCTTATACAGATATGTTACGGCATCCATATAATTATATCTAAGCTCATGCATGATTTTTTCATGCTTCTGCCAGAGAATAGGAAGAACATCAAGCATATACTCTTTATCCTTACCCATTTTTTCAGACAGCATATCAATCAGCTCGTCACTTATAGGAACAAGCATATCGGTTTTGCCGAGAATAGAATCTACAAATCCTGCTTCATTGCCAAAGCAAGGCTCATCCGAAAAGAATCCGGCGAAAGTATTACCGAAATATTCTTTATAATGCTCATAATGAGGCTCATAAACCGCCTCAAGCTGAAGCTTACAGGAATCGGCACTAAGCATATCAATCATATTATATCTTGCATTGCCAAGCCTTGTTTCAATCACAAAGAACACTCTGTAAAATCCGTCGGGAATGTCAAAAAACACAAGACCGCTCTGAAGTTCATCCATAAGACCTAAAGGCATGCCGCAAATACTTTCACAATCGTCATTCCTTTTATAAGCTACAATGTTTACAAGTCTTTCGTTAACAGCGTCAATCTTAGGTAAACATATTGCAGAACACGGCTTTGAACCTACAACATCAACAAATGAAAGTCTTATGTGCTTCTTCTTAAGCTCGGGATGCTTTTCAACAGAGCCGTTTGCATAGCCTGTAGGAAATCTCTTATCGTCAAGAAGCCACACACGCATATTTCGTCTCTTTGCTTCTTGGAGGATAAAACCAAAATCGTCCCACCATTTATCTTCACAAAACTCATTATGAACACGGCTTTCAACACAAAATTCCTTTGCACCGCTTTTCTCAATAGCTTCTATTTCTTCAAGCAGAAGCTCATGCGAATCACCGTGTTGCCAAAAGAAAGGCAATATGTAGCTGCCATAATCATTATTTATGCATTCATTAAGTCGTTTCATAATAGCACTCCCTACTGCAAGACTATTTAAAAAAATTATATCATAATAAATGCTTATATTCAATACAAAAAAACAAATCCCTCAGAAAAACCGAGGGAAAATTCATGTTATTTAAGAAGCGAATATCCAAAGCCGTTGATAAGTGCATCAAGCTTCTGTCCCGCTTTACACATAGGACATTCCTGTGGGTTAAAATGTTCATAGTCTCCGAGAAAATCAGGGTTAAAGCAGGAATAAATAGGAAGTCCTGCCTTTGATTTTTCCTGTGTTGAGAATATAGCCGAAACGCCGACAGGATTACCTCCGTAATACTTGACGGCCTCAATTGCCGCTTCAACACTTCTACCGGAAGAATATGATACAGCAAGAAGCATTACACTCTTATCCTGAACCATAGGCACAATATTATCGCGGAAAAGAATTTGGCTTGAATGAGTAATTTCAGGTGAGACAACATATATTGACTTATGTGCATTCATGCTGACAAAATCGGCATCTGTAAGCTCATTTGCAAGGCATGCACCTATAACCTCTGTACCGTCAAGGCAAAGAATGGTGTCTACTATTGTTGAATGATAGAAATACGACGATAATTCCTCTGCAACAGCTTTAGCTTCTGAAAGACGTGCCTTCTGAGCAACAACATCAATATAGTAGTTACTGTGGCGGTCATTTGTGGCAAAGTGACCTTTACACACTCTCAAAAAAAGGTTGTTACGCTTAGTTTCATATTTGAAAATTTTGAAGTTTGACATTATATGTCCTCCTGCCCTTTTCTTTTATTATACATTATACTGCTTGTCATTTCAAGTCACATTGTGTCATTTCGTAAAAATGACGAATTTTTTTGTGTTTTTTCACATAACAGTTTTCGTAATATTACATGCAATAAATATTAAATAATTATTATTCAGTTGTTTACTTAAAATCAACAGTTTGTCCTAAATAAATTGATTAATTCTATATATAATATTGTATATTAAAATTAGGCGGTAAATGTATGAGTAAAAACAACAATGAATCCTGCCGTCTCGGTACTGTTGGCGGACAAGCCGTACTCGAAGGCGTAATGATGAAATCAAAAGATTTGGTAGCACTTTCTGTAAGAAGTACAGATGGAGATATCAAAACAGAGGTTTCAAAATTTTATTCAGTAAGAAATAAACACAAGATACTTAATATTCCGATTCTCAGAGGTATTGTAAACTTTGTTGAAACAATGCTTTTGAGTTTCAAAACCCTCAGCCGTTCTGCTGACTTGCTTGGAATTGAGGAAGAGGAAACAAAATTTGAAAAATGGCTTGCAAAGACCTTTGGCAAAAGTGTTACTGCAGTGGCTTCTGCAATCGGTATGGTGCTTGGTCTTTTACTGGCTGTTGTTTTATTTATTTATCTTCCTATTCTTGTCTCAAAGCTCATAGAAAACTTCCTTACCGACAACAAAATTATATTGAGCGTTTCCGAAGGTTTAATCAAGATTCTTATTTTTGTATTATACATTCTCTTATGCACGCTTATTCCTGACATGAAAAGAACTTTCCAGTACCACGGTGCTGAACACAAATCAATTTTCTGTCACGAAGCAGGACTTGATCTTACTGTTGAAAATGTAAAGAAGCAATCAAGATTTCACCCGAGATGCGGTACAAGCTTTCTCTTTGTTATGATGTTTCTCGGCATTATAACCTCGGCTCTTATTATTGATTTCAATACTTATGTAAGGGTTGCTCTAAAAATTCTGTTTCTCCCCCTTGTAGTTGGCGTTGGTTTTGAATTTATAAAATTTGCAGGAACACACAATAATATATTTATAAAAATTATATCAGCTCCCGGACTTTGGATACAGAGACTTACAACAAAAGAACCCGATGAAAAGCAGATTGAAGTTGCCATTGTTTCTCTCAAGGCTTCACTTCCCGAAATATATCCATCCGAACCTGTAGATGAAAACAGCAATGAAGCTCGTACAGAAACTTCAGCCGAAAACGGAAATACAAACTCAAACGAATAATTATCAATGTAAGACTAAAGGAACAAACATGACTTACAACGAATTTAAAGCACAGAATTTGCCAAAGCTTGAAAAAGTAACAGATAACGCTGCTTTTGAAATGGAAACCTTACTATTACACGTTTCCAAATTCAAAAAGTGCGAATTACTTTTAAACCGAGGTAATACAATCCCCGAAGAACAGCTTGCAAAACTAAATGAATTACTTGATAGGCGACTTTCTCATGAACCTCTTCAATACATTATTGGAGAATGGGAATTCTTCGGTCTTAGAATGTTTTGCGGAAAAGGATGTCTTATCCCCCGCCCCGAGACAGAAATGCTGGCAGAAATCGCAATCAAGAATCTTCCAAGAAATGGTAAACTTCTTGACTTATGTACAGGCAGCGGATGTATTTCAATTGCAGTTTTGAATAACCGCCCGGATGTTACGGCAGTTGCAGTTGATATTTCAAGCGAGGCTCTTGAATATGCAAAAAAGAATGCGCAATACCACGGCATAAGCAGCAAAAGACTTAAATTTGTAAATGCCGACATTTACGAGTATACACCAACTGATTTTGCCGATGTAATAGTGTCAAATCCGCCTTATATTAAATCAGATGACATGTTGACATTAAGCCCTGAAGTCATGCACGAACCCAAAATTGCGCTTGACGGCGGTCATGACGGTCTAGATTTTTACAAGCTCATTTCTAAATATTTTGCAGGCAAGTATCTCGCGGATGGAGGATGCTGTGCTGTGGAAATCGGTTACGACATAGCTGAAGAAGTTGCGGCTATCTTCAGAGCCCAAAAATTCACTCCGATGCTCATGCGTGACATGTATGAAGTTGAAAGAGTTTGTTTTTCACGGAAATTTATATAACTCAAAAGGTCTGCCTAACCCGGCAGACCTTTATTTTTTGAAATGTAAGCAGCAAACAATTCAACAACCTTACCATAGCTTTCAACACCGTCTTTATCCCCCATCGATTTAAGATAGGAATCATTGACAGCATCAGCTACCTCTGAAGCCTTTGAATCAGAATACTTTTTAAAGAAAGTGTAATAAGAATACATTTCTCCCTTAATCGTATCATTTGTATTATCCATAAAGTGATAATACAATTCTTTATCATACTTATAAGCAGAATCCAGAAAATAATCATACATATTCATTAACGCCGAATATCTAAGATACTCATCTCCCGATTCAAGCATGGCAAGAAAAGCGACAAAATTCGCCTCATCTTCATTGGCAATACCACGCTGATGTGCTTTCTCGTGGGCAACTGTGTATGCTACGACATAGTCGGGATAGTTTGTATTAATATTTGCCTCACCTGTGAAAGGCATATATACACCAGAAATATGGGTATATGTCATAATTGGTGACAGGATTATTTTTTTAGGCATTGAATGAATCATAGAAACAAACTTATCTTTTTGGTAAAGCTTTTTGTAACCATTATCAATCAATTTATCCATTTGTGACCAAGAATGAGGATTTACGGAAGAACCGTCTTTTGAAAATTCAATACTATTCAAGGATACTTCAAGCTCATTATTGAGAAAATCTGTTGCCTTATAGAGTTCTTCTCTTGATAAAGGCTTTTTATTAACATTTAGATTTTCCTCTACAGGCCTTCTGAAATAACATACTGCAAAATTATTAATAAACACAAAAGATGCAATAAAAACAATAATAAGTGTCGCTTTGAAAAAGTACTTCCACGCGAATACACCTTTGTCAATGCATTTGATTACCTTATACACAATATAGAAAACCAAAAAGGGAAATAAAAACAGAAAAATCTCAACAACAGAAAAACTAACAAATCCCGTCAGAAAAGAAAACACCCATCGAAAGAATGACGAAATGCCTCTGCAGTACCATTCGGCAAAATCAGTATTAATCAAAGCAAAAACCAGAATTGATATTGAATACAAAAAAAGTATCAAAGAAATATAAAACAGTTTATTAAAATAACCGCCTTTTCTGTTACTCAACATCTTGTTCTCCATTACCTTCAATCGTACTGAAATAATAATCAAAAACGGCCTTTGCCACTTCTGAAGCACGAGCACTCTGATCACCGTGTTCAACAATTACTGAAACAACAATTTCAGGGTCATCATAGGGCGCAAAACCAACAAATAAAGCTGTATCGCTCTGATTCTTTGTTGTGCTTCCGCTTATCTGAGCTGTACCTGTCTTGCCGCCGATAGAATATGGATAATCATCAAAAACGTTTCTTGCAGTACCGTCAACCACAACCGACTTCATAGCGCTTTTTACAAGCTCCACCACATCTTCCGGCAACTCAACATCGCTCTGTACTACAGGTGTCGTTTCATAAACCGTTTCTCCGGTATAAAAGTCGACAACAGAACTCAGCAACGTTGCCTTATATCGTTTTCCGCCGTTTATAACTGCACTCATATAAGAGCAAAGTTGAAGCGGTGTAAATACATTATCCGACTGACCGATGGCAGCTTGCAGCGTATCACCGGGATTCCAAATAAAGCCGCGGGAATCTTTATACTTAGGTGAAGCAAGAACACCTGTAGACTCGGGGATTTCAATTCCCGTTTCTTCACCTAAACCAAGAAGAGATGCATATTTTGTCAAGGAATCAATTCCCATATCATCTCCGACTTTATAGAAGAAATAGTTACATGATTTTTCTATAGCCTGCTTAACATTTATAGTACCGTGAGTCATATGACTGTTACTGTATATCCAGCATTCAGGGTCATATCCCCTGTCAGCATACTTAGTATATACACCCTTATCGGTAATATATGTATCGGGGGTAATGATTCCCTCACACAATGCGGCAATTGATGTGGCAATCTTAAAGGTAGAACCCGGAGGATAGATACCCTGGGTTGCGCGGTTAATAAGCGGCCGGCGTGTAGTGTCGTTATTAAGTGTTGTAAAATCTTCAGAAAAGGTATTTAAATCAAATCCCGGGTAACTTGCAAGAACGTAAACCTCACCTGTTTTGGGATTCATGGCAACAACGCTTCCGGCATAACAGTCTTCGCCATTGTAAGGCTTTGTATCGCTTAGACCGAGTCTTCTTGCGTAATCAATCTGGTCGGCAAGAGCATCCTCTGCCACTCTTTGCATATCACTATCTATTGTAAGATAAACAGAATAACCGTTTTTTCCTTCTTTAACAGTCTTTCTGTCGATAATATTATTAAACTCATCAATAGCAAGTTCTTCTACACCGTCTACACCGTGAAGATAGCTTTCAAATGCCTTTTCAGCACCTTCTTTACCGACCCTATCATCATAATTATAACCATTATTTCCGTCTTTATAATACAAGGCGCTTTCATCGCCATTCATTTTTCCTATTCTGCCAAGCAAATGACATGCAAGAGTTCCTTGATTATAATACCTTTGGTCTCCACTTACAATGGAAATCCCATGCATATTATGAAGATTTTCAGAGATTACGGTCCTGAATTTTTCATCGACATCCGAAAGTAACGTACATGTTTTTGTATATTCAAAATCATTGCAGTCCATCTCATATCTGATCGCTATAAGTGTTCTGTAGGTTTTATCGGATTTATGCTCATCAGAGATTCCATATTTTTCACAGAGGAAATCATACAAAGCAGTATCATCAGAAAGAAACTTATGATTTTCGGGTGCAAAATTTGCTATAAATTTGTTGAGATAACTTGTTTTTTTATCATCATAGATATATCCAACATCAAGAACATAAGGATAGTCTGATGTTAAAGGTAAATTATCAAACAACTGAATATTATTTTTTTCACACAAATCAATAAAATTCAAAAGTGTTGTATTATAGTCTTCAGATGAAAGTGTCGACTTATCAACAACAATATTGAAAACCTTTTTATTCGAAACAAGAGTATTGCCGTTTCGGTCATAGATATGACCTCTGCTCATCTCTAAAACGGCAGTTTTATAAACTTTTGGAGTTTGTTCAACAACACCATCTTCATGTTTAAGTATCTGCAAGTCAAAAAGCTTCAAAGAAAAAAGAAAGATTGCAACACAAAAAAACACCATCATTATGACAATACGTAACATATCAATGCTGTTATTAAGTGTGTGTCGATCTTTCTTTTTAAACATTATTAAATAACTCCGTTTTACAGATTCAAAATAATAAAGGTTGATACAAAACTTGCTCTTTTTGCGGCAATTGAAGCCATTTCTTCAAACGACATATCCGCTTGTTCATCAGCATTATCAGACATTGCCCTGATTACTACAAATGGCACTTTATTGAGTACGCAAACATGTGCAACAGCAGCACCTTCCATTTCGGTGCAATATGCGTTATAATCATCTCTTAAACGTGCAACGACTCTACTGTCATCTACAAACTGATCGCCCGTAACAACCATGCCGGTGTCAAAGAAAAAGTTTTCGTCTTCAATTTTTGTACAAGCTTCTTTAGCAAGGGAAATTAATTTATCATCTGCCTTGAATACAGATGAGTACGGTGCATACTTATCAAGAACATCAATGGGGGTAAAATCATGATATGTAAGTTTATCTGATATTACTATATCACAAACACCAAGATGCTTACAGGTACAACCTGCAACACCCGAATTTATTACATAATCAACACCGAAAAGGTCTATAAGTCTCTGTGTGTTTGCAGCAGCATTTACTTTGCCGACACCTGCAAGACAAATATAAACGTCATGTCCGCCGCATTTACCTTCATATATTCCAAAATATCCTGATTCCACAGCACTGAAGTCGTGGCAGAACTCTGTCATTTCACAGTCCAGTGCCGCAATAATTCCTATTTTCATTTTGTCACCTATTAATCAAGATAATCTCTGAGTCTCTTTGAACGACTGGGATGACGAAGCTTACGAAGTGCTTTCGCTTCAATCTGACGAATACGTTCACGGGTAATATTAAACACTTTACCTACTTCTTCAAGAGTTCTTGTTCTGCCGTCTTCAAGACCGAATCTGAGTTTAAGAACGTGCTCTTCTCTGGGGGTAAGTGTATGAAGCACCTCACAAAGCTGTTCACGAAGAAGTGTATAGGATGCTGCTTCCGCAGGTGCGGGTGCATCATCATCGGGGATAAAGTCACCAAGGTGGCTGTCCTCTTCTTCACCGATAGGTGTTTCAAGACTGACAGGTTCCTGAGCAAGCTTCATAATATCTCTGACCTTTTCAACACTCATGTTCATTTTTGCGGCAATTTCTTCAGTGGAAGCCTCATGACCGAGTTCCTGAAGAAGCTGACGTGATACTCTTAAAACCTTATTTATGGTTTCAACCATATGAACGGGAATTCTGATGGTTCTTGCCTGGTCGGCAATAGCACGTGTAATAGCCTGACGAATCCACCATGTAGCATAGGTCGAGAACTTATATCCCTTTGTATAGTCGAATTTTTCAACCGCCTTCATAAGACCGAGATTACCTTCCTGAATAAGGTCAAGGAAGAACATACCTCTGCCTACATATCTCTTGGCAATACTTACAACAAGACGAAGGTTACTTTCAACAAGCTTTTGCTTTGCTCTTTCATCACCGTTTGCCATTTTTTCGGCAAGCTCAAGTTCCTGTTCTGTGCTAAGAAGGTCAACCTTACCTATTTCCTTAAGATACATCTTGACAGGGTCATCAATAATAAGTCCGTCCTGTGCAATAGAAGACTCACCGTCTTCGTCTGCATATTCGCCCATATTATCAACATCGGAAAGTCCTGCTTCAATATTGCTGAAAGATTCATCATTGTAACCTGTAACTTCTATGCCGAGATTCTCGATAGTCTCCATGAGCTTTTCCATGTTTTCAACGTCAAGCTCTTCTTCATCAAGCACCTCAAGAATTTCTTCATTAGTAAGTGAGCCTTTAGCCTTACCCTTTTCAAGAAGTTCTTGAATATCGTTCTTCTTTCTGGGAAAAGAAACAATATCCCCTGCGTCCTTTGAAGCTTTAGAAGCTCTTTTTCTCTTGGGCTTTTCTTCGACAGGAGTTTCGCCTGTTTCATTAGCTGCAGCTGAGGCTGCAGCTTCTTCGGTTGCTTCTTCAATAACAGCATCTTTTACAGTTTCAACTGCTTCTTCAACAACTTCTTTCTTCTTTCTTGCCATAATATACTTCCTTTCAGTCGAAAACTCGACATTCTGTATTTAACAAATTTAGTTAAGCCCTTTATCCTTACGGGCTTTGGAAATAAGATTCATCAGATCATCATCAGATGATATACTTCCTTTTGAATTAATAACTCTGCTTTTTTCACGCTTGAGTGCAGCTATCTGCTCATTAAGAGCTTGAGTACCGTTGGCAGTAAGCTCACTTCGCCTATGTCTCATATCAAAAATCCTAGACATTTCTTCAGGCGTAAAAATTTCGTTAAACTGTGAAAAGTCAGTTATATTCTGATTATACAGTAACGATAACTCTCTAAAAACACGTGCACTGAATTTGGTGACAAAATCATCCTCGGACAAAGAGTCACATCTTGCATATTCTTCAGGCATAAGCAAAAGTATGCCGAGAATTCTCTCTTCTATTTCAACCGCCACAGGATTTGCAATTGCTTCGGGATTTACCCTGTCATCAAAGTGCATTGTCTTCTTTTCGGTGTCTGCCCTGCGGTTTGCAGCTGCCTTACTTGCACTTTTCTTTCTATCGCGGTTAATGGTACTTCTGATGCTTTCGACTTTAACATCCGTTATCTGAGATAAGCGCTGAATATATATATCCTGTTTCACCTCAGAATAAATAGATGCTATAACCTTACAGCATTCATCGACTGCTCTTAATTTTTCATCGGGAATACTCAGATTATATTTGGATAAAACACCGTTGAGTTTGAAATCAATCTGACCAATAGAACCCGAAAGAAGCTTTGCATAACTCTGAGCACCAAACTTCTTTATATATTCATCGGGGTCTTTGGCATCAAGCATCCTGATAATTTTTGTATCAACGCCCACCTCATTAAGAAGTGTCATAGCTTTATCTGCAGCTTTCTTACCCGCATCATCGCTATCATAGGCAAGAAAAGCGGTTTTAGCATATCTCGAAACAACTCTTGCGTGCTCCGATGTAATTGCAGTACCCAAAGTAGCAACGGCATTTGTAAAGCCCGCCTGGTGCATCGCAATAACATCCATATAACCTTCACAAAGAATAATCTCTCTGGGTTTTACAAGTTCGCTTTGAACATTACCAAGCAACACGTCTTTTGCATAATTCAAAGCAAAAAGCTGTTTACCTTTTCTAAAGATTACTGTATCGGATGAGTTCAGGTATTTTGGCTTTGAATCATCCATAACTCGACCGCCGAATGCAATTACATTCCCCGATGTATCAATAATGGGAAACATAATACGATTTCGGAACATATCAAAAGGCTTGCCGCTCTTCTGTGAAATACCGCACAAAAAATTTTCTTTGATTTCTTCTGTAGTATATCCGAGAGCTGTCAGCTTATTATGTAAATCATAGAACTCATTTTTTGCAAATCCGAGACCAAACCGCTTGATTGTTGCGGCAGAAAGCTCACGCTTTGCAAGATAGTCACGTGCTTCCTGACCTTCAGATGAAATAAGATTTTCGTAAAATATTCTAGCCGCCGCTTTATTCATTGAAAACGCACGTTCACGGGAAAGCTTTGGCTTTTCAATATTGGAATATCGCTTTTCATCCTGCGGCACCGTCATACCGCATCTATCTGCAAGAAACTGAACAGCGTCGCGGTAGTCAAGATTTTCAATGCGCATGGCGAAGGTAATAACATCACCGCCTGCGCCACAACCGAAACAATGAAAATTATCTTCAAAAACTGTAAATGAAGGAGTTTTTTCACTATGAAAAGGACATCTGCCGACAAGATTTCTGCCTGCCCTTTTCAATTCAACATAACGACCTATTACGTCCTGAACAGGTGAACGCATTTTTAATTCTTGTATAAAGCCTTGTGGATAAGCCATACGTTCACCTCCCTAATTCATTACAGTATCGCCCACTTCTTGGGTATAAATAAGTTTTGGAATGTCTGAACTGCAAATCTGTCTGTCATACAGGCAATATAATCGCAAACAGTTCTTTCTACACTATCTCCTATTTCCAAATTCTTCCTATACTCAAAAGGTATTTTATCGGTATGAATACAAAAATACTCATACATTTTATTAATCATATCACATGCTTTTGTTTCTTCACTTTTAGCAACAGGATTAAAGTATACATTATCAAACAGGAATTTACGCAAAGCCATAGTGCTGTCGTACATATTGGCTTCCATAGCAACTTTACAAATACCATTTTTAAAATTCTTATTAGTTGCCCTGATAATGCTCTTAACCATTGTGTCAATTCTCTTGGAATGAGTGTCGCCAAGCACCGCACGAAGACCGAAAGGTATATCATTGGCACTGAGAACCCCTGCTCTGACAGCATCATCTATATCATGATTGATATATGCGATTCGGTCAGCAAGCTTAATTATCTGACCTTCAGGAGTAAAAGCATCATTTTCACCCGTATGACAAAGAATACCGTCACGAACCTCATATGTAAGATTAAGCCCCATGCCTTCACGTTCAATAACATCAACAACTCTGAGGCTCTGTACATTATGCTGAAATCCGTCGGGGCACAGCTTATCAAGCTCACGTTCACCTGCATGACCGAAGGGTGTATGACCGAGGTCATGACCAAGAGCAATAGCTTCGGTCAAATCTTCATTAAGGTGTAAAGCCCTTGCAATGGTTCTTGATATCTGAGACACCTCAAGAGTATGGGTAAGTCTTGTCCTGTAATGGTCGCCTTCAGGCGAAAGAAAACATTGAGTTTTATGCATTAGACGTCTGAAGGATTTAGAATGGATAATCCTGTCGCGGTCTCTCATAAACGGAGTACGTATGTCGCAATAATCGCCGTCTTCATTTCTAACTCGTCCCTTCGAATTAGACGAAAGAGTAGCAAATTCACACAGTTCAAAACCGTCCAGACCGCAGTAAATATCAGTCATTTCCGACACACTATCAACTCCTTACATAATATTATACTGAAAAAAAAAGAAAAACACTTTTTTAAATTACAGAAATTTGACATTATTTAATTAAAATTACTCAAAAATGTAATTTTCATACATTCCATAGCACTTTGCGTCGACTATTGCCTCAACAAGAACACCACCGTCGACGTATTCTGTTGAAACAACAGTGGAATTTTCATATAAATTGTTTACGGCCCCCTGTTTATCGTACGGGAACAAAAACTTGACCTGCTTCTTAGACTTTGCAAGTATTTCATCAATCATATTTAGAAGATTATCAACACCGTCGCCGGTCTTTGCAGATATGCAAACAGTATCATGCTCTTTAAGGGCATCTACTGCAGGAATTACTTCAAGTCTGTCACATTTATTGAAAACATAAATTGTGGGTTTGTCTCCCGAGTCAAGCTGGCAGAGAATATCTTCTGTAACTCTTGTCTTTTCCTGAGCGTTTTCATCAGATGCATCAATAACTATCAGAACGATATCTGCATATCTTACCTCATCAAGAGTAGATTTAAATGCTTCAACAAGCCCATGAGGCAGACGGGATATAAAACCTACCGTATCAGAAAGAAGTATATTTCGTCCTGAAGGCAAAGTTAGTTTTCTGACGGTCGGGTCAAGAGTTGCAAAAAGTTTATCTTCGGCTAAAATATTTGCATCAGTCAGATAATTCAGCAAAGTAGATTTACCTGCATTGGTATAACCCGAAATTACAGCCAAAGGCACATTACTCTTAATTCGTTTACTTCTCTTTGTGCTTCTGTCCTTTTCCATTTCAGAAAGTGCATTTTTTAAGGCTATAATGCGTCTTTGAATGTGTCTGCGGTCTGTTTCAAGTTTAGTTTCACCGGGTCCTCTTGAGCCGATAGAACCGCTTGTACCGCCCTGTCTTGAAAGGTCAACGCCACGGCCTGTCAGACGCGGTGCCGTATATTTAAGCTGTGCAATTTCAACCTGAAGTTTACCTTCACCGGTTACAGCGTGCTTCGCAAAAATGTCAAGTATGAGCATTGTTCTGTCTATAACCTTGACATTTGCCTTAGTTTTGTCCTCAAAGCATCCTACAATTTCTTTTTCAAGATTTCTTATCTGCGAAGGACTCATTTCACCGTCTATTACAACAAGAGAAATGTTATTATCAAAACAAAGCTTACCGGCTTCGATTGCTTTGCCGTATCCAAGATATGTTGCAACGTCAGGCTTTTCACGGCACTGAGTCATGGTAAAAAACTTAGAGTTTACAGCATCATCACCTATAGATGTTTCAGCAAGAAGTCTAAGCTCATCCAGCGACTGCTCACAATATGATAGCAAGTCATTATCGGGATAAATAGCAGCAAGCAAAACATTTACATGCTCTTTATTTTCGGTAATATACAGTTTATCGTTGTTATTATCGGATAAGTTTTGCATTTGCACCTCCGCAAAAGTAAAGAAAAATAGTTGTTAAGCATAAAATAACACCAAAGGAGTGTTTTTATGCGAATTTGTTCATTACAGGAACTTTCAAAAAAGGAAGTAATAAGCTGCATGGACTGTTCAAGGCTCGGATTTATCGTCGATTTAAACATCCAGCTTGAAAATGCACAGATTATTTCGGTAGTAGTAGAACTACCATCAAGTTGTTTTCAATTAAAAAGAAACACTATTGTAATACCTTGGGAATGTATAAAGAAAATAGGTGACGATTTAATAATCGCCGACTATATTTTGCCCCCGCCTATTGAAAACAACACTGAAAAAAAGTCACTGATTTCGAGACTATTTAAGAACTAAAGGCTGTAATCGTGCCTTTTGATTCACAATTACAGCCATAATATTATCAATTAAACAGTAGTAATCTTGTTGTCGATATCAGTATTCTTGTCAAGACCGTTTACAGTAAGCTTTCTTTCTTCAAAGAACTTAACTGCAACCTGATCGAAGAGTGCGTAGCTGAGCACGTCTTCGTCCTGCATTACATACTGAGCACACTCTGCCTTCAACTTTTCAAGTTCAGGCTTAATGTTATCAGCCGGTCTGCAAGTAATCTGCTTTTCGTCACCGATAACCTTCTTCTTGATTTCTTCGGAAATGGGTTCGGGTGTCTTACCGTATTCACCTCTGACAAGACCCTTAAATTCCTTAGTAACCATCTTATATCTTTCACCTGCAATTACGTTCATAACTGCCTGTGTACCAACAATCTGGCTGGAAGGAGTAACAAGAGGAGGATTACCAACATCCTGTCTTACTCTCGGCACTTCTTCAAGAACTTCGAGAAGCTTATCGGACTTACCTGCGTTCTTAAGCTGAGAAACGAGGTTGGAAAGCATACCGCCGGGAACCTGGTAAAGAAGTGCGTTAACGTCAACCTTGAGTACCTTAGGATCAAGAAGGCCGCTAGCTAAATACTTTTCTCTGAGTGCGTCAAACTGCTTGGAAGCCTTATCAAGCTTTTCAAGAGAAAGGCCTGTATCGTACTCTGTACCTGCAAGAGATGCAACGATAGGCTCTGTCGGAGGCTGGGATGTACCCATAGCAAGAGGAGACATCGCAGTATCGATGATATCAACGCCCGCTTCAACTGCCTTGAGGACAGTCATGGAAGCAAGACCTGCTGTATAGTGGGTATGGAGCTGAATCGGAACCTTTACATTTTCCTTAAGAGCCTTAACAAGGCTATAAGCTGTATAAGGCTTAAGAAGGCCTGCCATATCCTTGATACAGATAGAGTCAGCGCCCATTTCTTCAAGCTGCTTAGCATACTTTACATAGTATTCCTCTGTAAATGTAGCACCTGTTGTATAGGAAAGAGCCGCCTGAACGTGACCGCCTTCCTTCTTAGTAGCATTGATAGCTGTCTTGAGGTTACGAACATCATTGAGAGCATCAAAAATTCTGATGATATCAATACCGTTAGCGATAGACTTCTGAACAAAGTATTCAACAACGTCATCTGCGTAGTGTCTGTAACCGAGAATGTTCTGACCTCTGAAGAGCATCTGAAGCTTGGAGTTCTTTATATGGCTTCTGATGGTTCTGAGTCTCTGCCAGGGGTCTTCATTGAGGAATCTGAGGCAGGAGTCAAATGTAGCACCGCCCCATACTTCCATTGCATAATAACCGATTTCATCGAGTGAATCGAGAATCGGAAGCATTTCTTCTGTAGTCATACGTGTCGCAACAAGGGACTGATGCGAGTCACGCAGAGCTGTTTCCATAATTTTTACTGCCATTATAAATTTCCTTTCTTAAATGAAACAGAAATGATTAGTGAGAAATCATTGCAAGGAATACACCGGCTGCTACTGCAGAACCGATTACCCCCGCAACATTGGGACCCATTGCGTGCATGAGCAGGAAGTTAGAGGGATTCTCTTTCTGTCCGACTGTTTGCGCAACTCGAGCAGCCATAGGAACGGCAGAAACACCCGCAGAACCTATAAGCGGATTAACCTTACCACGTGTAACGAAGCACATAATTTTACCGCAAATAAGACCACCGAATGTAGCAAATGCAAAAGCACAAAGACCAAGACAAATAATCTTGATAGTGTCAGGATGAAGGAAACTTGCAGCGTCAGCTGTAATACCTACCGAAACACCGAGGAAAATTGTAACAATATTACAAAGTTCATTCTGAGCAGTCTTTGAAAGTCTGTCAGTAACACCGCAGACATTAAAGAGATTACCGAGCATAAGGAAGCCTACAAGCGGTGCTGCATCCGGAATAATAAGAGCAACAACAGCTGTTACAAGTACGGGAAATACAATCTTTTCAACCTTAGAAACAGGTCTTAAAGTAGACATATCCATCTTTATCAGTCTTTCCTTCTTTGTTGTACAAAGCTTCATAATAGGAGGCTGAATAATTGGTATCAGTGCCATGTATGAATATGCTGCAACAGCAATAGCCGGCAAAAGTCTGGGTGCCATTGACTTAGTAACAAGAATAGCAGTAGGACCGTCGGCACCACCTATGATACCGATAGAAGCCGCTTCCTGTGGAGTAAAACCGAGAGCAAGAGCACCCATAAAAGCTGCAAAAACACCAAACTGAGCACCTGCACCGAGAAGCAGACTTGTGGGTCTAGCGATAAGGGGCGTAAAATCGGTCATCGCACCGATTGCGAGGAATATCAGTGAAGGATATATTCCCAGTTTTACACCTAGGTATAAGTAGTCCATAAGACCACCGTGATTACCGATCTCTGCCCAGTTGATTGGTGCAGACGGATTGGCGGGGTCTATAAAAAACTCTTTATGGAAAAGCCCGATTCCGGGAAGATTTGCAAGAAGCATACCAAAAGCAATAGGAAGCAAAAGCAAAGGTTCAAACCCCTTACCTATTGCAAGGTAAATAAGTATGCCTGCAATAGCAATCATTATGAGAGTCTTAAAGAAGTCGGTATTGAACTGCATGATGCCATTTACCTCGTGGTAAAACAGCTTATAAATACCGGTAGTCTCCCATAACAAAGTTAAATTATCTAACATTTGTATGCACCTCTGAAATTAGTATAACTTATGCGAGAGTAAAGAGAACGTCGCCTGAGTTAACAGAAGCACCCTTCTGAGCAACAACAGAAGTAATCTTACCGTCTCTGGGAGCTACGATATCATTTTCCATCTTCATAGCTTCAAGTACGCAGAGCACGTCACCGGCCTTAACAGAAGCACCGTTTTCAACATTGATCTTAAGAACGGTACCGTTAAGAGGTGCATTTACGGGTTCGCCGGCACCGGGTGCTGCGGGAGCTGCCGCAGGTGCAGGAGCTGCAGCGGGAGCTGCGGGAGCCGCAACAGGTGCAGCCACAGGTGCTGCAACGGGAGCAGCTGCTACAACGGGTGCAGAGGCTACTGCGCCAACTTCTTCTACAACAACGTCATATACAACGCCGTTTACTGTAACACTATATTGCTTAGCCATAATTATTTTCTCCTTTTTAAATAAAAGATGTTTTATTACTTTCTCTTCTTAAACGAAACTACTCTGAAGCTGCCCTCGCCTGTTGAACTCCTATAAGCGGAAATCGCCGCTGTAATTGCAGCAACAATGGCCGCGTCATTACTTACAGGTATAGATTCAACAGTCTGAGCTATAGGAACTGTCTCAACCTTCACTTCTTTCTTTGGAGCGGGAGCCTTTTTTGAAGGCTTATTTTCAGCAGCTGTACCAAAAATCTTACCGAATATTATGATGACAAACATTATCAGAGCAAGAACAAAAAATACAGTTGCAAAGCCAAAGAGTGAAAAAGGAAGACCGTGTCCGGAAGCAACAGCTTCATCAGTCATATACAGCATTTGACTCATAATTACACCACCTATTCATTAAAGGGATGCAAATTCTCTCTTCATAGAGAGCATTTCAAGAGCAGATGCAATCTTAATTCTGAGATCTTCTGCAGGAATAATATCATCAACCTGACCAGCTTCAGCAGCGAGAATAGGTGTAGACATAAGAAGTTCCCATTCTTCTTCGAGAGCTTTTCTCTTTTCAATGGGAGCCTTGGCACCTGCCATCTTTTCAGACCACATCATAGCTACGCCGGCACCGGGCTTAAGAACACCAATCTTTGCAGAATCAAGTGCGATAACCATATCAGCACCAAGTTCTTTTGAACCCATAAGTGTAAATGCAGAGCCGTAAGCCTCACCTACATTAACCGTAACCATGGGAACCGATGCCTTACAATAACTTTCTGCAAGAAGTGCAGAAGCCGAGACAAAATCCTTGCCCTTTGCTTCACATTCTGCACAGAAGCCGTTTGTATCTACAAGAGTAAGAACAGAAATACCGAAAGTATCGCAAAGACCGATAAAGTCGGCTGCCTTCTTCATACAACCGGCACAAAGTTTTGCATCCTTGGCCGCAGGGTTATTTGCCACAACACCAACAACAATACCGTTAACAGTTGCGAAACCTGTTACAATAGCCTTGCCTTTACCGGCACCGAGTTCAAGGAACTTTGCACCGTCTGCAATTGCAGAAATTACCGCATGCATATCATAAGATGCACCTGCTACAACAGAAGCAACCTCAGGTGTAGCACGGTTGGGATTGTCTTCAACACCTGTATAAACATTTGTATCGAGCTTATTGGAAGGAAGGAAAGAAAGAACTTCCTTAACAGAAGCAAATGCTTCAGCAGTTGTCGTTGCTGTCAAGGAAACCATACCTTTAGAAGAAGCATATTCAGCGCTAGCAACATTTTCGGAGGCACCGTTCGATTCGAGAACACTTGCAGGAGTTACTGAATAAGAAGCACCTTCTGCCATTACCGTAACATCTGCCAAAGCCGCAACAGTAGCAGCAGCGCCTGCACAGTTACCGACGATAACTGCTATCTGAGGAACCTTTCCCTTCAGGGCACAGGCCTTCTTCATAACCTTACCGTAACCGGCAAGTACATCGATTCCTTCTTCAACTTTTGCACCGTTTGAATCAAAAACAGATACCACAGGTGCACCGTTTTTCTTTGCCATATCATAGAGTGCTGCAATCTTTTCTGCAGCAGCCTTGGAAAACGCACCGTTAAGTCTTGCGGCATTCTGTGCATAAACAAATGTGAGTCTTCCGTCAACAGCACCGTAACCGCAAACAACGCCTTCATATTCAGCGGTATCAGCTGTTGAAATTTCATTAGCATAAGCCTTGACATAAGCATTTGTCTCAACAAATGTTCCGTCATCAAAAAGCTGTGCTACAAGGTCATAAGCGGTAAATTTTCCTGCCTTATGGAGTTTGTCAGCAACAGTCTTGTCAACAAGGGATTTTTTTGCTTTGACGAGGCTTTCGCTTCTCTTCTGTAAATCCATATCGTTACCTCCATATAGATATTCAAAATGGTAAAACCGAAAGTTTCCCAACTTCCGCCCCATTATGAATTAATTATATATCATTGTTAAATTTTTTTCAATAGTAATGTTCCAAATTGTTACATAAAAATTGTTAATTTTTTGTTATTTTGAAAAAATCCCAACGATAGCAGATAAAAAGTTTTCAATAACATTAAAAGAATCTATAAACAATATGTAATTTACAATTACAAACAAGGGCACAAGTATTCTGAAAAGCATCTTATTGCTTTTGTGATTGAACAAAATCATGCCCAAAGCTGCACCGTTCGCACCGAAAAAAAAGGATAATACAAGAAGAACTGCTTCCGGTATTCTTCTCCCCTTTTGTTTGGAAGCAAATTTATCAATACCGAATAAAACAAATACAATAATATTTATTGACAGCACTACAATATTCATATATACTCCTATAAAAAACACATGGAAAGCAAGAAACTCTCCATGTGTTTTGACTTTATCTTACTTTACAAGTTCGTATGTGTCTCTTGCAATCATAAGTTCTTCATTTGTAGGAATTACAAGCACCTTAACCTTAGCATCAGCTGTGGAAATATCATTTTCATCGCTTGTTCTCTTAGCCTTAGCGTTAACTTCTTCATCGATTTCAACGCCCATAAACTTAAGATTTCCGCCAACTCTTGATCTGTACTGAGGATTATTTTCACCAATACCGCCTGTGAATACGATTGCGTCAACTCCGCCCATTGCTGCAGCATATCCGCCTACAAACTTTGTGATCTGATGGCAAAGCATGCTCTCAATGAGCTTATATCTTTCATTACCGTTTCTTGCGCCTTCTTCGATATCTCTGTTATCACTTGTAACGCCGCCGGTAACACCGAGAATACCCGACTTTTTATTCATCATTGTATCGATATCCTTAGCAGTCATACCTTCTTTTTCCATAAGGAAAGGAATGATTGCAGGGTCAATATTTCCGCAACGTGTACCCATCATGAGACCTTCAAGAGGTGTAACACCCATTGTTGTATCGAAGCACTTACCGCCCTTGACAGCAGCGATAGAAGAACCGTTACCGAGGTGGCATGTTACGATATTGATTTCTTCGGGCTTCTTGCCGAGCATAGCAGCAGCACGAGCTGTTACATATCTGTGGGAAGTACCGTGGAAGCCGTATCTTCTAAGCTTATACTTTTCGTAGTATTCATAAGGAATAGCATACATATATGCAAAATCAGGCATTGTCTGATGGAAGGATGTATCGAATACACCTACCTGAGGAACATCCATACCCATGATTTCCTGACAAGCTCTGATGCCAGTGAGGTTTGCGGGGTTATGGAGAGGACTGAGAACGGAACATTCCTTAACAGCTTCAATTACGTCTTCTGTGATAACAACGGAACCCGAGAACTTTTCTCCGCCGTGAACTACTCTGTGACCAACTGCACCGATTTCAGACATAGAATCAATTACACCGTGGTCCTTATCTGTAAGAGCATCTACAACAAGCTTAATACCTGCCGCATGATCGGGAATATCAACCTCTACCTTATATTCTGTACCGTCAGCGTTCTTCTGCTTGAAGTTACCTCCGTCGATGCCAATTCTGTCGCACTGACCTTTTGCAAGGAGAGCTTCGTTTGTCATATCAATAAGCTGATACTTGATGGACGAGCTGCCTGCATTGATAACTAATACCTTCATTGTCTTTTCTCCTTTATTTATTACTTTAATTTAATAGCTTCTTTAACACGGTTTACAACCGACTGTGCATCAAGACCGAATACAGGAATAAGATCCTGTGCCTTACCGGATTTACCGTAAGTATCGTTTACACCGACTCTAACAACGGGAACAGGCTTGGATTCACAGACAACTTCTGCAACTGCACTTCCAAGACCGCCGATGATGTTATGTTCCTCACAAGTAACGATAACGCCTGTCTTTTCAGCAGATTCTTTAATAAGTTCAGTATCAATAGGCTTGATGCAAGGCATATTTACAATTCTTGCAGAAATGCCCTCAGACTTTAAAATTTCATTTGCTTCAAGAGCAATTGAAACCATAAGACCGGTTGCAATAATTGTAACGTCTGTACCTTCCTCGATAATACTTCCCTTGCCTATTTCAACCTTATGTCCTTCTTCGTAGATTACGGGAACAGCAAGTCTGCCGAATCTGAGATATACGGGACCTTCATGGTTAAGAGCAGCTTCGACGCAAGCCTTTGCTTCAACTGCATCTGCGGGATTGAGGATAACCATACCGGGAATAGTTCTCATAAGTGCAATATCTTCATTACACTGATGTGTTGCACCGTCTTCACCAACAGTTATACCTGCATGAGTTGCACCGATTTTAACATTAAGGTGAGGATAGCCGATTATATTTCTTACCTGTTCAAAAGCACGGCCGGCTGCAAACATTGCAAAAGAAGATGCAAATACAGTCTTTCCTGTTGAAGCAATACCTGCCGCAACGCCCATCATGTTACCTTCTGCGATACCGCAGTCAAAGAACTTTGAGGGACATGCCTTTTTAAATACACCTGTCTTTGTAGCCGCCGCAAGGTCAGCATCAAGAACTACAAAATCATATTTTTCACTGAGTTCAGCAAGAGCCTTGCCGTAACCGTCTCTTGTTGCGATTTTTTCTGACATAACTCTTACCTCCTTACTTTACAAGCACTGCATTTTCCAAGTCCTGCATACCGATTTCATATTGTTCTGTCTTAGGTGCGCTACCGTGCCATTCGCACTTATTCTCCATATAGGAAACACCCTTGCCCTTGACAGTCTTTGCGATAATCGCAAAAGGCTTATCGGATGCTTTAGCCGACTTTACAGCAGCATCAATCTGGTCAAAATCATGACCGTCAATTACCACGACATTCCAGCCGAATGCCTTGAATTTTTCATCAAAGGGTTCGGGGTTCATGACTTCAGCTGTTGCACCGTCAATCTGAAGACCGTTGCAGTCAACAAAAATTGCAAGGTTATTAAGTCCGTAGTGAGAAGCAAACATTGCAGCCTCCCATACCTGACCTTCCTGGCTTTCACCGTCACCGAGGATTGCCCATACTCTGTAAGACTTTTCGGAAATCTTGCCGCTAAGTGCCATACCGCAGGCAGCGGAAATGCCGAGACCGAGCGAACCTGTAGACATATCTACACCGGGAATGTGCTTCATATCAGGATGACCCTGAAGATAGCTGTCCTTGTGTCTGAATGTCTTTAAATCTTCTTTAGGGAAAAAGCCCTTTTCGGCAAGTGTTGCATAAAGTGCAGGTGATGTATGACCTTTTGAAAGAACAAATCTGTCTCTGTCTTCCATTTTGGGATTCTTGGGGTCTACATTCATTTCTTCAAAGTAAAGGTAAGCGAGAATGTCAGCGATACCCAACGAGCCGCCGGGATGACCGGACTGTGCCGAGTATACTGCAGTAAGCGCACCCTTACGGATTTCATTGGCTATTGCCGAAAGCTTAGTCTTATCCATGGGACTTCCTCCAGTTATTTGCTTATATTAGTTATAGTTTTTTCTTAAAAGTTCAAGTGTTCTCTCAAAGTGAGAAGGCAAAGGAGCTTTAAACTCCATATACTCCCCTGTTGTCGGGTGAACTATGCCGAGAATTTCAGCATGAAGGCACTGTCCTGTCAGATTAAACGGATTTTTACCTTCAAGAGGTGCATACAAAGGATCACCGACGACGGCATGTCCGAAATGGGATGCATGAACACGTATCTGATGTGTTCTACCCGTTTCCAGCCTGAATTCGCAAAGTGAATAGCCTCTGAACACTTCAACAGTTTTATAATTTGTTGCCGCTGCCTTTGAATTTTGGGAAGTGACAGTCATTTTTTTACGGTTAGTATGATGTCTTCCGATTGGCAGATCTATTCTGCCCTCTTGTTCATTGAAAGAGCCGATAACAACTGCCTTATACACACGTTTAAAGGAATGTTCCTTTATCTGTGCCGCTAAATTATTATGGGCATTATCGTTTTTTGCAACAACAAGAAGACCGCTTGTGTCTTTATCAATTCTATGGACAATGCCCGGGCGGATTACTCCGTTAATTCCCGAAAGGTGACCCTCGCAGTGGTACATAAGACCGTTGACGAGCGTTTTGTCGGGATTTCCCGGTGCCGGATGCACAACCATCCCCTGAGGCTTGTTTACAATAATTATATCGTCATCCTCATAAACAATATCCAAATCCATTTGTTGCGGGATTGCAGAACAAGCCTCGACAGCAGGCAATTCAACCGTTATACGCTGCCCGTTTTTTATGGGAAAGCTCTTTTTTGTTACAGTCTTTCCGTTAACCGAAACATTACCTGCTTCTATAAGCTTAGATGCTGCATTTCTTGTCAGTTCGCACATTTGCGAAACATATAAATCAAGCCTCACACCGTCACTCTGAGAACAAAGCTCTATAATTTCTCTATCATTTAATGAAGCATTATTCATCAGTGTTATCTCCGCTGGGATCATTAGATGTTTCATTGAAAATTTTTGTCTTCTTATCAAAAGCAAGAAAAATGATTGCCAAAATGCATCCGACAACAACCGCACTGTCGGCTACATTAAAGACATACTTCCAAAAATCAAATGCACAAAAGTCAACAAAATCAATCACATAGCCGTATATGACTCTGTCAATCATATTACCAACGCCGCCGCCGAGTATAAGACCAAGGCAAATGTCAAACAACTTACTTTGCCCATGGTACTTATACACAACAAAACCTAAAAGTGCAATTATCAATATTGAAGCTATCATAAAAACAAATCTGTTTTCAGAAAGAATACCGAAAGCCGCACCCTTGTTTTCAACATATGTTAAATTCAGAACATCCTTTATTACAGTAAAACTTCCGATAGGCTTGAGATTTTTTACAACAAGTATTTTTGACAGTTGGTCAAGTAAAACAACTGCAACTGCAATAATTACCGACAGCATAATTATGCAAGAATTTCAGGGAAAGATGCCTTTACGATGTTCATGCATCTCTGACAGAGGTTTTCACCTTCGCCAAGGTCTGTACAATCATTCTTTACATACCAACATCTGTCACACTTTGTACCCTGCATAGCATCAACCTTAACAGCAATTCCTGTTTCTGTTTCGGTAAATGCACCGTCTGCGGGTTCTTCTGCAGAAAGATTAACTTCAGAGCAGATGAAGATATCCTTAAGCTCATCTACAAAGCCCTTGAAGAATTCCATGACCTTTTCATCCTTAACGTAGATGGTTACGGATGCATCAAGGCTCTTACCGATAAGCTTTTCGGCACGTGCAAGTTCAAGTGCCTTCATTACATCGTCTCTGTATACGAAGAGCTGGTTATACTTTTCAGCTACGTCCTTAAATTCAAGTTCTGCCTTGTATTCGGGAACATTGTTAAGGAATACGCTTTCCTTATTGTCGGAATCAAGATGTGTCATAAACTGCCACATTTCTTCTGCAGTGTAGGAAAGAATAGGTGCAAGAAGCTTTGTAAGACCGTGAAGAACAATATACATCGCTGTCTGAGCACTTCTTCTGAGAGCAGAGTCCTTAGCTTCTACATATACTCTATCCTTGGAAATATCAATGTAGAGCTTTGAAAGTTCACCTGCACAGAAGTCGTGAACATCGTGATAAATAAGATGGAACTCGTAGTCGTTATAAGCCTTCATAACTCTTGCAACGAGGTCATTGAACTGGGATACAATCCACTTATCAATAGGCATAAGGTCATTAACATCAACCATATCCTTGTTAGGATCGAAGTCTTCTTCAATTGTACCGAGGTTTGCAAGAAGGATTCTTGCTGTATTTCTGATTTTTCTATAGATTTCGGAAAGCTGCTTAAATATAGGATCGGAAACTCTGACGTCAACTCTGTAGTCGCTGGAAGCAACCCAAAGTCGAAGAAGATCGCCGCCGTATACCTTGATTACATCTTCAGGATATACGGAGTTTCCGAGAGACTTATGCATTGCCTTACCTTCACCGTCAACTACCCAACCGTGAGTAAGAACAGCTCTGTAAGGAGCACCCATACCCTTTGCACCGACAGCTGTAAGAAGTGAAGACTGGAACCAGCCTCTGTACTGGTCAGCACCTTCAAGATAAAGGTCTGCGGGCCATTCTTCGTCAGAAAGTACACCAAAGTGTGTTGAACCGGAGTCAAACCAACAGTCAAGGGTGTCTGTTTCCTTTACAAAGTGAGTCTTTCCGCACTTAGGACATACAAAACCTTCGGGAAGAAGCTCGGAAGCTGTCATATCAAACCACGCATTTGAACCCTTTTCGCCGAAAATCTTGGAAACCTTATCAATTGTTTCTTCTGTGCAAATGATTTCACCGCAATCTTCACAGTAGAATACAGGGATAGGAAGACCCCACTTTCTCTGTCTGGAAATACACCAGTCTGCACGTTCTTTAATCATGGAAACCATTCTGTTTCCGCCCCATTCGGGAAGCCACTGAACAGATTCACATGCCTTAACGGCATCATCTCTGAATGCTTCAACAGAACAGAACCACTGAGGTGTTGCTCTGAAGATAATAGGATTCTTACATCTCCAGCAGTGAGGATACTGGTGCACAATTTCTTCGCTTGAGAAAAGTGCGCCGCTTTCCTTCATATCATTAAGAATCGCTTCATTGGATTCGTCATATCTGAGTCCTGCAAATTTTCCTGCAAGCTCATTCTGATAGCCCCTGTCATCAACAGCAACGTCTATGGGAAGACCGTATCTCATACCTGTGAAATAGTCATCTGCACCGTAGGAAGGAGCTGTATGAACACAACCTGTACCGCTGTCCATTGTAACGTATTCAGCAACGGTAAGAAGACTGTCTCTATCAAGGAAGGGATGCTTTGCTGTCATATATTCAAGGTCCTGACCCTTAAATTCCTTAACAACCTCAAAGCCTTCTATTTCGCCTGCCGCCATTGTCTTAAACGCTAGAGCTTCAGCAGTAATATAGTAGTTACCGTCAGCAGCCTTGATGAGAACGTAAGTTTCTCTGGGATGAACAGTAATGGCTACGTTACCGGGAAGAGTCCATGTTGTTGTTGTCCAGATAATGAAGTATGTCTTTTCCTTATCGCAAACGCCGTCAAAGAATCCCTTGTCATCATTAAGCTGGAACTTTACATAAATAGATGTACACTTATCCTCTGCGTATTCGATTTCAGCTTCAGCAAGAGCTGTTTCGTCGGAAGGACACCAATAAACGGGCTTAAGGCCCTTATAAATATAGCCCTTCTTATACATCTCACCGAAAACCTTTACTTCCTTAGCTTCGAAAGAAGGATTCATTGTAAGATAAGGATGATCCCAATCTGCAAGAACGCCGAGGCGTTTGAAGGATGTCATCTGAATATCAACAAAGTTTGCAGCAAATTCCTGACAAGCAGATCTGAATTCAGAGTCAGACATCTTTTTTCTGTCAAGCTTGCTCTTTTTAATAATGGCACTCTCAATAGGCATACCATGATTATCCCAACCGGGAATATAAGGTACATAATAGCCCTGCATGGACTTGGACTTATTGATAATGTCCTTAAGAACCTTATTCATGGCGGTACCCATATGGATATTACCGTTGGAGAAAGGAGGGCCGTCATGAATAATAAAGCTCTGATTGCCCTTATTTTTCTCAAGCATTTTAGCGTATACGTTCTGTTCTTCCCATTTTTCCTTTGTGGCAGGCTCTCTCTGAGGAAGATTTGCTCTCATAGAGAATTCTGTCTTAGGAAGATTAAGTGTCTTTCCAAAGTCTTTTGACATTTTAAGAGTGCTCCTTTATTGTAAAAAAGTATTAATTATAAACAAAAATAATTATATTTTAACACGCAAATATCGGCATGACAAAAGCCGTGCCGACATTTTATGTTATTATACGTTAGTATCATCAACACCGTCCTGAACGTCTGATGCCTGTTCTACATCGGACATAACTTGTTCAGCCGTTTCCGGGTTAATTTTTTTATTTGCAAGCTCAATCGCCTTATCTTCTAGTTCATCATCTGTAAAATACGGCGTCGGCTCTTCGTCAGGCATTATATTATCAATAAATGAGATATGTTTTCTGTATGCATCATACAAGGAATCCTTGAACTCGGCGACAGCCTTTTCACATTCGACCAACTTGTCTCTTTCAGCAGCAACTTTTGTTCTGTAAACATCCAGAATTTTGTTACAGCTTTCCGAAACGGAGCCTTTAATCTCATTGGCTTTTTGCTTTGCATCCTGAATTATTGCCTCTGCCATTTTCTGTGCATTAAGAATGGTTTCAGTAACGACAACTTCCTCGGACTTCACTTCGTTAAGCTGAATAAGAGCTGCACTGTACTTACGTTCAAGCTCAGCATGTTCGTTATATGCCTCATTATACCTTGATAAAAGGTATGTAACATACTCATCAACTTCATTTACTGAATAGCCTTTTATAGTTTTTGAAAATCCGGTCTTTTTTAATTCCTTTGGTGAAACCATAATCAACTCATCCTATCTTAAATCATTTTATGAATGATAACTTTATTTCTTCCTTTTTTGGTAATACCTGGAAGTTCAGAAACCACATAACGTCCGAAACCTCTGATGGAGAGAACGTCACCCTCATCAACCTGAAAATCTGCTCTTATTTCTTCAAAATGATTTACTTTGATCATTCCTGAGCTGACAAGTTGCTTTGCCTTTTCCCTGGAAAGCTTTGTTGCCAGTGAAACAATACTGTCAAGGCGATCAGAAGCGACTGTACCGGATATTACAACAAACTCTCGTACGATTTCAGGCAACAAACTCACATCTATTATACGAGTCTTAACTTTATCTTTACCGATAAACTCTATGTTTTCGCAAAGATAGTTGGCAGCAACTTCAGTAAGGCATATATAAGCAAGCGATGAGTCTTTCGGGAGATATATGTCACCCAACACTTCTCTTTTGATACCAAGAGCAAGAACCGCCCCCATACAATCTCTATGGGAAAAGGATGAAAAACCAGACCCTTCAATGACAAGTCCCTTAATATTCATAAGTTCTGTCATTTCATCGGTCGCACAATCAACATACCCATAAATATCTTTTGGATATATACCAATCACACATCGTTCGGCATTGACAAATCCGCCATTACACAGCACTACAATATCGCTGCAACGAGAAAGGTATTCTAAGGCAATTTTCAAGCTTTTACCGTCAAGAAAATGAGTAAATTGCGGAACATACTTTTCAGTACATACGCACACCATATCCTCAAGTCTTTGCAAAAATAAAGAATCGGAACCATAATCATTCTTACTCATATAAAAACTCCGATAAAAGTAAGAAAAATAAAGGTAACAAAGAAAGGTATGTCAATCATCATGGAATTGTTCCAACCCATCTTGTCAAACAAAATCCTTACCGGTGTGATAAGAAACTCAGTAACCGCAAACAAAAAGTCAGCAATCCTTGACTCAGAAAGACTGGGAATCCATGAAACAATTGCACGGGCAAACATCATAAAACGCAAAACTTCAATAACAAGTCCGGCCGTGCCTCTCAGTAAAGCCAATGCAATCTGCATTATTCAAATTAAAACGCAGAGCTGTTATCAGCCTCAGGAGCAGCACTTGCAGCTACACCGCCGATATTTTCCTTGGATACAGCAACATTGCTGGGAGTAATGGCATAAGTGTTATCAGCAACCTTCTGAACACCACCGCCGAGAGCATAAGCAACACCGGAAAGAAAATCGATAAGACGTCTTGCTGTTTCACGGTTTGTGCTTTCAAGATTCAAAAGAACTGTTTTCTTCGCAAGAAGAAGATCTGCAATCTGTGTAACAGTGTCATAGCTCTTGGGAGTTACAACCTTCATTTCGATAGAAGAGCCGCCTGTAGAAATACCAATACCTCTGGATCCGTAAGAATCAGATGTACGAACATTTCTATCATCTTCCTGATACTGCTCCTCTACATCATCATAGATATCCTGTGCGTAGTTATCGTCTGCTTCAATAGCATCGGGGAAAAGCTTCTTTCCAAATTCTCTAAGTCCCATTATTAGAACCTCCTAATATAATTTTATTATCTTGAGCCAAAAAGACCTCGTCCGATTCTAACAATTGTCGAGCCCTGCAGAACTGCCTGCTCAAAATCATCGGACATGCCCATTGATAATTCTTGCATATATATATTATCTAATTTTTTTTGCGATATGTCAAGGAATAATTTCATAATTTTTTCAAAAAACTCATTATTTTTGTAACTTTTTTTTGTACTCGATATATTTTCTTCACTTTTAGAGGTAAAACCGCCGTTTTCGTTGATAGCTGCATCATTACGGCATACAGGAGGAATACACATCAAACCAACAACCCTGATGTTAGAAAACCGTGAGATTTCAACAAGAAACTCTTCAAGGTTTTCCGGCTCAATTCCCCCTTTTGATTCTTCACCTGCAATATTAACTTCAACAAGTACGTCCATAACTTTATCAATTTTAGCACATTGTTTATCAATTTCCCGTGCAAGCTTTACGGAATCAACCGAATGAATCATGGAAACCTTATCGCATATATATTTGACTTTATTGGTTTGAAGCCTTCCGATAAAATGAACAGCCACATTTTCTTTGTTTATCGAATCATACTTTTCAATCAATTCCTGAACACGGTTTTCGCCAATACAGCTAATTCCGTTCTCAATTGCAAAATTAATTGTATCAGCATCAACCGTTTTGGTCGCTGCAAGAATAGTTACATCATTGAAGTTACGACCGGAAAGTTCAGCCGCATTGCGAATCTTCTGTTTAACTTCTACAATTTTCTCAAGTACAGTTTCTTTTGAAAACTTTCCTTCCATTTTTTCACCGCCCGTTATCCAACAATTTTTCCGTCAAACAAGTTTTTACCGCTGACAATTATGTTATCGTACAAAGAAAGATACGGAGTATTATCAGCCGAATTCTCATCTTCAAAGTAATTTGGCTGACTGTCATACCGAACAATATAATAGTCATCCTTTTCTCCAATGCGTTCTATCTTTCTGAATCGTACAACATCACCCACAAGGATATAAACACCCTCAACACCATTGACAACTCTGAATGCTTTCTTCGGAACAGTCAAACCTTCCTTTTCGTTGAGAACAATCTCAGCCTTTTGATATCTTTTGTAATCAAATTGATTGGGAAGAATATTGACTCTGAATATTGCAAGAGCCTTTGAAGAGTTGGTTTCCTTAACGGTTCTGTCAAGTAACATGTCCATTTGATAATCGGCATTTTCAGGGAAAGAAACCGTATAACTATTACCCGACTTCAGGTTCACAAGCTGATCTGAATCAACCGAACACACAAGATACCAAACAAAATCTCTCACAATTTTTATGCCGTTTTCAGAAGATACATTTTCCGTCTTTGAATGAGTCAATTCCTCAAAGTCACGAATACTCATTTCACCAACCGAATCGGTAAGAAAAACACTTTCATAACCGTCAACATCACCGTAAAAATATCCTGCAGAAGGTGCTGTAATAGATGTTGAAACGGAACTGATGCGAGCCTCAAGTGAACTCATATCAGTTTCAATCTTTTCTTTTTCAGACGAAAAATCAAAGTCTGAATCCACAATCAAATCTCGTTTATTAAATTTTACAAGAAGCTGCGAAGATGAATCAATAACAGAGGCAAGATCCCCCTTTGAAGAATCATAATATATATCAGTCAATACCTCTGAAATTTCATTATCGAGTTTAGTAATATCTGAGATGACAAAATCGGTATCAACAGAGCTGTCTTCAAGAATATCAAGTCTTCTCTGAAGCCTATTTATATCATCCTGTAAAGCTGCGTCACTTTCATCGGCATATACATTTGCAATCAACTGTCCCTTTGACACTCTGTCTCCATCGGAAACAAGAGTAACAATCACACCGTCAACTGCATCTTTCAAAACATATTCATCTCTGAAAACATATGCATCGGCAGACACCGAATCATTAATATTCACAAGGATTGACATTTCCGTTTCAACCTTATCATCAAATCCGCCGGATACCTGATGATAAGCATAAAATATGATAACCGTACCGGCTAAAACTGCAAACAGCAGTTTTAAAACTTTAAACGGATCACAAAAAAACTTTGAAAATCTATCCATCAAATTTCCTCCGAAAAGTATTGGTCTGTAATGACAAATACCTCATTCAATATATCGTCCATAGTTTTCCCGTCTTTAAATATCCAACAAATGTCTTTATTTCGTCGGAACCAGGTTAACTGCCGTTTGGCATATCTGCGGGAATTACGTTTAAGAACCTCAACGCAGTTTTCAAGCCCTTCTTCCCCTTTGAAATAAGGCAGAAATTCTTTGTATGCAATTGCCTGACTTGCCGTTTTTGTATTGAACAAGCCTTCATCATAAAGTTTTTTCGCTTCTTCAAGCAGACCCTTGTCAAGCATCAAATCAACACGCATATCAATTCTGTTATAAAGAGTTTGTCTGTCTTCATAGTCAAGACCTACAATCAAACATTCCTTTTTATCGGCATTTATCTTTGAGCGTTTATTCCACTCGGTCATTGTAATACCCGTAGTTTCATATACTTCAAGAGCACGGATAACTCTTTTGGTATTATGAATATCAACGGACTTTGCGATTTCAGGGTCAACAATCGAAAGCCTGTTATATATTCCTTCTATACCACTATCATGAAACTCGTCCTCAAGTTTCTTTCTCACAGCAGGGTCATTTTCAAATTCGGAAAACTTCACACCTGACACAAAGCTGTCGATATAAAGTCCTGTACCGCCGCAAAATACCGGCAAAATTCCCCTGCTTTCGAGATCGTTCACGCATTTTTCGGCATCTGCAACATAATCCGAGACAGAATACTCTGTTCCCGGCTCAAGAAAATCAATCAAATGATGTTTAACCTCCTGCATTTCCTCTTTTGTCGGCTTTGCAGTACCTATATTCATTCTTTTATAAATCTGCATAGAGTCACAGGAAACAACCTCGCCGCCGTATTTTTTACACAACCAAATTGCAAGGTCGCTCTTTCCGGAAGCGGTAGGACCTACAACAGCCAACATTTTTTTCAAAGCACATTCTCCATTACAAATTTCTTCTTTTGGGAAATTCAAATTGTGCAAGCATAATTGCCGCAAACATTATTAAGCATCCAACGAGTTCTCTGACAGAAGGAAGAACAAGCGGTCCTCTTCCTGCAACAAATACTATGAAAGCAACAACAACCTGAGAAATAACCGCAAACACCGATTCAAAGCTCATGGCAAGTGATGCCAAAGTTGGCGGTGAATACTTCTGTCCGATAATCTGAAGTGTATATGCAATACCGCTGGAACCGATTCCGGCATAAAGTATGGGAACCGTATTATCAATTATTTCGCTCATCTTCGGATCTTCAAATACAAACATACAAATGCAGGAAATACCGCCTGCAACAATAAATTGAATACAAGAGAGCTTTACACCGTCAACCTTGGGTGCATAAAAATCTACAGCAGTAATATGGAATGCAAACACAACTGCACAGAGAATCACATAGATATCACTGCCGCTGAAACCAAAGCCTTCTTCAGGGTTCATACACAAAAGGAAAAGCCCCACAACCGCAACGGCAATTCCAATCCAAACATTCGGTGAAACCTTTTTCTTAAAGAAAAGTCCGATTATCGGAACGATAAGTATGTACATAGCGGTAATAAACCCCGCCTTACCGGGTGCAGTGCCGTTGTGAAGACCAAATTGCTGAAGATTCATGGCCCCAAACAAAACAAGTCCGCAGACAACGCCGCCCTGAACAAGTGTCTTATCCGTCCATTTCATTACTTTATGACCGTCGCCTCGTTTTTTAACACCGATATCAAGTACCAAAGAAAGAACCACAAGAAAAGCCGCGCCTATCATTGAACGTACCCCCTGATATGTAAAGGGTCCGACTGTAGATGCCGACTGTGCAACAAATGCACTGCCCCAGATTACTGTTGCAATAAGTATATAAATAGTTCCTTTAAGTTTTTGATTCTGCATTGGTAAGAGTACTCCTTAGGTTATTGCCGAATATATATTTTTGCTCTTTCAAGCAAAGCGTGTTTTTCATTTGGTATAATTTCGCTTATGACGTCATCAAGTAATTTAGAGAGTATTCTACCCGTATCAGACGGATTTATTTTATACGTCTCTATTATTTCGTTGCCTTTTACAGCAAGAGCAGATACACACATACATGCACCCTCGCCAATAAATTCGGCTAAATGCTGAAGTGCAACAATGTGTGCACTATTATTTGTGCGACAGTAAAGAGCCTGATAGAGAATCTGAGTATTGTCAACACCTATTATTGATACGGCACGTTTTATATCGCTGTCCTTGTATTTTGAAAAATAATTATTGTACAGCGGAACAACACTTGTTACAGTCTTTACCGTTGTGTTATCAAATTTCAGATTTTTCATAAGAGCCTCAAGCTCTTTTGCGTTATCATAATGTGAAAAGAACAGGCAAAGTTTAACAGCAATGCTGTATTTTTTTGCATTGTCTATGCTCGGACAATCAATACTTGCAAGAGAAGGAATAAAAGTGCGAAACACTTCCGTATATTCCGCAATTACACCTGCAGCATCCTTACCGTCAAGAATACCTACAAATTCGCTGTTTATCCTCTCAAAAGCAATGTTTAGAAGAAGATTACGTTTTTCAAGAATAGCACATTTTGTATTTTCTTCTATACAGAAGCCAAGTCTTGAAGAAAACCTGAGAGCACGCAGTATTCTGAGTGCATCCTCGTCAAATCTTATATTTGGATTACCAACGCAGACAATTCTTTGCTTTCCTATATCTCCTCTGCCGTCAAACGGGTCAACAAAGCCGCGTTTGGGAGAAAATGCTATAGCATTCATTGTAAAATCGCGTCGAGCAAGGTCATCCTCGATTTTATCTGTAAATGTAACGCTTTCAGGATGACGCGAGTCTTTATACTCACCGTCAATACGGTAGGTTGTGACCTCAACAATTTCTTTATCGAAAACAAGAGAGATTGTACCGTGTTTTTTTCCGACATCAAGGGTTTTGATATCAGAAAAGCATTCTTCAATCTGCTCAGGTTTTGCATTTGTTGTAACGTCAAAATCATGAGGATCAATCCCCATAATATAATCCCTTACACAACCGCCGACAAGGTATGCGCTGTAACCGTTTTCTTCGAGCCTGTCAAGCGTAAAAGCAACATATTCGGGAAAATTCAAATTACAACACCCCCTATTCTACATTAAATTTTATTATAGCATTAAAAAAGCACTATTTCAATAGCAAAACATAAAAAAATACAAAAAGAAGAGTGACAAAAACTCACCCTCATTTTATAGTGTATTTTACATAGGAATACCGGCAAAATAAATGGTTATTTTAAAGCAGGATTAGGCAACATTAACATCAAATTATCAAAAAACCAAGATGTTTTTCAAACAAAATTAAAAAAAGAATTTTTTTCAAAAATACTATTGACAAACCATTTTCTCTATGTTATAATATCACACGTTGTGAGCAAGACCCTTTCACAACTTTATGGTATCTGGGTGTGGCTCAGGTGGTAGAGCGCTACCTTGGGGTGGTAGAGGCCGTGGGTTCAAGTCCCGCCACTCAGACCAGTTAAAAAGTCTCGGCTGTTTGCCGAGACTTTTTTTATGCCTGCAGAAAGGAGAAAATTTATGTTAAAAAAGTTTATCGGTGACAAAGCATTTTACAAGAAGGTTTTAATGCTTGTCCTCCCCATAATGCTTCAGAACGGTATAACCAATCTTGTCAGCATGGTTGACAATATAATGGTTGGTTCTGTGGGTACTGCCGAGATGTCTGCCGTTGCCATTGTAAATCAGCTTTTATTTGTTTTCAACCTGGCTATTTTCGGAATAATCAGCGGCATAGGCATCTTTACCGCCCAGTATTTCGGAAAGAACGACACTAAAGGCATTAAAGAAACAGTAAGATTAAAACTTATATGTGCACTTATTATTCTGATTGCGGCATTATTCATTTTTTCGTTTGCAGGAACCGCACTTATTAATTCATATTTACATGACAGTAATGAAGGTATTGACCCAAAACTTGCTTTATCGGTAGGTAAAGAATATCTGTCAATTATGTTGATAGGTCTTATCCCATTTGTAATTGCTCAGGTCTACGGCGGCACACTCAGAGAGGTTGAAAAACCTATAATACCAATGGTATCAGGCATTATCGCTGTTTTTGTAAATCTTATCTTCAACTATCTTCTCATTTTCGGACACCTTGGTTTCCCGAAGCTGGGTGTTGCAGGTGCGGCAATTGCAACCGTAATATCAAGATTTGTTGAATGCTTTGTCACTGTTTTCATATGTCACATCAAACATAATGAATTCACCTTCATCAAGGGGCTCTACAGAGGATTCAAAGTTCCGTTAGAAACAGTAGCAAAAGTTTTGCCTAAGGCAATACCTTTACTTATGAATGAGTTTTGCTGGTCTTTGGGTATTGCATCACTAAACAATGCATATTCTGTAAGAGGTCTTGATGTCGTTGCTGCTGCCAGCATCACTTCAACAATTTCCAATGTCTTCATGGTATCGGTTATTGCATTCGGTTCTGCTATTTCAATCATTGTGGGCGGATTACTGGGTGCAGGCAAAATTAAAGAAGCAAAAGACACAAATGCAAAAATGACATTCATGTCATTTGTTATTGCCGTAATTCTCGGATGTCTGCTTATTATTGTTGCACCATATTTCCCCGAAATCTATAACACGGAAGACTCAGTTAAACAACTTGCGTCCTCATTTATAATCTGTTATGCCGTATATTTACCGTTTAATGCTTTAATGAAC
This sequence comes from Oscillospiraceae bacterium, assembly GCA_015064895.1. Lineage (GTDB taxonomy): Bacteria > Bacillota > Clostridia > Oscillospirales > CAG-382 > UMGS1387. Next base: position 38,909 of record SVRI01000004.1, on the reverse strand, counting down.
GCCTTTTACTTCGCAATCAGAAGCGGCGGTAAAACAGTTATTACGTTTATATTTGACAGTGTATACATGCTTTGTGTAAGTGTTCCTTTTACATTTGCTCTTGCACATCTTACGGATATAAATATCGTTCCGCTTTATGCTCTGAGTCTTGCAATTGAGGTTTTTAAGGTAATAATAGGTTTCAACATCATAATAAAAGGCAAATGGGCTAGAAACATTGTAAATGATAACTCATAGCATATGGTTTCCCACCGTCACACATACAAAAACACTAAAAATAAATACCAACAAGGACGCGGGCAAAGCATACCGCGTTCTTTTTATATTAACAGCAGAAAAATACATACTTAAAGTGTAGATAATTGTATCGGTAGAACCCATTAGCAAGCAGGCAATTTTTGAAGCATCGCTGTCTGCACCATATTGATTAAACATCTTATCCGCCACGGCCGTAACTGCACTTCCCGAAAACGGTCTTAACACAATGGTTGAAAGCATTTCTTGCGGCACACCTAAAAAATCGAGTACGGGACTCAGTGCATCGCAAGCAAGGTCGACAGCGCCGCTTGAGAATAAGGCTGAAACACCACACATAATAAGCAAAAGTGACGGCAAAAGATTATAACAACACAACGCACCTTCTTTCGCCCCTTTTATAAAACTGTCAATCGGGTTATTCTTTGAGAATATAAAAACAAAAGCAAATAACAACAGCAATAAAGGCATGATATACTTTGTTATACCGAGAAAAAACGTCATCGTTTACTTCCCCGCTTCAAAGACATCATTTTACATACAATAACCGCAAATACATTTATCAACACCGAACACAGCCAAATATACGGAACAACATCAAAAGGGTTTTCAGAACCGTAATTTGTACGTAAGGCAATAAGCGTTGACGGAATCAGCTGAAACGGCACGGTATTCAGAACCGCAAACATTATCGTATTATCCGAAGCAACTCCTGTTTTATTATTCTTTTCGAAGCTGTTGACAGCTTTAATTCCCAACGGAAGTGCTGCATTCCCAAGCCCTAAAAAATTAGCACTAACGGATGCAGAAAGAGTTTGAAGATTTTCATTGGTAAGGTCTTTACCGTAAATGATTCTCAAAAATGGTTTGAAAGCCTTTGACAAAAGATTCAAAGCTCCCGATTCACGCAGGACATTCATAAATCCTGACCAAAAACACATCATGCCAAGAAGAGAAATACAAAGATTTACAGCATCCGACAATGAGGAAGCAAATCCAATTCCCATCTCATAAACTCTTCCTGTCAACAGGGCTGAAAAGAACGAAACAACAATCATAAAAGAAAATGTTTTACCAAGCATATTATCACCTGTTTAATCCTATTCAGAGTAACAGTTTAAAAGAACCGTGAATAGAATGTAATATCAACAATACGGAGGGATACTATGCCATCAATCTATTTAAGCCCGTCAACCCAGGAGTTCAATAACTATTACGACGGTTCGGGCAGTGAAGAATACTACATGAATCTGATAGCAGATGCTATGGAACCATATCTAATAGCATCAGGTATTAATTACACACGAAACAACAGATACAACACAGTGCGTCAGGCAATTCTTGAATCAAACGCAGGAAATTATGATTTACATCTTGCACTGCATTCAAACGCATCTCCCGACAGACTTCAGGGGCAATTATCGGGCAGCGACTTTTATTACTACACACGAAGCCGTCAGGGACGAGAAGCGGCAACAATACTTGCCGACAACTATATGAGTATTTATCCTAATCCCTCGGCCGTTAAAATCGTACCGACAACAAGTCTTGCAGAGGTAGTCAGAACAAAAGCACCTGCAGTACTTGTTGAGATTGCATATCACGACAATGCGGGCGATGCCGAATGGATAAAAAACAACATTGAAGCAATTGCAAAAAATCTTGTACAGGGTATTGCCGAATATCTCGGTGTACTGTTTGTTGCCCCTAACGAATACAGCGGTGTGAAAAAAGGCATTGTCACAACCTCGGGCGGCAGGCTTAATGTAAGAGAAAGACCGAATCTTGAGGCAACGGTTCTTACACAAATTCCAAACGGTGAAACAGTTGATGTTTACTGTACCACGGGACTATGGTATGTCGTTGAATACGGAGGCATTCTCGGCTTTGCTTCGGCACAGTATATCGACATACCGAATGCATAAATTTTACGCAGGGCAACCTGCGTTTTTATTTTTTTGGAACTTTTTGGAAAAAAGTACGTCTAAATTTACAAACAACTAAAATTCAGGAGGAATATTTATGAAAAAGAGCAGCTTTTTAATACTTGTCTCAATCATGTTAAGCATTACTTTAACGGCTACAATTCTTATTTCTTGTGATAAAAAAGAAACAAAGAATAAAGACCTGATTCTTCCTCAGGCAAATGATGATAAGGATGATAAGATAGTAGCAGTGCTACCCGACAAAAACATTTCTGAACCGGGCACAGACTCAGATGTCGTTGAAAACGAGCTTCCTCCCGAAAGTTTTGTGGGAACAGTTGTCGAAGAAGATACATATTACATGGTAGTCGAGCCGAATGCAGACGAAGAAGAATATGAGATTTCAAAAAAAATCCGTGTAGAATACCTACACGACCACGTTGACTATTTATACGGAATAGGAAGAAAGGTTGTTATAACCTATATTCCTCCCATTACCGGCGGTTCTACTATTACAACCGATGACATAAGACACGACGGATTTGCGGAATTTGAGCTTTCCGTTCAGTACAGACAGGACAGCATCCCTGCAAGATTTGCAGAAATTCAGTATGCCGGTCTTCTTACACTTGTAGCCAACAACAGGGATTTTGACGAAGATGCCAGCGACTATAATTTATATTACTACGGTCTTCACGATGTTTATGTAAAGGTTGACGGAGATACACTTCCTTTAAAAGAAGCACTACACTACGGCAAGATTACACTTGACGGACTGATTGCAGGATGTAACTGGAAATACCCTGCTGTAAGTTACGATGACGGTGGCTCAATCTTATACAGTTGTGACGGATTTAAGATATTAAAATATCACACCCTCGACGGAAACAGAGATATATACATCGGTACAAATGATATGGACATAAACGCAAAGAATGCGACTGCTGTTTGTATTGGTGCTTATCTTTGGAAAGACTGGGGGTTAAGGCTTGAAGCAAGAGATGTAAGCTTTGACGGTGCAACAATCGTATTTGACCCGTTTGAAGCGGATGTGACAGGCAGGCTCCAGACAGGTGAGGCATTCTGGCTTGAAAAAATGGATGGCGGCAAGTGGGTTGCCGTTGATACATTGCCTCTTATCGACTATGCGTTTAATATGGCAGCATACGGAATAGACAGTGATGGAGAAACAGAACTTCGGACTGACTGGCATTGGCTATACGGTGCACTTGGCGGCGGCAGGTACAGAATTGCAAAGGAAGTAATGGACTTCAGAGAAACAGGCGATTTTGATAAGCAAATATATTATGCTTATTTTGAAAAACCATATGGCTCAGATTATATAACTTCAGATGTTATGACTACTTTTTCATATGAGGAAGATTTAGAAAAATATTCAAACGGAAATTACAGCATTAAAACCGACGGTTTTATAAACAACACCATGACGCTCAACGCCGAAAATACTGCTGTGGCAGTAGAGCTTGCAATGAGAGAATTAGGTATTGATCAAGTATCTATGCATAGTATAAGTTATTGGTGTGGAATAAATCCCGAAAACGGCGAGGAGCTTCATAAAATCGTTTTTCCCGGCACTACCTGGCATAGATTCATTTCAGAAGACGAAAACGGAAACCTTGTAATGACTGATAACTCTGATGGTTCAGAAATTAAAACACCAACGCAGACAGTTTATCTCAACTTTGACGGCATAACTCGGCTTATTGTGACAGAGAATGTTTATACCAATGGTTGATTGACAGCAAAAACAGAGTATTATATAATAAAACTACGGAGGTAGATAGTTATGAAAAAACTGTTATGTACAATTTTGTCTCTTATCTTTGCAGTATCATGCATGCTTAGTGTTTCTGCCGACGGCATTGACGGTCCGAAGAAAGTAAGCGATGCTTCCAATGCCTCTGCAAGCACCACCCCCGCCGACTGGGCAAAGGAAGATGTAGAAAAGGCACTTGGGCTTGGAATACTGGATTCTGATAAGACGTATTACTATGGAAGCTATATTACGAGAGAAGAGTTTTGCGAACTTATCTACCGACTTTGCGGCATTGAATCAAAGCAACCTGAAACGACTTCAATTAATATTGAAAATCCTTTTGAAGATACAAACAACCCGGCTATTCTGAATTTGTACATTAACGGTATAATCAACGGCAAAGGAAATGGCTTCTTTGCTCCAAATGATTTATTAACCCGTGAAGAAGCGGCAGTTATCTTTGACAGACTTATAAATCTAATGGGCTGTGACCTTGTATATACCGATGACATAATCGAATACGACGACGATGAAAGTATCTCAGATTGGGCATGGAACGGCATCCAGCTTGTATCTCATATAGGTCTAATGAACGGATACAGCGGAAATGTGTTCTACCCTAAATCCAATCTTTCGACAGAGGAGGCAGTTGTAATTGCCATGAGAACATACGACATTATTGAAAAGACAAAGCCAATTCCGGAAAATGCAAGTTTTGCAGATAAACTGAATATGCAGATGCCAAAAGATGAAAACTATATGTTTTCCCCTATTTCAATAAAAATGGCACTTGCTCTTGCAGCGAATGGTGCAGTCGGTGAAACAAAAGAACAAATTATCGATGCTTTACAAATAGAAGATCTCGACAAATTCAATACATTTTCAAAAGAGCTTATGGAAAAGTACTTTCAGTCTGAAAAACTTATGCTGAATGTTGCAAATTCTGTCTGGGTAAACACCGACAACTGTCCGCATGATTTCAAGGATGAATATAAGAAAACAATTTCAGAGTATTATAACGCAGAAGCCGAAACTGTAAACAACAATAATGCCGTAAAACGAATCAACGGCTGGGTAAATGATAAAACAGTTGGAAGGATTCCTACCGTTATTGATGAACCCGATTTTTGGACAGCTCTGGTAAACGCAATATATTTCAAAGGTGCATGGGAAAATGATTTTAACGAAAACCTAACAAAGCCAAACACTTTTACTTCGGCTGACGGAAAAGAAACTCAGATAGATTTCATGCATCAGACAGATTATTTTTCATACTTTAAATCAAATAATGCTGAAATGGTAAAAATGCCATATAAGACAAGCTTCTACATAGAAGATGAAAATGGCAATGTTGAAGTAGATATAGTTGAAAAGCTGAACATTTCCATGTATCTCATTATGACAGAAAGCACAGATGTCGAAAGTGTCCTTGATAAAGCTAAAATGACATACGAAAGATTGAGTTTGTTTGTTCCAAAATTCAAGATTGAATATGACACCGAGCTTAACGATATGTTGATGCGTATCGGCATGCACAAACCCTTCAGCAAAATATCGGCTGATTTTTCAGACATGATAACCCTTTCACCCGAGGAGCGTTTATGGATAGATACGGTTATTCACAAGACATACATTTCCATTGACGAAGAAGGCACGGAAGCGGCGGCTGTTACGGCTGTTGCGATGGATGGTGCCACAAGTGCAAAGCCAGAAGAACCAATCATAGTAAAGTTTGACAAGCCTTTCTATTTCGTAATCCGAGATGATACAAACGGTGAAATTCTCTTTGTTGGTAGATACGCATATGCCGAATAAATAAACAGACCCGTGTGCCGTTGTTTTGTACACGGGTCGTTCAATCGTGTGATTGAATTGGACTGTTACAAAAAAAATTTGGTGCTAAGTTCTTTTCTTCTTGCTTACTTCTTCTTTTTCGGAAAAGAAGAAGTAAGTTAAAACTCTGTCAACCATTCAAGAACACGGCTGTCAAGATAAGCTTCATCCCATGAATTGTGATACACGTTATGGAAAAGCGTAAGTCTTGCGTTTTTGCCGCAGCTAAGAGCAGCATCTACCATTTCCAAAGAACAGCTTGTGGGAACGGTTGTGTCGCAGTCTCCGTGGAACGCCCAGATGTCTGCCTCAATGAGATTTACTCTCCAGGGTGTACCGCCGCCGCAGACGGGTGCGATTTTCTTGAAATATTTGGGAGCAAACATTGCCATTTCCCATGTGCCGTAGCCGCCCATGCTGACGCCGGTCATAGATATTCTGTTTCTGTCGATTTTATATTCCTTAATCACATATTCAAGGAAATCAACAAGCATATATGTAAGGTTTACCCATGTCACACCTTCCGGACACTGGGGGCAAACGGTAATTGCATTAACTTTGATTTTTCCTTCGTGAAGAAGTCTCGGTACGGCAATTCTGCGAAGCACCTCATAGTCGTGTCCCCTCTCTCCGGCACCGTTTAAAAACAGAAGCATGGGAACGTTTTCTTTACCATTGAACTGTTCGGGAATATCTATGCTGTAATAAAACTCGCCGAAATAGGGATGGTTATATACTTTATTTATCATTTTGAAAGCTCCTTAATCATTTGTCTCATTTTGTCGGCAAGGCGGGGCAGAAATTCTGCATTTCTCGGATAATCCTTAAATGTAAGGTTCATGCCTGCTTCTTTATCTATAAGCTCTACTACCCTCTCTTTACCGATATACTTTTCAAGTGTACGGCAAAGCTGAATGTCCTCGATTGCTTCCTTGAAAACAAGTGCCCTTATTGAAGGATATGCGCCGTTCTTTGACGGATAAACACTCGCCGCATCACCCGACGGGAACATGTTGCTGGATGACTGAGACACATAAGGGTTTATATCAAACATCGAGCCCGAAACGTAGGTGAAATTATATCCCCAATGCAAAAAGCCGTCAAAGCCGTATTTATATATCTGAAGTCCTATAATCCTGTTACGGTACGAGGGCATGAAAAGAAGTCTGTTGCTGACCTTATCCCAGTCACCGCAGCAGTAGTAGCACCACTTCTCTTCGAAATCCTTATTAATAAAGTCTTCAATGTGTGCAATTTCCGCAACGGCAACATCCATAAGACCGCGTTCTACAAAATCAACCTCGGAAAGTGCATCCATTAGTGGTCTTCCCTCAAAAAGCGGTTTTATCTGCTTGTTTGCGTATTCATAGATGTCAATATTATTCTTATTGGGCTCATCGGAAATATGAAAGTAGCACTTATCAAATACACCTTTATCTTTAAGGAAAGATGTAAGTGCAGGAACAAAGGCTTTGAGAAAACCTACATATTCCTCGGTATCCGCACGCATTGACGAATCGAATATATATTTTCTTTCGCCGTCAACATCAGCCTCTATATTTATACACCACTCTGCACCGCCTGCATGATAAAGGTGGGATATTTCAAAATACTGCATACCGCATTTGAGAGCAAGGTCAATATACCTGCCGAGTCTGTCAAATCCGAAAGAATAAGTGCCGTTTATCACGGTAATATCCGTAAGCGAACAGTCGGGGCGTTTTACATTAAAGCCGCGGTCAGTATCAAGATTAAGAGGCAGTACAGGTGTAAGCACCATATTGATACCCGTTTCCTTTGCAAGAAGCATATAATTTTCAATAAGCTTCCAATGCTCATCGGAGTACATTGCTACATTATGAGTACTCGCAATACAGTCGGGATGGAACCACTGGGTATACTTAAGCGTGTTTTCTTCAAGAACCGCGTCAACAACTTCAATGCTGACACTTGCACAATCTTCTCCGAAGTGTACCATAAAGTCATATTCCCCTGCACCTATATCTTCCGGCAGCTTTATATTCACCCACATACATGAGCCGTATCTTGATGCCGAATAATAACCGTTCTGGTCTGAAAGCGGAATGAGAATATCGGGCATAATGCCGGGCTTGTCGGTTATTACATCTTCATCGCAGAACCAGATAAAGTCAACAATTGTATCCCTTACCTGATAGAGTGTTGCATATTTTGAAAGCTCGCTCTCAACGGTTACGGGCAGAGTCAGTCTTTCAGCTATTTTCACATAAACCTGAAAGTTAACGTTTTCGCCTTTAAGGGCAGTAATTTTCTTGATATCCGTACCTGGAAGCTCGTCCATAGGACGCATCTTCTCAAGAGACGATACTATTTTCATATCGGCATATATACCCATTTTTATACCTCCGTATCAATCAAGGCGGTAAAAATACCGCCTGCATCTTTATTTTGCCTGGTGCTCTGCAATCATTTCCTTCATTTTGTTCATAAGAGTCGGGATATAGTCGCTGTTTCTGGGATAGTCAAAGAAGGTAACATTCATTCCTGCTTCTTCATCTATCATCTTGATAACAGCTTCTTTGCCGATATACTTTTCAAGTCTCTTACATACGTCAACATCCTGAAGTGCCTCTTTGAAAATAATAGCTCTCATGGAAGGAACAGGACCCTTTTCCATGGGATATACTCTGAAAGCGTCACCCGAGGGGAAAGCCTTATCGGCAGAGGATGTCATGTAAGGATTGATAAGATAACGGGACACCTGGCTGTTATAGTAGTTAAAGCCCCAATTGAGGAAGCCTACAAGATTGAACTTATAAATCTGAAGACCGATAATTCTGTTTCTGTATCCGGGCATAGCAAGGAAGTTGTTACTTACCTTATCCCACTGACTGCAGCAGTAGTAGCCCCATCTGTTTTCAATGTCACGGCTGAGAAAATCGGGCATGTGATTGATGGAAACGACGGGAAGCTTTGTAAGACCTCTGTCATAATACTCAACCCTGCTCATGGCATCCATCATTCTTTCTTCGCCTACAATGGGTGCAAGAACGTCTCTTCCGAACTGATAAGCCTCAAGGTGGCCGTCGTAAGGCTCGTCGGAGATGTGGAAGAAGCAGCTATCGAACACTTCCTTAGACTTTAAGAACTTAACGAGTGCAGGAAGCATCTGACGGAGGAAATTGCCGTATTCGGGATCGGTTGACTTTACTCGGGTGTCGAAAATATAGTCCTCAACACCGTTTTCCTTTACCTTGATGTTGGCTGTGTACTGAAGTCCCCACTGGGAGAAGAGATGTGCCATTTCAAAGTATTCAATGCCGCAACGCTTGCACATGTCAATCCATCTATCAAGAAGAGAGAAGTCAAAGTAATACTTGTCGCCGCACTTTTCTATTTTAAGAAGCTGAACGCATACTCTCTTGAGTCCTGTTTCGGTATCAAGAGGAGGTGTGATAATGGGAGTAAGAATCATGTTAATGCCCACTTCTCTTGCAAGCTTTACATACTTTTCAATGAGTTCCCAATGCTCTTCGGAATAAACTTCAACATTGTGTGCCGTTGCAATACAGTCGGCATACAGCCACTGGGTAAAGATTGTAGACTGTGAAGGAAGTGTAGCAGGAAGAACCTCAATTTCAAAGCTCTTTTCTAAGCAGTCGCTTCTGTCAAGATTACTTTCCATTCTGATGGTGATGGGATATGTGCCTGCTTTCATATATGAGGGCACTTTTACTTCAATCCAGAGAGAAGTTACAGTATTTGAAATTGCCATTCTGCCGTTCTGCATTTCAAGGGGTACAAGAATATCGGGAACAATGCCCGGCTCTGTCATAATAACGTCGTCATCGTGAGGAACAACACAGTCGGCAACAGCGTCCTTAATGCAGTATGCGTTGATATAATCCTTCAAGGGTGAATCAACAAACACATATGTATCAGCCTTATAAGGAGTATAAGGGTTATTGGGGTCGGGCTTTTGTGTAAAGATACCGCACACCTGATACGAATAGTTTTCGCCTGCAAGCACCTTTGCAGAGTTTACTTCATTAAGTGCCTCAAGTTCGGGCACACTTCTGACCTTTTCAAGGCTTGAAATATTTTTAAGAAGAATATCCATATTTCTTTCCTCCGACAAATTAAAAATAGTATACGTTATTTTAACATACGAGTGTTTTTTTTGCAATACAAAAAAGCAATATTTAACCAAAATCACATATAGAACTTCAAATCATTGACACAAAAACATTTTTGATATATAATAGCACCATAAAGAAAGTACGAGGTACATTATGGCTCTTTACAGAATTGCTGACCTTAACATAAAAATCAATCATAAGCATGACTATCTTACAAAGCTGTGCAGAAACTATCTCCACGAGAATCAGAACGCAGAAATAGATTTTGAAGTATCCGCCAGCCCCGACGACTACGACAAGGACAAGGAATGTCTCGAAGGCTATTCCGACGGGTATCTTGAATCAATTTCGGTTTACAGGCAGATAGCGAAAAAGCTTCTCGAGTACGACGGAATCATTCTTCATGCGGCAGTAATTTCGGTTGACGGCAAGGCTTATGCCTTCTCCGCACCCAGCGGCACGGGAAAATCAACCCACATTCGTCTTTGGAAAGAGGCATTCGGCGATAAGGTAAAAATAGTCAACGGCGACAAGCCTCTGCTTCGTCTTATTGACGGCAGGCTTTACGCCTACGGCACTCCCTGGTGCGGCAAAGAAGGCTACAATGCCAATACCAAGGCTGAGCTTTATTCAATCTGCTTTATTTCAAGAGCAAAGGAAAACAGCATTGAAAGAATTGACCCGAACACGGCTCTTCCCAAAATTTTCACCCAGCTTCTTTTGCCCGATAGCGAAGCGCAGACAGACAAATTCTTCAGTATGCTGAATGTAATTTTTGACAGGGTCAAATTCTACAGTCTCGGCTGTAACATGGATATACAGGCGGCTCATGTTGCCTATGAGGGGATGAAGGCATAAATTATGGAATTAAGTGAGAAAAACATGACAGAACTGCTCCCCCTTATCTGCGAGTCAATACGCGACGGAGGTCAGTTCGTCTTTTATCCGACGGGTATCAGTATGCTTCCTACCGTTATTCCGAATGAGGACTGCGTTGTTCTTGTTGAGCCGAAAAACATCAAAAAGTATGATTTGATTTTATTTACACGTCCCAACGGAAAATATGTTCTTCATCGAATAATCAACATTAAAAACGGAGAGTATATAATCAAGGGTGACAATCAGAACTGGACTGAAAAAACGACTATTGACAAGGTAATTGCAAAGGTATCGGAAGTCAGAAAAAAAGACGGTTCGGTTATTAACTACAACAAGCTCACCTCAAAGGTAACCGTCGCAAAACTTGAATCAAGAAAATTTGTAAAAAGAGTCATAAACAAAATCAAACGCATGCTGAAGGGTAAGAAATGATAAACACAATATTACGTAACAGTAAGGAATTATCACAAAAACTTATTGAACACAGACGTTTTCTTCATCAGAATGCCGAGGTCGGCTTTGACACAATTAAAACTTCAAAATACATTTACGACACACTCTGCACTCTTGGCGTAGAGTGTCGTTTTTTAGGCAAAAATGCCGTAGTTGGAGATATAAAAGGCGAAAAAAACGGCAAAACCGTTCTTTTAAGAGCCGACATTGACGCTCTGCCGATTACCGAGCAAACCGGGCTTTCCTATGCCTGCAAGCTCGGAAATATGCACGCCTGCGGTCACGATATGCATGCGGCAATGCTCCTTGGTGCTGCCGAGCTTCTTCAGTCGGTAAAACATGATTTTTGCGGGAACATAAGGCTCTTATTTCAGCCCGCCGAGGAAATACTGTCGGGAGCAGAGATGACAATAAAAAACGGTGTCCTTGACGGAGTTGACTATGCAATGACTCTTCACGTAATGACAGCGAGCGACATTGCGACGGGAAGTATACTTCTTTCCTACGACTCCCCCTCTGCACCGTCCGCAGACTTCTTCGAAATGAAGATAACCGGCAAAGGCTGTCACGGCTCATCGCCGAGCATCGGCATTGACCCGATTACCTGCGCCTGCAGAATAGTAAGCGATCTCCAGCACATCAAAGCGTATGAACTCGGAATACACGACAAGGCTGTTCTCACATTCGGTCAGATTTCAGGCGGCAACAGCGCAAATGCCATCCCCGACGAGGTTACTCTGAGAGGAACCCTAAGATGCTTTGATGAAAACACAAGAGCATTTTACAAACAACGGTTTGAGGAAATCTCACAGTGCATTGCCAAAGCCTTCAGGTGCAAATGCAAGATTAAATACACTTCGGGATGCCCGAGTTTAATTAACAATCAGCAGCTTCTTGCAAGAACAGCCCATAACATGACAGAGCTTCTGGGAGAAGAAAATGTTATTAAAATCAAAGACACAAAATCAAAAATTCAAGGCTCGGAGGATTTTGCGTATATAAGTCAGGCTGTGCCGTCGGTGAGTGTTGCAATAGCGGCGGGAAGCATAAAAGACGGCTTCACACTTCCCCTTCACAACCCAAAGGTTACCTTTGATGAGAGGGCACTTGAAGTCGGGTGCAAGGTATTTGCTTACAATGCAATCAAACTATTGACGACGGAGGAATAGACATGGACAAGATATGGAATGAAATGTATAAGGCGGCAAAAGAAGTTTTTAACACAAGAAGAATCTCCGACTACGTCACCTGCGGCGAGGTATCGGCGGCGGTGCTTTCAAAGTCGGGCAGGATTTACACAGGAGTGTGCATTGACACCTGTTCAACCCTTGGCATATGTGCCGAGAGAAATGCAATATTCAACATGATAACAAATGGCGAGCAGGAAATAGACAAGGTAATTTGCATAATGCCCGACGGCAAAATTGGCGGTGCTCCCTGCGGTGCCTGCCGAGAGCTTATGGTTCAGCTTATGCCAAAGACATACGGCGAAATCGAAATTATGATGGACTTTGATTCGGGAAGAATTATGAAAATGAAAGATTTATGCCCGGAATGGTGGATCAGGTAAGTTATGAGTTAGGAGTTAGGAGTTATGAGTTAGGAGTTAGGAGTTAGGAGTTAGGAGTTTGGAGTTGTGATTTTATAATTATTTTTACAAATGCTTGACAGTACGATTTCTATATGATAAAATATTATGAATATTTATGAATGGTATTTACTCATTCAAGGAGGCAAAATAAATGCAGATTTACGAAGAATTGGTTGCCAGAGGTCTTATTGCTCAGGTAACAGACGAAAAAGAAATCAAAGAACTTATCAACAACGGCAAGGCTGTTTTTTACATAGGCTTTGACCCTACTGCCGACTCGCTTCACGTAGGTCACTTCATGGCTCTCTGTCTTATGAAGAGACTTCAGATGGCAGGCAACCGTCCCATCGCCCTCATCGGCGGCGGTACAGGTCACATCGGCGACCCTTCGGGTAGAACCGACATGAGAAGCATGATGACTGCCGAGCAGATTCAGCACAACTGCGACTGCTTTAAAGAACAGATGTCAAGATTTATCGAGTTCGGCGAAGACAAGGCTATGATGGTTAATAACGCAGAATGGCTCTTAAACCTCAATTACGTTGAGCTTCTTCGCGAAGTAGGTGCTTGCTTCTCTGTAAACAACATGCTCAGAGCCGAATGCTACAAGCAGAGAATGGAAAAGGGTCTTTCCTTCCTTGAATTTAACTATATGATTATGCAGTCCTACGACTTCTATCACCTCTATCAGCACTACGGCTGTAACATGCAGTTCGGCGGCGACGACCAGTGGAGTAACATGCTCGGCGGTACAGAGCTTATCAGAAAGAAGCTCGGCAAGGATGCATTTGCCATGACAATCACACTTCTTCTCAACTCCGAAGGCAAGAAGATGGGCAAAACCGCAAACGGTGCAGTATGGCTTGACAGAAACAAGACAACTCCCTACGAATTCTTCCAGTACTGGAGAAACGTATCGGATGCCGACGTTATCAAGTGCATGAAGATGCTCACATTCCTTTCTCTTGAAGAAATCGCAGAATACGAAAAGCTTGAAGGAAGCGAACTCAACAAGGCTAAAGAAAAGCTTGCATATGAACTCACAGCCCTTGTTCACGGCGAAGAAGATGCAAAGGCATCTCTTGAATCTGCCCGTGCACTCTTCGGTGCAGGCGGCAACATGGACAACATGCCCACCACTACCCTTTCCGACGAAGATTTCACAGACGGCAAGATTTCCCTTTCGGCGCTTCTTGTTAAGACAGAGCTTTGTCCTTCCAACAGCGAAGCAAAAAGACTTATCAAGCAGGGCGGCGTTTCGGTTAACGATGCAAAAGTAACAGACTTTGCGGCAGCCTACGACAAGGACTTCTTCAAGGATGAGGTTATCATCAAGAAGGGTAAGAAGGATTACCACAAGGTTACACTTTAATTTTCATATAAATATCAAAAAAAGCTTCCTCTCGGAAGCTTTTTTTATTTACCTTTATTAATTCTCGTCTTTTCATAATAACTGTCGATGCAGTAGTCGAACTGTTCATGCGAAAAGTCAGGCCAAAGTACGTCAAGGCACATGATTTCGGCATAACAGGTTTCCCAAGGGAAAAATCCCGAAAGTCTGAAATCTCCGCCTGTACGGATAACAAGTTCCATTTCACCCGAATGTGCTACATCAAGGTACTTACTGTATGTTTCCTGTGTTATGTCTTCAATACCGATTTTACCGTCTGCAACATCCATGGCAATTCTCTTTGCAATTCTCACCGTTTCATCGTGTCCGCCGTAGCTTATGGCAACATTCACGGTAAGAGATGTACAATCCTTTGTCATTTCGGCAGCCTTGAAAAGAGTCTCTCTGTTCTTTTCCTTCATTATGGAAAAGTTACCGATAGGCACAAGACGTATTCCGCGTCTTATACATGTCTGAACCTTACTGGTGAAAAAGCGTTCCATAAGGTCCATAAGACCGTCAACCTCTTCACTTGTTCTGTTCCAGTTATCATAAGAGAATGCATATACTGTCAGGTGCTTTATGGACCTTTCCTGACACCACATACACAGTTCCATAAACTTATCGACACCCTTTTCATGTCCCTTGATAACAGTTTCAAATTTATGCTGTCTTGCCCAACGTCTGTTGCCGTCCATGATAACGCCTATATGGTTAATCTGAGTTGCCTTTTCAGCCATATCATTCACCTCTGTCAGTTATTTCTGCTTGTCATATATGTAAGTAGTCCGTCAAGAAGTTCTCTCTTATCGTCTGTTATCTTCATATTATCAAGAACTTTCTTTGCCTTATCGGTATAAGCCTTGCACAAGTCCTCTGCATACTTGAGAGAACCGGTATCTTCCAGCATTTTTCTTGCCGCAAGCAGTTCTGTCTCACCGCTGTCTTCCCTGCCGTAAACAGAATAAAACTCATCCTTCAATTCGTCAGATGCTGTTTTATCAAAGTGGGACACAAGCACCGTCTTTTTACCTTCACACATATCCGAAATGTTGGATTTACCGAGCTTATCCTCTTCGCCGAACATTCCGAGAATATCATCTCTTATCTGGAATGAAATACCGACAGCATCGCCAAACTCCGAAATAAGTCTGATTTCTTCATCATCAGCTCCTGCAAGAATTGCACCCAGCACAAGCGGACCCGACACGGTATACTGTGCCGTTTTGAGTCGGTACATTTCGAGAATCTCCCGCTCCTCTGCTCTTTCCTTATACGAAAACTCAATATCCTTAAGTTCTCCGGCTATTGTCGCAGAAAACACTTTGTTCTGATGTGAAATTGCACGAAGCTTTGTTTCTGCCGAAAAACTGCACTTATCGAGGATTTCAATAGCAGACACAATGCCGAAATCACCGACACATATGGATTTTGAAACACCGTCGTGACCCTCACCGAGGTCTTTATGCATTGACGGCTTAAATCTGCGGTAATCGCTGTTATCAATTATATCGTCATGGGCAAGAATACCCGTCTGAAACAGCTCATAAGAAAGCGAAGGAACAAGAACGTCGTCAATTCTGTTAAGTCCTTTAAAGAGCCCGTATCCGAGAGAAACAAGATATGCTCTTATCCTCTTTCCTCCGTCGGAATGGCGGATAAGTGCGTCAATATACTCTCCCATAACGCCGTCAAGTCCGAATGTGGAAAGAAAATCACTAAGACCGCCGCAGGAAATGAAGCCGTCGCATTTAATTTTGAAGTTTTTTAAATTATCGATAAAAATGTTTTTCATATTTTACCTCTGATTATCATACTAATTTGATTATATCATAACATATATCTTTTGTCGAGATAAATATAACAAAAATTCACAAATTCTTGTTGTTGCACGCCATATTTAATGATACAATAGTATTCATTAAAACAAGAAAGGATGTTTGATTTGACACTAACGTATGTACTTAACACATTTATCTATCCCATTATCAAAATTATTGCTGTTCTGTGCATTGGTTTTACGCTCTCTTCTTTTACAAAATCTGTTATAACAAAAGCGATGTCAAAATCCAATTTTGATGTTTCACTTATAAGATTTTTGGCAAGAAGTGCACAGATATCAATTGTCGTTTTCACGCTTATAAGCACCCTTGGAATTTTGAATATTCCTACAACAGGTCTTATTGCAGGTTTATCTGCTCTAGCCGCAGCAATTGCCCTTGCACTTCAAGGCTCTCTCTCTAATATTGCCGGCGGAATATTCATACTTATGACAAGACCTTTCAAAACCGGAGATTTCATCGAAATTTCCGACAACACCGGCACAGTAACGGATATTCAGCTTATTCATACAGTGCTCAAAACTGTCGACAACAGAGAAATAATTATGCCAAACGGCGTTGTAGTTAACAGCACAGTAATCAATTATTCCAATGCCGACACAAGAAGAGTTGATCTTGTTTTTTCAATCTGCCACAGCGACGATGCAAGGCTTGCCGAAGACATTATTTTCAAAATTGCACTTGAGCATGATTTATCCCTTACCGAACCCGAAGAGCCATTCGTAAGAGAATCTGCACACACAGTAAATTCCATTGACATAACTACACGTGTATGGTGCAAATCCGAAGATTACTGGACTCTTTATTTTGACCTTATTGAACAAGTGAGAGCCGAGTTTGCGAAAAATGATATTTCTATTCCACACAATCGTATTATCTCTCCTCCAAAAACAACAAATTAAGAAAAAAAGCAGACCGCGTGGTCTGCTTTTAATTTATGCATTTTTAAGATTATCCTGTTTTTTCTGCAATTCAATTTGCTGTTTCATCATCATATCCTTGACCTTCATGAGACGGGTCGTTGTGCTCCTTTCATTTTCGTCAAGCTTCATGGTAATGTACTTGATTGTATCCATATACTGAGGTATCAGTACATGCTCAAGAGCATTTACCCTTCTTCTTGTCTTTTCAATCTCAGCCGACATCATCTGACAAGATTTTTCAATTTCGGCAAGACGTACCATTTTTTTAAAAACTTCAGAAAGGTTTTCAACAGCCTCATCAAGGTCTCCCGAAGTAAAACCGAAGCCATAGGAGTATGCATCACTTTCGTTGGCACTTCTCATCTGAACATCAAATACAGGAATATTTACGCTCATGACATTACGGCTTGTAACATCAAGACTCAATTCCTGTTTTGGCATCATCAAAGATACGTCAAGTGCTTCACCCGACATTACGGAACGGGCAACGGAAATATGCTTATTTGCCTCAAGAATAGCTTGCTCAACTTCGCGGCGGAGTTCTTTATTCTCACGCACCATATCAAGGAAGCGTCTCATAAGTTCATCGCGTTTATCCTTCAAAAGCTTATGACCACGGCGAGCTGTTACAAGTTTTCTCTTAAGGTTTGTAAGCTCCATTCGGGTAGGATTGACATTCATTACTGCCATAATCTCACCCCGTTATTTCTTTTCATAATACATATCAAGGAATTTATCGGAAATACGCTTGAGTTCGCTTCTGGGAAGTATTCTTAAAAGCTCCCAGCCGATATCAAGGGTTTCCTCAATGCTTCTGTCTGTTTCATAACCCTGCGAAACATACTTCTTTTCAAACTCATCGGCAAACTTTGCATACAGCTTATCAATATCGGTAAGCGCCGATTCACCGAGGATAACCATAAGTTCCTTTGCATCCTTACCTCTCGCATACGCTGAGAAGAGCTGATTCATGGTATTGGAGTGATCGGCTCTTGTCTTGCCCTCGCCTATACCCTTATCCTTAAGACGGGAAAGCGACGGAAGAACGTCAACAGGAGGAGTTATACCCTTTCTGTAAAGGTCACGTGCGAGGATAATCTGTCCTTCTGTGATATAGCCTGTAAGGTCAGGGATAGGATGTGTCTTATCGTCTTCGGGCATGGTGAGAATGGGAATCATTGTGATTGAACCCTTCTTGCCCTGCTGTCTTCCTGCTCTTTCGTATATGGTAGCAAGGTCAGTGTACATATAACCGGGATAACCGCGTCGTCCGGGAACTTCCTTACGAGCCGCGGAAACCTCACGAAGAGCATCCGCATAGTTTGTAATATCAGTAAGGATAACAAGCACGTGCATATCCTTTTCAAAGGCAAGGTACTCTGCCGCAGTAAGTGCCATTTTAGGTGTTGCAATTCTTTCAATTGCAGGGTCGTTTGCAAGATTTACAAAGAGAACCGT
Organism: Oscillospiraceae bacterium; assembly: GCA_015064895.1. GTDB lineage: Bacteria > Bacillota > Clostridia > Oscillospirales > CAG-382 > UMGS1387. Next base: position 20,466 of record SVRI01000004.1, on the reverse strand, counting down.
TCTGTCAATAGCACCCGTTTCCTTGAAGGATTCTACAAAGAAGTTGGATTCTTCAAATGTGATACCCATAGCCGCAAATACAACGGCGAACTGTTCATCTGTACCTCTAACCTTTGCCTGTCTGGCAATTTGCGCGGCAAGGTTTGAATGAGGAAGACCGGAGGCTGAGAAGATAGGAAGCTTCTGACCTCTTACAAGTGTATTAAGTCCGTCAATTGCCGAAATGCCTGTCTGAATAAACTCGTTAGGGTAAGCACGGGCAGCAGGATTTATAGGCGAGCCGTTTACGTCCATACGTTTATCGGGTATGATTTCGGGACCGTTATCAATAGGTCTTCCGAGACCGTCAAAAACTCTGCCGAGCATATCCTCGGAAACACCAAGCTCCATCTGACGTCCGAGGAATTTTACAGTACTGTTGGAAAGGTTAATACCAGTAGAGCTTTCAAAAAGCTGAACAAGGGCGTTACTTCCGTTGATTTCAAGAACACGGCAACGTCTTTTTTCACCGTTTTCAAGCTCGATTTCGCCAAGCTCATTGTAGCATACGCCCTCAACACCGCGAACAAGCATAAGAGGACCTGATACTTCTTCAATTGTTCTATATTCTTTTGCCATATCAGAATTCCTCCTTTACGATAGTAGTCTGCATCTGCTTTGAAATCTCAGAATTTACCTTTTCGTATTCAGCCTTAATATCCTTTTCTTCAACATACTTGAATCTGCCTATCTGTTCACGTACAGCAAGAGAAGCAATCTTTTCAATATCTCCGCCCTTTGTGAGAACATCTGCCGCTTCATCGTAATACTTAAGGATAAGTCTCATCATAAGAAGCTGTTTTTCAAGGCTTGTATATGTGTCAACCTCATGGAAGGCAAGCTGATGAAGGAAGTCTTCACGGATGCTTCTTGCAGTTTCCATCTTGAGTCTGTCGGAAGCAGAAAGTGCGTCCATACCGACGAGCTTTACAATTTCATCAAGCTCTGCCTCGTCCTGAAGAAGACCCATCATTCTGCCGCGAAGCAACATCCAATCTTCCGAAACGTTTTCCTTGAACCAGCCCGAAAGAAGGTCAAGATAAAGCGAATAGCTTGTGAGCCAGTTGATTGCCGGGAAATGTCTCTTATAAGCAAGCGAAGCATCAAGTCCCCAGAACACCTTTACGATTCGCAAGGTTGCCTGCGAAACGGGTTCTGAAATATCACCACCGGGAGGAGATACGGCACCGATTGCGCTGAGTGCCCCTTCTCTGCCCTTTGAACCGAGTGAAATAACTCTTCCCGCTCTTTCATAGAACTGAGCAAGTCTCGAGCCGAGATATGCGGGATAGCCTTCTTCACCGGGCATTTCTTCAAGTCGTCCCGACATTTCGCGAAGTGCCTCTGCCCAACGAGAAGTGGAGTCAGCCATAAGAGCTACCGAGTAGCCCATATCTCTAAAGTATTCGGCGATTGTGATACCTGTATAGATGGATGCCTCACGTGCCGCAACGGGCATATCAGATGTATTTGCAATAAGCACCGTTCTTTCCATAAGGCTCTTACCTGTATGGGGGTCGATAAGTTCGGGGAACTCATTAAGAACGTCGGTCATTTCGTTACCGCGTTCACCGCAGCCGATATATACCACAATATCAGCTTCCGCCCATTTGGCAAGCTGGTGCTGTGTTACCGTCTTACCGCTTCCGAAAGGACCGGGGATTGCCGCAACACCGCCCTTTGCTATGGGGAACATTGTATCGACAACTCTCTGCCCCGTTATAAGAGGCTTATCGGGTGAGAGCTTCTTTGCATAAGGTCTTCCGCGTCTTACCGGCCACTTCTGCATAAGCGTCATATTATAGTCGCCTTTAGAAGTCTTAATTACACAGACAACCTCGTCAACCTTATATTCGTCTTCTTTTATAGATGTAACAACACCCTCCACACCGTAAGGAACCATGATTTTATGAAGAACAACGTCGGTTTCCTGAACGGTACCCACAACGTCACCGGCAACAACACTTGCACCGATTTCAACCGTGGGCGTAAACTTCCACACCTTATCACGTTTGAGAGATGCAACCTCAACACCACGTGCTATGTTATTGCCAGAAACCCTCATGATATCATCAAGAGGTCTCTGAATACCGTCAAATATAGCACCGATAAGACCGGGACCGAGTTCAACACTCATGGGCTCGCCTGTAGATACAACAGGTTCACCCGTACCGAGACCCGAAGTTTCCTCATATACCTGCACAGAGGCTCTGTCTCCATGCATTTCAATTATTTCACCAATCAGTCTCTTATCCGAAACACGCACAACGTCAAACATGTTGGCATCACGCATACCTTCGGCAATAACAAGAGGTCCTGAAACCTTTAATACTTTTCCAGTTGCCATTTTATACCTCGTAAATATGATAAATTTAAGAAATGATATCGGAGCCAACTGCCTTTTCTACTGACACAGAAACATTTCTCATTCCGATTCCCGTATTACCTTTAACACCGGGTATTGGAATAATTGCAGGCAAAGGCATATTGCGAAAGTGCTCAACTTCATCACCGAGAAGTTCAAAAAGCTCTTCTGTAACATAAATTACACCATATCCGTTTTTTGCAAGCTCCTTTATTGTTTTTGAAGCACTGTCTTCATCATCGCAAGGAAATATACCAAGACCTAAGGATGCAAAGCCGTATATGGAATCTTTATCTCCAACAACCGCTATTTTATACATATAGCTCACGCACCCTTTCCCTGATAATTTCCGTATCAATACCGTTTTTCTTACATGAAAGAATAATCCTTACAGTCTTGATTTCTGCATCGGTTGCAAAATAATACGCAATAAGCGGTGCTATACCAAGATTCTGATATTTTGCAAAGCGTATCTTTTCTATGAGAATATCATCGCATTGTTTTTCAAATGCGGCATAGCCCAAAGTCATCGCATGAGCCACAGAATTATAGCCGATACGTTTTACATATTCTGCCAATTCGTCTATGCCAACTGCACAGCACTCGGCAAGTTGCTTCTTATCAACAATACTGCTGTCAGCAAGTGCGTTCATCACAAATGATGTATCTTTGCCGGTCTTTATGCAACGAAGAGCAATTCTGATATTTGTAAGAGCACACATAAGATTTGCAAGCGTTGCAGCAAAATCATCCTTTGATTCTTCTGCCAGCTTAACCGACATCTCAAGGCACTTTCTGTCAAGAAAAACCTCAAGCATCTGACCGTCCATTGTCTCGGTAAGAATACCGTATGCTTCTTTTAAAACAGCTCCAAATTCACCGTCAATAACGCTATAATCCTTTTCATCAACAGCCTTTGAAACGGTACCGGGTAAAATACATGATGGAGAAACAACAAGCTTTGTGAAGTCAGCACCCGTTACTTTTGACTTAAGAATTGCCTTAAAATTATGAAAATCGTTTTTCACAATGAGAAAATCAAGACAATGCTTATCTGGTGCCGAGGAGTAAATCAATTCAAATGCAGTTCTTTGTCTTTCAGAAAGAACCGTATCCTCATCGTTTTTATCAAACCCTTCGTATCCTGCTTCGGACAAAATCTTAATACACTCATTATAATTTTGTGCACTAATCAAAGCTTCTATGGTATTTGAAGTGAGAAGTTTATATTCATTTGAACGAATTTTTGCAACAGCAAAGGCAAATTCGGTGTCTTTCATCATAAAAGCACCTCCTATGCGAACAGATAACTGCTTATACTGTCGCGTATCTCATCAATTTTATCTTCAATAAGCGATCTGAATGTACAGTCTACCCTCATCTCAGGATACTCAATAACAAACCCACCGTCACATTGTATTGAATCTTTTGATACAACCAATGTTTTATCCTTCGGAAGAAGGCTGCAAAGCTTTTTATCAAAGCCGCCGGGCAGTCTGTCAATATCACGCTGAGACATTTTCATTACACCTTCACCTGAAAGTGCATGCAAGACAACAAGCTTTTCAAAGTATCCGAAATAAACATCATCGGGTGCTTCACACATTTCTTTGAGCGTCCCTTCAATACAGCTTTCAATGATTCTGCTCTTTTCAGAAAGAACCATACGCTTATATTCCAGTTGTGCACCGGAAACTGCCTTTGTGTTTATTATATCTGCTCGTGTTTTGTATGAAGCATTGATTTCATCAACACTCTTTTTAAGCGTTATTTCAGCATCTTCAAGAATCTTTTTTGCCTTTTCTTCGGCGGACTCGATAATAAGGGTGCAATCTGCATCATTCTGCTCATTGATTTTATCGATTATATTTGTAAGTCCATCCATTGAAATTCTCCTGAACAAATTATTTAATACCGTTGATTACGAGGATAGAAACGAGAAGAGCAAGAATTGCATATGTTTCAACCATCGCAGCCATGGTAAGAGCCTTACTGCTTTGAGAAGGATTCTTGGCAACAATATTAACACCAGCTACAGCAGCTCTTGCCTGAGCAATGGCAGAAAAATAACCAACAATCATAATAGGCATACATGCACAGAAGTACGCAATACCCTGAGCGATTGTAAGACTTGCAGGATTACCGCCGAGAACTCCAAGCTGAGAAAGTTCAAGAACGGCAGTGAGAAGTCCGTAAAGACCCTGTGTACCGGGAAGAAGCTGAAGAAGCAAAACCTTACTGAACTTGGAAGGATCTTCAGAAACAACACCGGCTGCTGCCTCACCAACCATGCCTACAGCTCTCGCCGAACCTATACCTGCCACAAGCGCTGCCAAAACAGCACCAACTACCGCAATAACAAGACCAATACTAATCATTTTTATTTTCCTCCTTGAGTTTAAAATATTTTGTATTATATGCGAAGGGGCTGAATGGTTTACCTCCGCCTTCATAGAACTTTGAAAACAGTTCAACAAACTGAAGTCTGTTTGTATGAACATATGCACCAAGAACATTGATTGCCATATTAAGAGCATGTCCGACAATAAATACAACTATAAATACAATTGTTTTTACTACCATATTCTGAGGCATAACGCCAAGCATGTTTACAACAGAAGCTATACTTCCCGTTGCAAGACCGAGTGCAAGAAGTCTCGAATATGACAAAATATCGGAAAGATACCCCGAAGCAATATTATACAGTCCATACAAGCCGCCGCCGACAAGGGTAATAATGTTTTTGGAGCGTGATGTGGTAAACACAATCAAAACCACACCTGCTATAAGAACATACTTTGCGACATTTGTGACAGCTGCCGGAATATTGGTAAGGATTCCACCCGCAAGAGGTGCAGCGCCCAACACGGTAAGCATTATCGGAACAGTATCAAAGATTGCCGACACTTTATCTCCGTTCTTCCATTTTGTATATCCCAGCAAAATTAAACCTAAGAACAAATGGGCAATACCAATTACAAAAGAGAACAGCAAAAGTTTAATCGGATCCTTTATTGGTTCAAACCACAACGCAACATTCGGCGGATTATTAATACCAAGAAAATTGATGCAAACAACCGATACAATATCGCCGAACCAGCTACCGAACAAAGATCCCCAGAAAACCGTGGAAATGCCGCAATAGAAAAACATTTTCATCATTTTTCTCATGCTTCCTTCAACTGTCGTCTTCTTTAGGATTATTGCAGTACCTAAAGTCATGATAAGACCGTAACCTGCGTCGGAAAGCATCATACCAAACAAGAGATAGTAGAAAAACGCCATAGCCTTTGACGGGTCTATATCGAATTTACCCGGTGTCGAATACATTTCAACGATTGATTCAATCGGCTCTGAAAAACTGCCATTCGACAAAAGTACCGGTACGTCATCGTCTTCACTTGGTGTCTCAAACACAACGGCACCGTCATTTTTCTCAATCAATTTTTCAAAGGCATTCTTTGACTTTTCAGGCAGATAGCCTGTGCAATAAATAGTGTTGGAAGAAAAGCCTGCAAGAGTCAGTGCCTTATACTCATCGCATTTAACAGAGAAATAATCATATGCAAAACGCATATTTTCAACCTGTTTAGAAAGAGTAAAGATCTTTTCTTTTAAAGCTGTCTTTTCTTTACCAATCTCGGACAGTTTATTCTCAAGCAAAGAAATTCTCTGTTTAACACTGCCGTCTGTAATTTCCGGAGGCGGAATAAATCCAAGTGTTCTTATTACAGTCCACAGCTGATTCTTTATACTCTTATGACAAAAGAAAACGACAGCCGTCAACAGCTTTGACGAATAAACAATTTCAAATGAATACTCTTTATTTTCACCCATCTGAAGCGCTAAAACTTCTGAGAGTTTCTCATTTGTATATTCACCCGAAAAGCTTCCGATGAACACTGATGTATGCTTTGTTTCAGCGGTTGAAAGAGGTATATCAAGCTTTTCCCACACCCGCATTGTATCAAGCTGTGTTAAAATACGTACCTCTTCACCGTGAAGTTCCGCAATCAATTTATCCGCTTTACAAATTTCATAGGCATAAGACAGATATTCATCAACATTAAGTGAAGATTTATCAAATTCTTCCTCACTTAACGCTTTTCGACCTGCGAAAAGCGATGATTTCTGTTTGATATTATGACTGAGAAGAATAGAGAATGCCTCGTCAATTACACCCATTGCCTTTTCATATCCTGAAACACTTTCAGAAGCAGAGGCTTCAAACAAACGCTTGTCGGTTATCTTCTCAAGATGCACAACACCAAGCCTTTGCATTTGTCCTACAAATCTTTTGCTTCTGTTTTGCAAAGTCGCAGCTTCAAATTTCAACATTTTTAGCTTTGACAAATATAATCACCTCCAAAGTAGAGAGTCTGAATGTACCGAATTATGCAAATATTTTATCAAGCACCAATTCAACACATTCCTTTGATTTCAAACTGCAGTTATCGGCAAGCTCTTTACAGTAAATGCATGCCTCCTCCTGCTTTTTCTTAAGAAGAACCTCTCTGTTCTTTTCACATTCTGCGAGAAGTTGTTTTCCGTCGTTTTCTGCTTTATCAATTCCCGCTTTTATTAAAGCTTTTGCCTTAGTCTCTGCTTCGGAAACAATCTTTTCAGCATTAGTTTCAGCCTCGACAAGCTTATTTTTAGCACTATTCTCTGCCGCAAGAATCTTATCCAGCATTTCTGCTGCCAACTCAAATCACCCCATTATAAATTTTGTGGTTATATTATACAATAATCACAGACGTTGTATGTTATGAATTTGTTAATTTAACATTATATTACAATTATGTTTGCATTATTTTTGACAATGTGTTATAATCATTAAAAACAAATTAACGGTGATTAAAATGAATCAAAACATTTGCTATATATTTGCCGCCGGAGATTTTAACGGTGACATCAAAATACAAGACGGTGACCTTATAATAGCAGCAGATGCCGGATATCATCATCTTGAAAAACTGAATATAATTCCCGATATACTGCTCGGCGATTTTGATACCATAGGCCTTGTTCCATGTCATCCAAATATCAAGCAGTTTCCTAAAGAAAAAGATTATACCGACACCGAGCTTGCCATTATAGAAGGTGTTAATCAAGGATACACTCAATTTGTAATTTGCGGTGCTATCGGAGGGAAAAGACTTGAACACACAATTGCCAACATTTCGCTTTCCGCTTCTTACGCAGAAAGAGGTTACGGTATTACCCTTACAGACGGACAATATATTATAAAGTCAATCCACAATTCGTCATTAACATTCAGCGGAAAAGAAAAAGGGTTTATATCAGTATTTCCTGCTTTCGGTATGGCAAAAGGTGTAACAGAAACGGGACTTAAATATTCACTTGAAAACGCCGTTCTTGACTCCGGCAATCCTACCTTAGGCGTCAGCAACGAGTTTACTGATGAAAAAGCATGTATCTCCGTTATGGATGGAACACTGATTATTATATGGAAAACAAACTAAAATAATCTAAAGAGGGTAAAAAATGAAGTTGAAATATTACGGCACTGCGGCTGCCGAAGGTATTCCTGCTATATGGTGTAGCTGTGATACATGTAAAAAATCAAGAGAAACAGGCGGAAAGAATATCAGAACCAGAAGTCAGGCGCTTGTAAATGACAAGTTATTGATTGACCTGCCTCCGGATACTCTTTATCATTTTCAGCATTTGGGTCTTCCACTCAACGATATTCAGCATGTACTTATTACGCACAAGCATCCCGACCACCTTCATCCACCGACTCTTAATGTCAGATGCAAGGGTTTTGTAATGCATGAAATACCGCCGATAAACATTTACGGATCTATGCCTTCAATTGATTTGATTTTTGACGAGTTAAGAAAGGCGGGTGTTCTTGAAAGAGGCAAGTGGAATCTCAACGAGCTTATGCCTTTTTGCAAAGTCACCATTGACGGATTTGATATAGTCCCCTACAAAGCAAATCATGATTTTTCCACATATCCTTTAATCTACGAAATCTTTGACGGTGAAAAGAGAATGCTTTACGGTCATGATACAGGAGTTTTCCTTGAAGAGACATGGAATTATCTTAAGGAAAACAAACCCTGCTTCGATCTTGTTTCTCTTGACTGCACAATGGGTGTTGCCGCAAGTTCAGGACATCATCACATGAATGTCGAAGACTGTGCAAATACAAAAGAAAAACTGATAGAACTCGGATGTGCCGATGAAAACACGATTTTTGTACTTAATCACTTTTCACACAACGGTCATGTGACGTATGATGAGCTGACAAAAATAGCCGGGGAAATTGGATTTTCAGTTTCATATGATGGCATGGAAATTGAGTTTTAATACAGAAAAAGGGTACCGACAAAATCGGTACCCTTCTTTTCTTGTACTATTATTCGTGTGCCTTGAGCCATTCTTCAGCCTTTGCCTTGGACATTCTGGAAATATCTTCAGCAGGATGAACAGAATCTTCACCGCCGTTTACATAAACGAAGTAAAGTCCTTCGGGTGTCTGGTAAAGTGTTTCTTCGTAACCGTCGGGCTGGCCGAACTCGCCGAATGTAACCTTCTTTACAACTGTTGCCGTTGCTGTGTCATACTCTTTTTTGCAGATAATCTTTTTCATGTGATTTTCTCCTTAAAATATATTTATTTGTTTTAATTATTTACTTCCTGTCGAACCAAAACCGCCGCTGCCTCTTACAGTATCTGACAGCACTTCACATTCGACAAATTCACAGGCAAGAAAAGGCATTACAACAAGCTGTGCTATTCTCTCGCCGTGGGATACTGTTTGCGGAATATCAGAATGATTATGAAGAGCAACAAGTATTTCTCCCCTATAGTCAGCATCTACAACGCCCACTTTATTTGCGGGAGCCAAACCTTTTTTGGAGGCAAGCCCGCTACGTGCAAAAATAAAGCCGCCGAAGCCCATTGGTATTTCCATTGCAATACCTGTATGAATAAGAACAGTTTTACCGGGTTCAATTACAACATCATTATCACAAACGGCATATAAATCGGCACCTGCAGAAAATTCAGAGCCGTACGTCGGTGTTGTTGCACGTTCATCAAGCTTTTTAAAATTCAATACTGTTTTCATATAAATCACCCTTGTATATTATTATATACATAAATAATGAATAAATCAATAATCAAAGAAAAATTGCATTTGCATGGCTTGACAAAAAGTGACAAAATGCTATAATAATTGTGTTATTTTTTACTTGGAGGGTTCCAATGCTTGGCGTTTTAATCAATTGCATTACGGTGATTATCGGCAGTATAGTCGGTATGATATTCAAAAATTTAATACCAAAAAGATTAACAGACGGTATAATGGTTGCAATAGGTTTATGCACCATATACATCGGTATTGACGGTGCTTTGAAGGGTGACAACACTCTTGTGCTTATTCTTTCAATGGCAATAGGTACGGCTATTGGTTTTCTACTCGACATAGACGGAAAAATCAACAAATTTGCGGATTTTGCAACAAGAAGATTCAAAGGTAATGACACATCAAGTGCATCAGAAGGTTTTGTGACCGCCTGTCTCATTTTCTGTGTAGGTGCAATGACTCTTGTCGGTTCTATTCAAGCAGGTGTCAGCGGTGACAACACAATGTTAATTACAAAAGCAATGCTTGACCTTGTTTCCTCGCTTGCACTTGCTTCCACATTCGGTGTCGGTGTTCTGTTATCCTCTGCTTTTGTGTTTGTGTTTCAGGGAGCACTCGTTCTCATTGCTTCATTTGCCGGTGATTTCTTATCTGTATCAATGCAGAACGAAATGATATGTGCCGGCTCTGTCATGATTATTGGTCTTGGACTTAATATAATAGGTGTTACCAAAATCAAGGTGGCAAACTTTATTCCTGCAATGTTTATTGCTCCTGCCATAACTCCTTTGCTTAACAAGTTTATTGAAATCATAATGTAATTAAAAACTCCCGACCTCAACGGTTGGGAGTAATTTTTATATCTTAATTAATTATCAGACATACTCATCCATTCGTTCTTGAGAATACTCCACACTTTTATATCGAGATATTCTCCCCATCTGCTTTTAAACCTTTCTCTCTGAGTTCCTTCAAGTGTAAGACCGCACTTTTCAGCAACTTTACCTGAGGCAGGATTTTGAGAAGCATGACAAATTGCAATTCTATGCATACCGACTTCTTCAAAGAGAAAACCTATTACGCCCTTTACGGCTTCGGTCATTATTCCTTTGCCCCAAAAGTCAAAGCCCATGCAATAGCCAAGCTCTGCATATTCATGATTTGAGCTTATTCGTACAACAGATATACTGCCAATTGGTTGTCCCTCATATTCTATTGCCCAGTTATATGTAGTGGGATTTTCATAGGCTTCACACCACGCAGCAAAAAGATTTCTTGTTTCTTCGGGTGATTTATGAGGATCCCATGACAGAAATTTTGTAACCCTCTCGTCGCTTTCCCAGTTTTTGAAGGCAAGGTCGGCATCGTCAACCGTAAATCGGCGAAGAATAAGTCTTTCGGTTTTAATCGTTTGGGTACCTTTGTGGGTTAGCATATTATTCTATCCTTTCATCATTCTATGAACTTATCCATCCACACAAGAACATGGCTTGCAAAACCGTGATTACAGCTTGCCGCACCGTCCTTATCTTCCCAGAGAGTTCCCGTAGCCTTTGCCATATGGATAAAGAAGCCTTCGATATTTGAAAGCACAGTTTCCCTATCCCCCATTTCCGAGAGCAAATCAAGGCGGATATACAGTCCCATGAAGGCATTGGAGGGTGCAACATCTGTATGAAGTCCCTTTTCCATTCTGCCTGGGCCGAATTCATCGACAAGCGTTTTCCAAAGTTCGGGATGAGACTCAGCAGTTGCCGTCTTTGTGAAGAAAGCATAGTACTGGCAGGATTCGGTGACATCTTCGAGTTTTAGGACAAGATTGCCGTTTTCATCTCTTACGGCATGATCTCTGAAAAAGCCATCGGCATAAGACTGCTTACAGATTTCAGCCTTTATTTTTGCCGCCTTTTGTGCGTACTTTTTATCGCCGTAAAGGTTTGTCACGATTTCAAGCATTCTTGCATAAAGCATATTAGAGGGATAGTTTACACCGTCAACATAGTCATTTGCCTTTGACCAATCGACAAACACCCACTTTTCGAGGTTTTCAAGAAGTCCGTCGGAGTTTTCAAACTCTTCAAAATATTCGCAAAGCGTGAGAATTTTATCCTTTGCCATATCTACAAGCTCTCTGTCACCGCTTCTTTCCAAGTATTCCTCGAGCTCGAGAACATACCACATTGCCCAGTTGGGAATAAAGTTTTCATTTATATGGTCTGCCGGGAAACACATGGGGAACATTCGTGAATCAATATGCCCCACATCCTCAGCTATAAGAAAGTTTTCCAGGAAGTTTCGTTCAAGATCACTCTTACCTGTGAGTAATCTTTCAACACGTGCAGTGAAGAATGAGTCGCAAAGCCAGCCTGCTCTTTCTCTTGAAGGACAGTCGGTAAAAACGTCAATTGCGTTCTGCTTATATGTTTCAATCGCAGCCTTGTGGATAAGGTCAAGGTTTTCGTTTCCGCTGTTCAGAGGCTTATATTCGATATCTGCGGCAAATTCAGTAATGCCGAGGTTTATTACCGTAACCTTTCCATCTGACTTATTGATGAATTTAAGGTAGTTTATGGTATAGGGTTCATTTGTAATTATGGAATATGTACCCTTCTTCAAAAACCAGATTGCACCTCTCTGATGAGTGACAAGTCTTTCGGGTGTAACGTCTCCGTCCTTTAGTACTTCATCAAAATGGACTATGATTTCAGAATCTTCCTCGGCAGTAATGCCAAAACGGATAAAACCTGATTTTTCGGTCGGCATTTTATAGATAACATATTCATTTGCACCAATCTCAACCCTATCAGTTTTTTCTGTTTGTGTGGAGGTGCAGGTATATGTACCTTTTCTGATTTCATCAAAGACGTGTACCTTTGCATCGGCAAACGCACTTGTATCCGCACTCGGCACGGCATAGCCTATTCTGAAGGGATTATCACAAGTATCAGAGAATACAGCACTACCTCTTGAAATAACTTCAAAAGCATCACATTCATCATATCTTGCGAGGGCAACGCCTCTTTCGATAAACTTCTTTTCATCCTGCAATGCAAGCTCAACAGGTACAAAAGAAACTTCAAGCTTTGTTTCAAAATCACGGAAGTGCTCGTCAATATCGTATGCTTCGACAAATGTTCTCTGGAAGGAATAACGGACTACATTCCTGATTCTGTCAGAGTGATACTTTGCTTCAAAACCGTCACAACCTGTTGCGGCGACAACCTTGCCGTCTGATACTATTTCAGCACAAAGGAATGAGGGCTGTTTGATAAGGTAATAGTTTTCAACATTATATCCGTCAACATATATACAAACTATATTCTTTTCCTGCGACATGAACTTTGATATATCAATCTCGTCAACCCTATACCAGCCGTGTCCTGCACGTGCAGGGCCTTCCGACACAAGATTGCCGTTCACGAACATCTGGTACATACTCGATGCGGAAAGTGCAATTATCACATCATCCGACTTATCTACAACTGCACGGAAAACGAGATTATAGTTCATTTCTTTTTCTTTTTCTTTTCCCTTTTCCCATACAGGAAGTGCTTTTTTAAAATTATATTTAATCATTGTTTTTCTCCTTTTGAAGTATTATATTTATAAGGCTTCCGACATCATCAAGTACAAATTCTGCCTCGTTTTTAAGTTCATCAACCGCACCCTTTACGGCACAGCCGTGAAATGCCTTAATCATGGGCAGATCGTTATAGTTATCACCTGCCGAATAGATGTTATCATGCGGAACATTCATAATCCTTGCATATTGACTTATGCCCGAGGCTTTACTTATGCCTTTAGCCGTAATATCAAGGCATCTGCCGTTCTGAGCAGGGTCAAGATATTCGCCGAATTCTGATACAATTTTTTGCTTAAGCTTTACCGCCGCTTCATCATTTTTACATACGGCATTTACCATTACAAATTCATCTTTTTCATAGAGTTCATTAAGGACAGAATAGTTACTGTAATATCCGCCGTTACCACATGGGTTATTATTTTCAAAATTGAATCGGTCCTTTTCAAAACAAATGCCCGATTCTTCGACTTCATCAGAAAATTCAAGAACAGTATTAACGTAGTCCTTTGCAAATCCGCGATACGCTTTGATTTTATTACTGAATACGGTATTTCCGTCTCTATCAAAGCACTGTGCACCGTTATCGGAAATGATATAGTCAAACTCAAAAGAGTTCTGCTCTTTGAACACAGGGTATGCCCAGATATAACTGCGCCCCGTAACTATGCCGAACAGATTGCCTTTACTTCTGAATTCTTTAATTGCTTCAAGCGTTTTTTCATTAATTCTATACCCATTTGGATAACTCTGACAGAGTGTGCCGTCAAAGTCAGATGCGACTATGTGTTTCATCGAATCACCTCATTCACATCTAATTATATCACAAAATCATTCAATTTCAATAGAGTCTCAAAACATAATAAAAAACTTCAACACACCATTGTTTACAACAACTTGTTGACTTTGTTTGTAAAATGATGTAGAATTTTGTTGTAAACATCAAAGTGTTATTTAATGTCATTACAGAATTTAGTGAAAGCAGGTATAGCTATGACATGTCCTAATTGTGGCAAAACCATTCCCGACAAATTTCTTTTTTGTACTGAATGCGGTACAAAACTTGAGCAGACAAACTCACAAAGCAGTTTGAATCAGTCGAATCAGAACAGCCTTTCTTCTCAAGCTCAGTCCGATTACAAAAATGTTCAGAATAACACGGATCTTCAAAATGATAACAATACAACAACAGAACCTCCTGTTACAAAGCCTGTTAAGAAGAAAAAAGGTTCAACCAAAAAAGTTCTGCTCATTATCGGAATTATTTTAACAGCTTTGGCTGTTATTGCGGGTATAGTACTTATTGCATGGAGACCTATTATAAATGCTGTTGCTCCGGAGGCTTATACTGCAAAGCTTATTTCCGATACAATTTCCGAAATTTCACAAGAAACCTCCGACATACAAAATAACATATTCGGGTTCGAACCTTCTTTTGACAAGGAATTCACCCTTAACTTAGATTTGAACACAAAGAACGGTGATAAACAGGTTAAAGCCAATGCAACCATTGCAAACTATCCCGACAAAAAAGAATTACTTGTTGACGGTACTGCCGAATTTGACGATAAAAAAATAACAGCTCAAGGTTTTATTGATGATGAATATATAGGTGTAAGTCTTCCCGGTTCTGACGGAGATTACCTTTCTGTTCCTTCAAAAAATTTCGGCAAGGAATTTTCAGAAAGTGATGGATATATTTCCGATTCTTGGAATACTTTGGTTTCTGATGAAGACTATGGATACAGATATGAGCAAATAGATAAATTACTCAAAAACAAAGATTTTTCTTATGCACATATCACGACCGGAATTTTTAATGATAAAGACGCCACCAAAGAGTTTAAGAGTGTTGTTGGCGACAACTTAATCGAGTTCCTTAAATACAGTGAAATCGGTGAAAGAGAAAGAATTGAATACGATTTTGACGATGCAACGGTTAAAGCACATCAAACCACAATAGATTATAAAACAAAGGATTTTTTTGATTTTTGTATTAATACACTCAAAGATCTAAAAAAGAACAAAGCTGTTACGGGTGTCTTATGCAAATCCGAACTAAATTCAATTGATGAACTGATAGACGCCCTCAAGGACGAAAAGAAAGATACAAACATCAAGAACGGAAAACTGACATTAATTGAGTATAAGGGTAAAATCGTATCAATATCTGTTGAAACAGAGCAAAATGACAGCAAATATTGGGACAAATACATGTCAAAGGACACCGTAACAATTTCCTCAACCGACAAGAAGCATCTTCTTAACGGCATCAAAATCGTTTCAGAAAGCGAATACGACTGCGAAGATAATGACAGTGATTATGATTATTCCGAAAAGGGAAAATCCGTCAGCGAAGTTGAGCTTGTTGCAAACTGGGTAGATGAAAATGAAAATATTTCTGTAGAGATTCTCATCAAAGAAGACGATAAAAACGATGATGGATGGAGAAGCAGTAGTACAAATAAATTATGGCTTGACATCGATTATTCCATCGGAAAATGGAAAGCAGGATTCAGTGAAAAATACAAAAATGAATATTCCGACGGTGACGAGTATACACACGATGATGAAGGTAAAATCGAAGGAACCTGCAAAAAGACCAAAGACGGTGTACAGTTCGGGTTTGATCACGAATTCGACTTTTCCTACACAGACTTCGCACACCACACTGATTACCAGACTTGGTTAGATGAAAAATATGAAGATCTCGGTGACGATTTCTTATATGACATGTATCAAGATTCTTCTTACACCAGCTATTCTTCGTGGTATAATAACAATGCCGAGTATTATGATGAACCCGGTTGGGAATTCGAAGTATATCTTGAAGAATATTACGGCTATGAGTATGCTTACGACATTTATGATTACGAAGAAGGCTACGAAGTTTACGTTGAAGACATAACAAATGTTGTAATCGATCTTAAACTCAGCAATGCAGCAAATCTTAAAATCAAGAACGGAGAACGCGTAAACGTTCTTGATTGGAATGAAGAAAAAGTTACTGATTTTGTTGAAAAATTTCTTAAAGAAATCGAGAAATAAATTTGAAAAAGGGGCATGATATTCATGCTCCTTTATTTTTATCTGACAATAAAAATCTTTAAAAATATATACCTATTAACAATTGACATTTGTCGATTATTGCATTATACTGTAATAACAACAAACATAAACAAAGCGAGATATAAAAAATGAAACTTTCAACATTCAAAGCAAGCAGAATTCTGTTTTTGATATTAATTTGTATCACCGTAATTTCTCTTGCCATGCTTTTAGGCGGCAAAACACAAGCAACGTCTGTCGCAAATACACAGCCAACAGTTATTGCAATAAACGGAGATAATCTCATTTGTACCGTAAACGGAAATGACGTTCCGTTACTGTCAAAGTGTTATACCTACAAAGAACATGTTTTCTTCCCTATCGTAGACGTATTTCCGACACTCGGATATTCTGTTGGCTGGGATTCGGATTTAAGTGCAGTTACATTATTGAAAGACGGCGTGGTTTCGTATTTATTTCCGTTCAGAAACAACATATGGGTAGGTCCGACAGAGTATATATTTGACCACAAACCTCTGACAGTAAACGGCAGAGCCTACATGTCAGAAGAAATGTTTTATAAATTCTTTCCTGACGGATCTTTGACAGTTAACGCTCAGCCGTGTGAATACAAAGACGGAAAAAGCATTCTTTATTCCGAAAGATGTGATGACTACCGTCTGGCAGGTACAAATGTCTACTATGGCGGAAACGTATTTGTAATTGACGGCTTTGGTATGGAATTACCTCTCATCAATGAAGCAAACGCAAAAGCATATGCAAAGACTATTACGGATGTAGCCAATTCTCTTGATGAAAGCATCAATGTTTACAACATAGTTGTTCCGACGGCAGCAGAGTTTTATGCCCCTCTCAATTACTATCCGAATCATCTCTATGGCATTCAGCGGGTTTATGAAAACCTGGGTGACAGAGTTACATCGGTAAACATATTCGACACTCTTGCTGAGCATGCCGATGAAAAGCTGTATTTC
Organism: Oscillospiraceae bacterium; assembly: GCA_015064895.1. Taxonomy (GTDB): domain Bacteria; phylum Bacillota; class Clostridia; order Oscillospirales; family CAG-382; genus UMGS1387. The sequence continues at coordinate 3,319 of SVRI01000004.1, read as the reverse complement.
AAAACAGATCACCATTGGACACAGCGCGGAGCCTACTATGCTTATAGGGAATTTATGTCTTATAAGGGCATAACAGTTCCTGAGCTTGATACATTTAAAAATGTACCTTCATACAATTTTGTTGGCTCATTTGCATCATTTGCAAAAGGAACAACCGCCGGTAACATTATGAGTTCAAGCCCTGAACTTTTAGAAAGATTTATCCCAAGATATGCTGACAGCGGCGTTGTTTATACAACACCTGCCCTAACACGTTGGACCGGCAGTTACAAGGCTGTCAACACCAACAACAATTCATACACATGTTTCATTGGCGGCGACAATCCTATCATTATTTATGATACTACTGCAGACAGTGACAAAACTCTTGTTATAATTAAAGAGTCATACGGAAACCCCTTTGCTACATGGGCAATGAATGATTTTAAACGTGTTTGTGTAATCGACCCAAGAAGATTCAACGGTTTTAACGGCAACTACACACAGCTTAATTTAAACAGCTTTTGCAAGACTGTCGGTGCTACCGATGTTGTCTTTATCAACTACCCTATTGCAGTTGTTTCTGCCCCAATCAGAAACTCCATATCTAAAATGAAATAATACAAAACAGTATAATACACCCCCAACCGTCGCTTTTACGGTTGGGGGTATTTTTACAGTAAAATATTATAGTAATAAACAGGCATAGCACTCCAGCCATGGCAGAGGCTTCCTGCATTTATATCGTCTGCGCCAAGCTCTGTTTCCCAGAAGGTTGTCGCACCCTCATCGAGCATCTTCTTATATCTCTCATCTATATCCGACAGTATATAATCCTTATACTTTTCTTTATCAATCATAAGAAGAGCGTCATACTTGAAGCATCTCATGCTGAGAGTACATTCAACCATATCGTTGTCGCTTGCAAGTTTTTGTGCAATGTTTTCTGCAACTTCTCCCTTAGCGGCGCCGCAGAGAATTGCAAAAGCATTTACAAGCTCGCTGTACTCCTCTTTTCCCTCACGAATAACAAAAAGCCCTTTTTCCTTATTATAGAACTTTTCAAATGCTCTCTTATCAAGCTCACTCTTTATCGACAAATAATCTGCACTTTCACCAATCATGTCACACATTTTCTGCATGAAATCAAGTGCCATGGAAAGAAGGAAATTAAGCGGTGCTTCAACTTCATCCTCTGTATGAACTCTGATTGCCGTTTCTGTCTCATCTGCACATTTAAGCTCTCTTTTCCATTCATAGAAGTTCCAATACTTCTTACCCTTAAAGGTGAGAACAAGTCCGTCCTTCATGTTCTTCAAGAAGGTATCAAGCATGGGCTTTATTCTCGGCATAACCTCTTTTATAAGGCTAATATCCTTCGAATAGAGAGCATATTCATAGAGTTGTCTGAAATAATGAAGAACAAATGAAGGGATACATAAATCAGCTTTTTCGGGTGCACAGGTAGGAAGCAGATAATCATCTCTTTGGTTATCCTTACTTATGAGAAGAAGCGAAGCTCTCGGCATTTCAAATTCGCTAAAAGCATAATAGCCGCAAAGCATCTGATTTCTTGAATCCATTGTATAAAGTCCCTGTTCTCTTGAAGGGCAATCCTCAAAATGGTCGTGGATACAAAGCTCAAGGGTTCTCACGCCAACCTCGTATATTCTATTGCGAAGCTCGCTTCCGAAGTCACATTTAACCTTTTTAAGAGGATATACACAAGGAACGAGACCTATATATTCAACATCAATATCATTATCTGACGTAATTTCAAGGTATCTTGCACCAATTCTGCGCATATAATTTGCAAACTCAGTAACCCCTTCTTTGAGAGTTACTTCGTAGCTGAAATCGCGGTGATCGTAAAATCTTCTTACTCCGCCGTCCTTTATATGCTCGCCAAAAGCAATATTTATGCGCTGTTTTTTTGGTGAGCTTATCTTGAATTTAAGATAACCTACCTCTTCTTCGCCCAAGTCATAAAGGTATGATTTTTCATTTACAGATTTAATCTGTTTTCCATTACGAAACGTGAGAATCTCAAGGCGTTTAACCGGTCTTGGAAGCGGCTGCATTGCCTCGGTTATTACACTTTCAGTAAATCCGTTAAGTTCTCCTGTTTTCCAATTATCCTCATTATTAGCATCATAATGATATGTAAACCCAAGTTCATTGCATATTTTCTTATCAAGTCCGTTTTCAAAAGTACGGCTCATGCGTGAAAGCGTATTTACATCAGACTCATGCACCTTTTTATCATCACAATAAATCTCGTACCAAAGGCCTGCTCTACCCGGAAAATATGAAGCATTTCCAACACCCATGTACCAAACAATGGCGGCAATCGAGTTTTCGCCGCACTTAAGATACTTTGTTATATCAATTTCATCATAAATTTTATAGTGAGGAAAATCGCTGTATTGATTAGAACTAACATATTCCCCGTTAATATAAAGCGCATACTCTGAATCAACGGAAATCTTCACACTGACATTCCCCGATGTGTAATTAAACGGTATATAAAATTCGCCAAAGCTGTTTATCATTTCACCGTCTTTTAGCCATATCCAATTTGCCATATAAACCCCCGATTTAAACATTAGTTACAGTGAAAGTATATCATAAAAACATAATAAGTCAATATACGGCACGGACAAAAATTATATTCTGATGTCGTAAGCGGATATTTTAAAACATACAAAAACAGCACCCACATATGTGAGTGCTGTAAATGAAAAGTTCCCGACCGTCGAGTCCTGAGGTCGGGAACAATATTTGCGCGAATATAAAGATTTGAAATTGTAAAAGCTGCCCCGCGAAAATTCGCTGTCGGGCGTTCCCGACTATCTCTTTGAGAACTGGGGAGCACGTCTTGCTGCCTTTAAGCCGTACTTCTTTCTTTCCTTCATTCTGGGGTCTCTTGTTAAGAAGCCTGCCTTCTTGAGGGCTGCTCTGTAGTTAGGATCAGCCTGAAGAAGTGCTCTTGCTACGCCGTGACGGATAGCACCAGCCTGGCCTGCAACACCGCCGCCGTTTACATTACATACGATATCAAATGTACCTTCTGTACCTGTAACGCCGAAGGGCTGTCTAACGATGAGCTTTAATGTTTCAAGACCGAAATAATCGTCGATATCTCTACCGTTGATTGTGATTGCGCCCTTACCAGCGTAAAGACGTACACGAGCTACGGAGCTCTTTCTTCTACCTGTACCGTAGAAATAAGGTTTTGCACTTGTATACATTGTCATTACTCCTTTCACTCTTAGTCAAGAACAATAGGCTGCTGAGCCGCATTGTTGTGTTCGCTGCCTGCGTATACCTTAAGTCTTGT
>SVRI01000023.1 GCA_015064895.1 Oscillospiraceae bacterium | reverse complement strand
CTTGGAGTATGGGTCATCGGACTTATAGAAAATACCAACCTTTTCATCCTTACAGTTTTCGTTAACGTAGCTTGCTGCAACCTTACCCTGGTTACCGTCAGCAAAGCACATCTGGTAGCCTGTACCGCCGGGGATATCGTCACCGGAAGCGGAAGGTGTGAGGAAGAATACATTTTCTTCATTAGCAAGAGGCTTGTATTCAAGACCGGGTGCTGTTGTTACAGTACCGAGGGATACCTGCATACCTTTTTCAAGCATGGAAGAGAAGTTTGTAGCAACATTTGCAGGGTCATGCTTATCGTCTGTAGCAATAAGTTCAAACTTAACGCCGTCAAGACCGCCGTTTTCGTTGATTTCATCAACAGCCATCTGAGCAGCATTTCTTACTGCTTCACCGTAGATAGCAGCATCGCCTGTAAGAGGACCGGAAACACCGATCTTAAAAGTTTCGTTCTTTGCAGTATAGTCAGCATCTCCGCAGCTTACAAGAAGACCAACGCTGAGAAGTGCAACCATAGCTAAGCAAATGATTTTTGTGAATTTCATAGTGAAATACCTCCATTAAATTATATTTATAAAAAATATATGTATCATTTTACACTATTTTCAGCCATATGTCAAGGTTTTCTTGATATTTTTTGAATAATTAACGTCAAAATCCTTCATTTTTTATGACAATCAACAGCGTCAAAAACATTAATATTAAAAAAGACCGGCTGTCAAAGGGTCTTCATATAAGGAAATTAAAGACGGCGAGTTTTTATTTGTTGACTTTTTTGTGTTTATTATTATGTTTATTCTGTACTTTTGCCCCGATGCAAAAGTACCAAAAAATCTCCACTCAACAAGAGGGGATGGCTCATTCGGGAGAAACAAAGTGCTAAAAGGCAAATTTTGACTGGGACAAATGAAGCCAAACACTTCTACGAAGCTGTCAAAATTTGGATACTACAAGCTTCAACAACTCTGCCGCCCTCATTCCGCTGACCTCCCCTCTTTCGCCGTGGTGGCTTAACTCCCCTCATTTGTTTTGGTGCAAATTTGAAGTTAATTCGGTTGGTTGGAATGAATATTATCAACCGATGCATCTATGGTTATGCTTGAAATTGTTTTCGCGGGAATGAAAGTTTGAATTTTTATAAATACTTGCCCGCGTTGAGAGAGGTAAGCCGCCGCGGCAAAGGAGAGAGGTCACGCAGACTCGCTGACATGATGGTTTTTGATGCGATTGGTGTCGAGTCATCTCTCCTTTTGAGCGGAGCGTTTTTGCCTTCTTTTGTCGCGGGACAAAAGAAGGTCGCTGTCGCAACAGCGAAATTTTCCCCTTTGCCACGGCACAAAGTAACTCGTTATTGCAGTGTCGAAACTCTCTGAAAATAAAAAAAGGCATACCGCAGTACACCTTAAATTTATTCATCCCTAAGGAAATACCCTTTCGGGTCGATTATTATATGCCTTGCACTGCCGTAAAAAACAATTACAGGCACACTTAGAAAATGACAAGCATAAATACCTGCCATAATTACTCAAAAAAGTCAAATTATTTCTTGTAAAGATCTTCGCCGTCAATATCAACTTCATTGTCAGAAGCCAAAGTGCCGCTTGCCAATAAAATATCTCTGGATGTAAGAAGAGTAACTTCGAGTTCGGGCGCAATATAATTATTTTTCATGAGGAAACCTCCATAATAAAATTATCCAAATATACATTTAACATGCTTAGTATATCACAGGAAAATTCAAATTGCAATATCTTTTTTTTATTTTTTTACGTTTTTTTGTAAAAATGTCAAAATTTCACTCAAATTTCCGGTAATCTTTTAAGCAAAACACGCAGAGAACCAAATCCCTGCGTGAATGACTTCCCTATTGTATTGTACCGCCGCCGTTCTTATAAACAGCATCTATAATCTTCTGAACCGAAAGTGTGTTTCTGCCGTTTACGGGAGGTTCCATGTCATAAATTACTGCATTTGCAAAAGCATCAATTTCCTTCGTGTACATATTGCCGAAATCAACCTTAAGTTCCACGGGCTCAACCGTACTTCTCGACTGCTGTGCATCGTATCCCGCATCTTCGGGACATGCAAGAATTTTAACTACGCCGCCTTCCTCCTGACCGAGAGTGCCTACAGCGATAATACTTCCCTTTGTACCGTAAAATTCAAGAGGGTTGTTTGCCGCAGAGTCGGGAATGTTGAAGTTTACGTCAACGAGTGCCAAAGCACCGTTGTTCATTCTCATTACCATGGCTGTCGAGTCGTCAACATTATAATTGAATGTCTGTGTAGCGGTAAAGCCTGTAACCTCAACTGCCTGCAAACCCGAAATATATTGTAAAAGGTCAATGCAGTGTACACCAAGGTCAACAAAGGCACCTCCGCCCGAAAGCTTCTTGTCCTGACGCCATGCACCTTCAATGTCGGGATACCAGCAGGTAAACTGGGCACGCATGGAAACGATATCTCCTATTGTTCCCTTTTCAATTACTTCCTTAATCGCCTTGTGATAAGCGTGGTATCTCATCATAAAGCCTACACCAAGCTTTACACCTTCTTTTTCACAAGTCTCAATAATTTCAAGGCTTTCTTCGGTTGTAAGACCGAGAGGCTTTTCAAGAAGTATGTGCTTTTTTGCCTTAGCTGCTGCCAGTGCCTGCTCTTTGTGGCAGAACACGGGAGATGCAATATATACGCAGTCAACCTCGGGCATGGAAAGAATTTCATTATAATCGGTAGTGGCAAATTTTGCACCGTACTTATCACGACACACCTCGGCAGCCTTGGGATTTGCGTCCATTACGGCATAACATTCGCTTGTTTCCGATAACATCATACCCGGCAACGTTCTTCTGTCGGCAATACCGCCGCAACCGATTATACCCCATTTGAGTTTCATAGTTTATCTCCTTGTGTAAAAAACGGGACGTCGAGGACGCCGTCCCCTACGCCCGTCGTTTAATGTTAATTATTCACCACGTTGCATTTCCGCAACAGATTCGAGAACGGCATCAGCCATATATTCGAGCTGTTCGTCGGAAAGTCCGTAAAGAGGAAGATGAGTAAATCTCTTGTAGAATACTTCTTCGCAGTTGGGACATGTCTTTGCGATTTCGTCGCTGTCATAGCCCATATCCTGTACAACCTTAAATCTGTAAAGAGGACCGAAGTGAGCAATCTGTGTAACACCCTTTTCTTCGAGCTTCTTCTTGAGAATCTGTACGTCGCCGCCTGCTTTTGCTGGGTCAATCTGAAGAAGATAGAGGTGGAATGTAGGCTTGATGTCGTCATTACCCAAATCCTGAGGAATGATTGCATCGTTTTCAGTGAATCTCTTTGTAAGATATTCAGCAGCCTTTCTTCTCTTTTCGATAATTTCTTCGTTTCTTGCTACCTGAAGTTTAAGACCGAGACCCTGAATTTCTGTTGTGGAGTAGTTACCTGCAACAAAAGGCTCATGCTTTCCCTGAATGGGTGTGATGTTATAGAGCCAGTCCTTGATGGGACAGGTAAAGTCAAGACCTAAGAATCTTGCTCTCTTCATTTCACCTGCAAATCCGGGTACGTTTGTTGTAACAATACCGCCTTCACCAAAGGAAGTGATGTTCTTAACTTCGTGCATACTGAATGCCGCAAAGTCGCCGATTGTACCTATTTTTCTGCCCTTGTACATAGCACCGAATGCGTGAGCCGCATCTTCGAGTACAAGAATGTCATGCTTCTTTGCAAGCTCCATGATGGGGTCTAGGTCAACAGGGTATCCGCCGATATGTACGGGGACAATCATCTTTGTCTTATCTGTAATCTTTCTTGCAACGTCTTCGGGGTCCATGTTGATGGTCTTGGGGTCAACGTCAGCAAAAACGAGCTTACAGCCGATAGCAAGAGGATATGCCATTGTAGCAACGAAAGTGATTGCAGGAACGATAACTTCATCGCCTGCCTTGAGACCGGCGTACTTGTATGCAATTTCAAAGCCTGCTGTTGCGTTTGTAACAAATGCGCAGGAATCAATACCGAGATATTCGTTACAAGCTTTTTCTGCCGCTTCAACATTAGAACCGAGTGAGAGCTTTCCGGGAGGTGTTGCTACTGCCTCAAGCTTCTTTACCTGTTCCCATACAGCCTTCATTGCATCGTCGTATTCCTTGCCTTCACCCTGCATGAGGAAAGCAATAATTTCCATAAGGTCGTGTACGTTGTAGTTTTCACCTACTGCCGCCCACGGAACGCGGGTAGCACCTGTGTTATATCTGAAATCTGTTCCCATTTTCATTCTCCTTAAATTATTGCAAATTATTTTTTGATTTAGATATGAAATTTCTGTCGTTTACGGTTTCTTCGTACTTTTGTCCCGAAACAAAAGAACCAAAAATTCTCCGCTCAAAAGGAGAGATGACTCGGCGGCGAGTCGCCGCTGACAAACCGTCATTTTGACGGCATACCGAAAACCGTCAAAATGACAAATATTGCTGTCGGGCTTTCCCGACCCGCGGTGGCTTACCTCTCTCACTATTTGTGCGACACCAATAATTGGTGAATAGATGAAATGCCCCGTGTATTTGCTGTCGGGTTTTCCCGACCCGCGGTGGCTTACCTCTCACATTTTGGTGAATTCAAATTTTGGTTGAGTTTGACCGCTTGCGTTTATGGCGGTCAAACGGTGTTTGTTAAGCGACACCAAAAGCTTGTTTTATAGCAAATATACCCCGTGAATTGCCAGCGGGGGCTCCCCGCTTAGTTGCATTCAGCAACAAGCGGACCCTTGAGCTCCTTGAGATAGAAAAGACGTCCCGGAAGTGTGGGCATGAATGTTGATGTAATGTTCATGTCGGGGCCGTAGTGAAGGGTTGTTAAAAAGCTCATACCCTGCCACTGCATTCCTCTGCCGAGCACACCGTCACAGCCTCCAATGATGTAGTCAGCCTGAAGGAAAAGACCGGGGCCTATGGTATTTGCACGGCAAGGAACAAGAGTTGTTCTTGACTTAAAGGATGTAAGTGCATTCTGTTCAATTGTAAGAGGATGAAGCTTTGCACCGATTCTGTAGGGTGCTTTCTTCCAGTCTTCAACCGACGCATATTCATCGGCAAACTGGGGTTCCCAGAAAGCGATGTGACACATTCTGCCGATACCGAATACAAGTACGAGCTTTGCACCTTCAGCCTTTAATGCTGCTATCTTTTCGGGATATGTAGGAAGATTGTCCTTTGTTGCAAAGTTACGCTGACATTCGGGGACAGTCTTATTAATCTTGTTGAAGAAAGCCTCTTTCATGGAGTATTCAAAGGATGCAGGGTTATCATTGGAAAGTGTGTTGCCGTCTGCATCTGCCCATTCATCCATGTTGAAGGTGTAAACGTGGGAACAGTCAATGTCCCATTCGTTAAGGAAATAGGATGCCCACTTATACATACCCATGGGACCTACGGGAAGAATGATAGCGAGCTTTTCGCCGGCATCTTTTGCTTCCTTGATTTTGAGTGCAATTTCGTGACCCATGAGTGTGTCAAATTCGTAGATGTTTTCGCATTCAACGGGATTAAAGTCCTTGTGCCAGAAATCTTCACGAGCAACTCCCTTGTCAAGGCACTCGTCGATTTTCTTCATGTCCCATCCTTTGGGATAGAAGCCTTCAAGAAGGCTGCCGTTTACTGTTGATAAAAAGTCCATGGTGTTTCTCCTTTATATGTTATTAGAATTATAATCTATTTTTACAACCCCTCCGAGTTGCTTCGCAACCCACCTCCCCTTACACAGTGGAGGCTTATTAGTTGTTCAAACGCTTAGGCTCCCTTGTGTAAAGGGAGCTGTCACCATCAGGTGACTGAGGGATTGTTTAGGCTTTACCTGATGAACCAAACAATCTCATCTTGCCCTTAACGACTTCCTGAACGGTTGCCTTTGCAACCATGGTAGCAAGTTCAAAGCCTGTATCCTGTTCATATGCCGCATTGAAAGCCTTGAGACCTGCTATGCACATTTCGGTACAGATGTTTACCTTTCTGATACCGTTCTTGATTGTGTTTCTGAAGTCTTCATCGGAAAGACCCGAGCCGCCGTGAAGTACAAGAGGCTTTTCGGAAATCTTGTAGATGTCAGCAAGTCTCTGAATGTCAAGCTTTGGCTTTGTCTTGTATTTGCCGTGTGCCGTACCGATGGCAACTGCAAGAGCGTCAATGTCAGCACGTCTTATAAAGTCGTTGACCTGAGAAACGTTTGTGTACATTTCTTCGTGTCCGTCATCAGTGCCGCCTTCACCGCCGCCAACGTGACCAAGCTCTGCTTCAACACTGCATCCGAGAGCATGTGCAACTTTTGAAATTTCACGAGTGTTTGCGATGTTTTCTTCGTAAGGAAGTGCAGAACCGTCGTACATTACAGAAGTAAAGCCTGCCTTTATTGCACCGAGAATTTTCTTGTAGTCTGTGCCGTGGTCAAAGTGAAGACATACGGGAACCTTTGCATCTCTTGCAATCTTGTTCATGATAATCTGTGCATAGTCAAAGGGAATGAAAGGAAGATGTACTTCGGCAACACCTAAAATAACAGGTGAGTTTTCCTGTTCGGCGGCCTCGATTATACCTCTAGCCATTTCAAGATTTAACATATTGAAAAGTCCGACACCGTATTTTCTTTGCTCGGCATCCTTTAATATTTCTTCTAAAGTTACTAGCATTTTAATTTCCTTTCTGTTAGTCTAAAAAACTAACTGTCATCCCGAGCTTGTCGAAAGATGACAACTCCTAACTCCTAACTCCTAACTCCTAACTCCTCATTAAGAAACCGAATGGTTTCTTCATAGGATTTCGTGCCTGTTGTAGCACCCTTTGCCATTGTGCAAAGACCGCCCGTGGCGTTTGCCACCATCATACACTCATGGGGCTCTGCGTCTCTTGCATATGCCGCAAGGAACCCACTGCAGAAGCTGTCGCCTGCACCTGTTGTGTCAACAGGCTTCTGTCTTCCGACTATCGGGTAGATGTTACCCTTATCTTCACCCGAAAGTCTGAGGAAACTGCCCTTGCTTCCGAGCTTTATAATTACATTCTTTGTGCCTTTATTCATAAAGACATCGGCAATTCTTTCGGGGTCAGTTTCGCCGCCTGCAAGCTGAACCGCCTCATCAATACTCGGCATAAAAAAGTCGAGATAAGGAAGACAGCAGTCGAGCACCTTTCCCCACTGCCCTTTAGCATCCCAGCAGACGTCAAGGAATGTGGTCTTGCCCTTTTCCTTACATTTTTTCAAAAAGTCCGCTGTTTCCTTGCCGTCAAATGTATTCATAAGGAATGAACCTGTCACAAAAACAAGGTCACATTCGTCAATTACGTCAAAATCAATGTCGTTTACGGAAAAAACTGCGTTTGTACCTACACAGTGTAAAAACGAACGCTCACCACTGCTTTCGGAAAGAACAACAGATGCTGAGGTCTGTACCGTATCGTCCTCTTTAAGTGCTCTTGTATCGACGCCTGCCTTTTTCAAGCAGTCACGAAGATACATTCCGAACATATCAGAGCCGACCTTACCCACAATCTTTGCATCAACACCCATTTTTGTGAGGTTTATTGATGCTGTCATTGCGTTTCCGCCGCTGTGTACCGTAATTGCATTAACCTGACTTAGCATTCCTCTTTCGGGAACAGAGTCAACGGGACTTGCCATAACGTCGGCAACAAGTATTCCTACACACGCTACCTTTTTCATTACGGCAACAACCTCCGTGTTACGGGTTTAGGATATACCATGCACTGACTGAATGCTTCGGCATACTTTGCTCCGCACTGATATCCGCGGTATTTTGAAATTGTCTTTACCATGTCGGCAAAGTCAATATTGTCGTGTTCTCTCATCCACTTGAGCTGGCTTACATGACATTCAAGCATCTCGAGCTTTAAGTCAATTTCGTCTGTAATGTCAACATATTCTGTGGGAAGAAATTCATTACCGCCGAGGTTGTCCATATAGTATATGGGTGTTACCTTTGTAGCACCGGGAACTGCTGTCATATAGTGGGGACAGCTTGCGGTAAACGCCGCATCAAATACAAGATTGCTTACTGCCACGTGGTCGGGCATGTAGTCGTTGGGTGCATGGGTAATAATAAAATCGGGATTTGCTTCTCTTATAATGTCAACAACTTTATCTCTATGTTCTTTTTTCTGATGATAAACAACAAGGTCGCCTATATCACATGTCACAACTTTAATGCCTGCAAGGGAACCTGCCTTTTTTGCTTCTTCAATTCTAATCTTTCGAAGTTCTTCAGGTTCAATAACAACATGTCCCATATCGCCGTTACATACATGGCATACCGTTACGTTATCACCGCGTTTTACGCATTTTGCCAAAGTTCCGGCGCAGTTAATTTCAATGTCATCGGGATGACAGCCGATTGCTAATACATTCATTTACGTTTCCTCCTTGAATATTGACTTTTATACATATATATGATACAATAATTTGAACGATTTGTATTTATCATACATTGCATTAAATTTATCATTTATTCCGCAAAGCAGGACGGTGAGGGTTTTGGAATTTGAAACACATGTAATAAAAAGAGACATAGTAATAGACGGATTCAACAGCATTTACTACTTTGAATTCGGCAAAAATTTCTCTCATGCCCCCGAAAAGCACGATTTCTGGGAAATGGTTTATGTTGACGGCGGTGAAGTAATAGCCATTACCGACGGTCTTGGCAGAACACTGTGTCAGGGACAGGTAATATTCCACAAGCCAATGGAAATACATGCCCATGTTTCAAACAACATTGTGCCTAACAACATGCTGGTCGTATCCTTTTCCTCATCAAGCGAGGCAATGCAGTTTTTTGACAAAAAGGTGTTCAATCTTGACAAAACGGGAAAAACACTTCTCACATTGTTTATAAATGAGGCAAAAAAAGCACTTGGTTCGATTTCGGGTGAGTATTCCAACAAGAATCCCCTTGATTTTTCAGGTGCACCCTTTGGTTCGGTACAGCTTCTCGAATGTTATCTTACCGAGCTTTTACTTGTTCTGTCAAGAAACGACGACAGTCTTATTATACGTGAAAAGGTCAGCGAAAGCTCAAGAGACCTGGCACAAAGCTCAATTTCAGAGCTTATTGCATCATATCTCAAAGACAACATTTACAACAACATCACTCTGTCCGACATATGCAAAACCTTCTTTATGGGAAAAAGCAAGCTCTGCAAGCTCTTTGGCGAATATATGGGCGTGGGACCTATTGAGTATTATTCGGGGCTTAAGATTTCCGAGGCAAAAATGCTATTATTAAAGGATGAGCTTTCGGTCAGCAACATTTCGGACATGCTGGGGTATTCTTCAATCCACAACTTTTCCCGTGCCTTTAAAAAGAATACAGGCTTTTCCCCTGCAGAATACAGAAAGAAAATCAATCATCAGAAGTAGTGTTTTTCTTTTCAACCTATAATTTAAAGCCGCCAAGCTTTTGCTTGTCGGCTTTTTATGTCTATTCTGTACTTTTGCCCCGATGCAAAAGTACCAAAAAATCTCCACTCAACAAGAGGGGATGGCTCATTCGGGAGAAACAAAGTGCTAAAAGGCAAATTTTGACTCGGACAAATGAAGCCAAACACTTCTACGAAGCTGTCAAAATTTGGACAACTACAAGCTTCAACCACATTGCCACCCTCATTCCGCCGACCTCCCCTCTTTCGCCGTGGTGGCTTAACTCCCCTCTCTTGGTGTCAGTGCAGATTTGAAGCATATTCGGTTGGTTGGATTAGAGTATACCAAACTAAACCTGATACAGTTTCGCGATAATTAAGGCTTGAATCCCGAAAACACTTACCCGCGTTGAGAGAGGTAAGCCGCCGCGGCAAAGGAGAGAGGTCACGCAGACTCGCTGACATAATGGTTTTTGATGAGATTGGTGTCGAGTCATCTCTCCTTTTGAGCGGAGAATTTTTGGTTCTTTTGTTTCGGGACAAAAGAACGACAAAAGGCGTACCGCAGTACGCCCCATCATTTTACACATCCCAGAGCAATTGCCACCAGGGTGTTTTTAAATTCACTTATTCTCCACAAACTCACGCCTTATAACATCAATCATAATGCCCGTATTGAGAAGAAAAGCATCAATTGGATATGCAGGTCTTATGACGTCGGTGTAAAAATTATCCTCAAAGAACTTAAGAACCTCTTTTTCCGACTTACCTTCATTAAATAAATCCCTTACATGCTCGGCTGTTTTTCTCAGTACATTTTCAGAGTTTTCAATAAAGAATTTTGTTTCTTCTTTGTCAAGAAGTCCGTAGTGCGGCACAAGCATGTTTTCAATGTCGAGCTTTTCAGCCTTTTTAAAGGAATCCATCGACATTTTATAGCTGACAAGACAAATTGGAAGAATGTTGTTGTTACCAAAATAAACACCAAGTGTTTCGGTGTTGAGAAGAAGCTTGTTTTCCTCAAGGTAAAAACCGACAGAGCATCTTGTGTGACCGGGAAGGTCAATTGCAGTAAATGTCATATCCCCTGCCCTCACCTTGTCGCCGTCTTTTACCGAAATATCAACGCTCAGAAAATCCACAAGGTCCTCGTATTCATATACACCGCACTTCTTTGCAAAACCTCTGTCAAGTCTTCTCATTGTGTCCTTGGCAGAAGGCTTTTCAAAAATTTTCGAGGCATATTCACCCGCCACAACAACGGCATCGGGATAATACTTTTTTACATACGGAACGCCAAGTGCATGATCGTAATGTGAATGTGTCAGAAATATATAGTCAAGCTTTCTGTCACCCAGCAGTTTTTTTACATTCATTGCAAGAGTGTCGCCCGTAAAAGCAAAGCCCGTGTCGTAAAGTATTGATGTTTTGCCGTCGTCTATAAGAAAACCGCTGTCACCCGGCATGGGTCTTACATCGGTTATTGTAAGTTCTCTCATGTTTTGTCACCGTTTTCGTGTATTTTTGCCCCGACATTATAGCACATCAAAACTTAAAAATCAATAATAAAAATTATAAAAAACAATAAATATCCACCCGGTTTACGGGTGGATATCTATGATGAAGCTTTTGACATATCTGACACATATCAGATACTTTTTTCTTTGGTCTGTTTAGGAGTTTCGCCCGTTAGTTTTTTATAATACCTGCAAAAGTAACCGATATTATCAAAACCGCTTGCATATGCCACCTCTGCGATGGTACAGTTATCATATTCAAGCAATTGCTTTGCACGTTGGATTCTTAACATGTTTCTGTACTGCAAGGGCGACATTTCATATTGCCTGCGAAACAATTGTCTGAATGTACTCACACTGACATTGCAGTACTTTGCAAACTCCTCAATCGGCAGGTTTTCAAGATATGTCTGTTTCAGGAGCATTACTCCCTTTACAATCTGCGGATACTGTCCGCTTTCGATACATGGATTGCTGTTGTGTATAAGCGATAAAAGACGGTAAAACAATTCACTTTTGCGGAACATTCCCGAAGCGTTCTGAACGGCTCCGCACAGCTCAAATTTCGACATGATATTTGCTATGGCATGAGAAGTGTCATCATTGGCTACAACACTAAAATCATATGATTCAAAAGGGTTTGCACCTTCAGACAGCAAATCGAAATTTATTACTACAAAGGTTGTATTCTCTGCTGTATACTCCATTTTATATCTGGCATTTTTCGGCAGATAAATCAATTGACCGTTTGTTACCTTAACCTTGCTTTTATCTTCAAGATAAAAGACAGCTTCACCGCTCCAGATATACAAAAGGCCACAGCTTTGCCGTCCGCACTTCTGCATATTGACAGAACGTCCTTTTGGTCTGACACCGGATATTACAACAATATTATGGACAAATACCTCTTTTAAGTCTTCAACAAAACTCATTAAAATCACCCGTATTCATCAATACTTTTTTTAACACTTCATCGCAGTAATTACATCTATAACACATTTTATCACAAGTTGACGTTTTGTCAAACCAATTTTTCGGAAAAGCCGAATTATCAATAATAAAAGGTGCAATTGAAGTGCTGAATGTGGGTTCAAAAAGGTCAAGAACATTGCCAAAGTATCTTCTTCGGGAATAGGCATCTATTACAAGACCGGGAAGGCGGTGTATTCGTGTTGCAAGCTTTACTGTATCGAAAAGCCCCTCATAATTGTGAATATCCTCGGGACGAATCCAGGTGTTTTGCAAAAGTTTTACCCAATTGCTCTTACGTTTGAGTGAACGCCAGCAAACATAGGGATTAAAACCCTCAATGTTTTGCATTTTGCAGATTTCAGATTCATGTGCAACGTTATTATCGTGAAAAATCTGTCCCGAGCAATGTGCAAAACAACCGCTGTTGGCAAGCAAAATCAGTTTTTTACCGTTTTTATCTGCCCAGCTTTTAAGCTCTTTTAGGTATGCAATGTCTCTGTTGTAGTCCCTCTGAATATGAAAGGAATCAAACAAATCACTTACATATTCCATTCCCTTGACTGTGCCTATTTTCATGTTGACGGATGCACGAACCTCAATTTGAGGATAGAACTTTTTAACTGTATGGGCAATGGCAAGAGAGGTGGTTGTAACAATATCAACACCGCAGTCTATGCTGTCAAGATGCTCAATTACCGAGCGGACTTTATCCGCCAGTTTCTCTGACAAAGACTCTGCACCGTAACAGTTAGCATTGAACAAAAGATCAAGCTTTACACCCATCTTTTTGATTTCTTTGAGTTCCGTCTCCATACGCTGCTGCACGTCCTGCGTCTTGTCGCTGTGTTCCAAAACATCGCCTCTGCCCGACGGCATTTCCGGCCACGCAAAAAACACTTCTGAAATGCTTTCGCGATATGCAGAAACTATTTCAGCAAACGACTCGGCTTCGGGCGGGCATAACTGATAGCCTACAGAATACTTAATCATATCAGTCTGTTTCCGAATCTGTTTTCATGGAGTTGGGTGAGTCAAGACCTTCATAAGGTGCCTTATAATCAACCTCGATTGCCTCAGCGTTCCAGTCAACCTTCCAATGCTTTTCGGTTCTGAAGGGACTATGGAATTTATTTTTAAGTACACCGCGTTTTTCAAGGCTTATCATACATGCTCTTGTACAGCCCTTTGCGCCGCAGATGGCTTTACCGGAATTATAAAGATTTCTCGGTGCGGTATTGAAAGGAGATATGGATGAAGGTTTATAACTTCCTTCTCTTTTTTGTGTTTCCTTGAAATAATCTCCTTCTTCGCCGTCTTCACACTTTTCGGCACCCTGGAATATCCAGTCGCATTTATCCATATCCACGTCTGCCCATTCAAGCTCATATCCGCCTACATTTTCTTTAATGGTTCTGTCTGCAGGGATACATCCGCCGGGGCATTCACGAACACATGCCATACATCTGTTACAAAGTGTGCCGGGTTCCATAATTGGGTCGGGTTCAAGCTCCATATCGGTAATAATTATACCGACTCTTACACGGGGACCGAATTCGGGTGTAAGAAGCATTTTTGAATAGCCGATTTCACCAATTCCGCACAAAAAGCCTGCGATTCTGAGATTTATCATAACGTCAGGTGCAGCTTTACCGGGTGCTACAGGTCTTGAGAAGTTTTCCTTCATATAACCGAGATTGTCAATTGCTCTCCAGTCACTCTGGTGACCCATAGGTACAGCCTCATATCCCTCATCCTCAATCATCTTGCTGAGATTGATTACAGTCATAGGCATATACAAGTAGGTGATTCCGCCGTAACCCATTGCGGAATAGTTTGAAAAATATGTACCTTCTTCAACGCCCCTCAAAGAGCCTCTCATTACACGAAAGCCAAGTGCAATGATTGATTTGGCATTTGGCATTATCTGTTTGGGGTCCATCTGGATAGGTGCGGTATGCCAGCGGTCGATAGAGCCGATACCAACTATATCTGCACCCAATCGTTTGGCTGCCGCTTTTATTTCTTTTGATGTAACCATAATTATCTCCCTTTAGTATTTGATGCTTTAATTATATACCCTATCTGCAAACAATTATAAGCAACAAAACAATGTATTTATTACACAAAACGACAAAACAATTTTGATGTTATTTAAAAAGTCTTTGTACATCATTTAGATTTCTCTTTTTAATAAAAAAACAATATTTTCAAGAAAAATGTCGAAAACTCTTTCTTTTGTCGAAAAAGTGTGATATAATAAGTTAATATTGTGAAAAGAAAATATTAACACATAGGAGTGTAATAGAATATGATAGATAAACCCTGTTACAATCTAAGTCTCTCGCAAGACGTGGCATATTTGCAATGCAAGTACAGTTTATATAAAAGAGTTATCAACATCCTTTCCTCCATCACCGTTGATGAGGAATTGGATTTCGAGCTTATGGACCGGGCTTTCAAGCTTCTGGTTGAACGAAATGATTGCCTGAGAATCAGATTCTTCAAAAAGAGTGGAAATCTGATGCAGTACTTTGATGATTCGGGAAAGAATATCAAGAAGGTGCCTGTTTTGTCCTTTGAAACCAAAGAACAGCAAGACGCCTTTATCGATAAGGTTAGAAAAAAAACCATTGACTATATGCACGGTGTTGTCATCGAACCTTATTTTATTCACACCTATGACAATCGTTATATGGTGTTTTTCAAGATTTGTCATCTTGTTATTGACCTTTACGGAATCAACATCCTGTATATGGATCTTATAAATGTTTATAATGCTCTGAAGAAGGGGGAAACGTTGCCCCCCGCCCCTGAAAGTTTCGAGGAAATTATCAAAAAGGATATCGAAAAGAATTCCAAAGGCAATTTGGCGGAGAAACACTTGGAGTACTTCACAAATCTACTCACCAATAATCCCGAGCCATTCTATGCCGGTATTCACGGTCCTAACAATCCCATTTGGCAAAAGCAACTCAAAAAACACCATCGCAGCATGCCTATTTTCCTTGTACGTAACAACACTCAGACCTACCGTCACAAGATTGACAAGGATTTGGTAGAAAAGGTGCTGACCTACTGTCAGAACAATCGATGCTCACCTGCGAATTTACTTTTCTACACAAGCTCTGTTGCTTTAGCTAAGCTAAATGGAAACCTTAAGAACATAATGCCCATAGGTCTTTATCATTGCCGCAATTCCGTACAGGAAAAGTACTGTGCAGGTCCAAAGGTGCAAAGTGCTGCTTGTTATACCAAGATTGATTACGCCCTTTCCTTTGAGGATAATCTGGAGGCATTTTCAATTGCACAGCTTGGTCTTTATAAACATGTCAAGTTTAAAGACAGAGATTTTGAGGCCTTAATGCACAACATCTACCGTTCCTCACCTCTTCTGATCTACTACTCGATTGCCCACTCACTCTTACTCATGGATATGCCCGAGGGCGTGGAGTTTAATTTGTATTCCAACGGTAATTGTGCTCTTCCTGCCTATGTCATTCAGGTTTTGAATACCAAGACCAAAGAAATTGATATGGCTTACGATGTGCAGACAAGAATCACCAGTGAAGATGATGTCAGAAACTTCCATACATACTATCTGAACGTACTCAAACAGGTACTGGACAACCCCGGTATTAAAGTTGCCGATATTCAGCTTTCGCTGTAATTGCATATTTTCTAAAAAACATTCATATATGAACAGCACCCCAAAAGTGTTCGGCTTTTGGGGTGCTGTTGATTTTATCCGGTGGATTTATAAAATTTTTCTTTTTGTTAATCTTCGCGTTATTTTATTAAAATTGGTAGTAATCACGTCACCGGTTAAGCGCAGACGGCTATCTTTGTTATTTTGGTTAACAAAATCTATATTACGGTAAATTTGTTCGAGATTATCATAACCATCGCTAAAATACTCTTTTAAAATGTTTTTAGTTCTTTCATAACCAACTTCTAACATATTGTCAATGCTGTCTTGTTGAAACACAAATGATTGCTTTAATGAGTTTTCATTCGGGAAGGTTATTTTAATAACTTTGTTATCAAAATCCGTGCTTTCAAATTTATAGCAAATATCATCAAAATATATACAGATGACATAATCAATCTCACGATCTAAAAGCGGAAAAACAGGAACGTTGTCAACAACTGCTCCATCAAAGTATCCTGAACCGTCAACCTGAACCGAACGGTTGCAAACAGGCAACGCAACAGATGCTTTTAAATACAGCGGTAATTTATCTTTATCCTCCTTAGATAAATCTTTATATACGATACTTTTGGTGCTTAACTCGAGCAAAGAACAATAAAATTCACAAGATATAGAATCATCAGGTTCATAAAGGTTGATAATATCTTGTTGCAAAATATCGCTTTTAAGAAATTGGAATAAGCTCATTTTTTTGGCATTGCTGCAAAGTTCGCTCCACATTTGCTTTGCCCTCTCAAGCTTGTTTGTCATATAGGCATAACCATTGAGAGCTCCTACGGAAGCACAGGATACATATTTAATTTCTTCAAGCGGTATAACTTCGCTTAATGCATACAAAGCACCAAGTTGAAGTGCGCCTTTCGCCATTCCGCCGGATAATACCAGTCCTATATTCATTTTATCGCTCCATTAAACAAAAAACATCGCGCACCGGATTGGTACGCGATATTTGATCGGCGCTTTCGCCGTGGTTGCGGGGGCCGGATTTGAACCAACGACCTTCGGGTTATGAGCCCAACGAGCTACCAGGCTGCTCTACCCCGCGATATATATGGTGCCGGAAACCGGGCTCGAACCGGTACGGGATTTGAGTCCCACGGGATTTTAAGTCCCGGGCGTCTGCCAGTTCCGCCACTCCGGCATACAGACGTGTTCGATGCCCCTTTTCTCGGGTGCTTAAGTATTATATCACGCACAAAGTGTTTTGTCAATACCTTTAAAGAAAGTTTTTGTCAAAAATTTATCACCCTCTTTCGACAGCAAATACTAATAGTAAAACCTGCAAATCTTATCTCTCAGCTTTGATATTATCTTTTTTTCAAGTCTTGATATGTAGGATTGGGATATGCCTAGCTCATCGGCAACCTCTTTCTGTGTCTTTTCATCATTTCCGCTTAAAAGACCAAACCTCATTTCTATAATCTGCCTGTCCCTTTCATCAAGTCCCGAGACAGCTTCATGAATTATCGCCTTTTCCTCTTCCCTTTCAATATTCCACAGTACAGTATCCTCCTCTGTCCCGAGTACATCCGACAGCAGCAGCTCATTGCCGTCCCAGTCCACATTCAAGGGTTCTTCAAGGGATATGTCATTTCTGTTATGGGTGTTTTTTCTTATATACATGAGTATCTCATTTTCAATACATCTTGAAGCATATGTTGCCAGCTTTATATTCCTGTCGGCTCGGAAGGTGCCTATTGCCTTCATAAGCCCGACCGTTCCTATAGAAACAAGATCCTCAATTCCGATTTTTGTATTTTCAAACCTCTTGGCTATAAATACAACCAGTCTCAGGTTGTGTTCAATAAGCTTAGACTTTGCCTCATCGCACGTCTTTTCATTACAAAGCATTTCTATATATTCATTTTCTTCATCAACACTCAGGGGTGCCGGCAATGTTTCGCTTCCGCCGATATAATACACCTCGTTGCAGGTGAATTTTGATAATAAAGTGCCTTTTTTGATTCTTTCTATAATTCTTTTTATCACATTCACTTCATTTCCTCCAATGTTACAAAAGATATGTCGGTATTATACCGTCAGCACACGCATCCGAAAGGTTATCATCATCCACAAAGCACACAGATGCGTCCTTTTTTTCGTTTTTAACATATACACATTCGGGTGTAAATGCCTCTGTAAAACCCACTCCCGATGCCGTTTTATACACTACTTTTCTTGTCTTGTCATTTTCTTCAAGAAGTTCATTTTTCTTGCTCTTGCCAAGCATAATCATAGGAAATCCGGAAATGGGGTCAACCAGCTGATTTCCGCTGTCACACAGCAATATGTAATGACATGTTCTGCCTTTGTTTTCTATTGTTACATTAACGTCTTTTAATACAGTTCCCTTATGAAATATATCCATTACCGTAAAACAAAAAACAAACATCAGACTGCAGGCAAATATAAGATATAATACATCGGTGTCCTTTCCGACAATCATCATTATAACAGTCGAAGTACCGCAAAGCATAAAAGAAAAGCCAAGCATTATAAGACAAATTCTTATCATCCTTGTAATTGTATCCCTGCCGAATGCACATATACACAAAACAGGAAGAAACAAAACGGCAAGTATCACACTTATCAGTCTTTCACTTATCAAAACACAGCAAACAAGACCGAAAGAAGCACCAACCGCAGATGAGACAATAAGACGTAAGTGCTTTACTCTTTTTCTTATAAAACGGCAAGTCAGAAACAACAGAAGCCAATCAAAGCAAAAATTCATCACAAAAACCGTGTCTGCATATACAACTCTCACCCATCATCACCGCCATCCGTTCTTAATTATATACCGACACTTCGAAAAAAAAGGTCGCTTTGTGGAGTACGAAATATTTTTTGAATATTCATAAAAATGAGTGTTTTTTAATATACTTTACAAAACAAAAAAAGAGGTGGACAAATGTCTCAGGGTTATTTAAGCATTGAAACACGCATAGCAAACAACGGCATTCCCATTGAAGGGGCAAATGTATACATTATTTCCCATTTACCACAGAGCTCACAGTCAAGCGAAGTTTCGGATACCTACTATAATTACTATTTAAAAACCGATTCTTCCGGAAATACGGGTTTTTTAAGATTTGAAACACCTGAAAAGAGCGTGAGCAATAATATCGGCAACACGCAAATGCCATATGCTCTTGCCGACGTTTATATTCAGGCAGACGGATTTTACCCCGAAAGAATTAAGAAGGTTCAGATTTTTCCCGAAACCCAGAGTATACTTCCGATTGCTCTTATACCCGTTTCGGAGGGCTTTGACGGAACAAGCTCGGGAACCGTCGAATACGACATACCGCCAAATCAGCTTTTATCAAACACCTCCCACAACATGCAGGGGCCCACGTCATCTCAGGCAGAGCCTCTCATTTCTCAGGATATATATATACCCGAAAGTATAACCGTACATCTGGGAACACCGTCATCAAATGCGAGAAACGTAACCGTTCCATTTACCGAATATATTAAAAATGTAGCGTCATCAGAAATCTACCCGACCTGGCCCGAAGAAGCTTTAAGAGCCAACATTGCCGCTATTATTTCTCTGACTCTCAACCGCTTTTTCACCGAGTGGTACAGAAGCCAGGGGTATGATTTCGACATAACAAGCACAACCTCATACGACCAGAGTTATGTTCAAGGCAGAAACATCTTTGAAAACATATCCCGCATAGTCGATGATATGTTCAACACATATGTCACACGTGAAGGCTACATAAATCCTTTATTTACCACCTTCTGCGACGGAAGACGTACCACTTGTGAAGGTCTTTCCCAATGGGGCAGTGTTTCACTTGCCGAGAACGGCAACAATGCCCTCTCGATACTAAGATACTATTACGGCGATGACGTAAATCTCACATCAACAGACGATATCCGTGATGCCGAAAGCTCATACCCGGGTACACCCTTAAAGCTCGGCGATTCGGGGCAAGGGGTTTTGACAATTCAGCAACAGCTCATGAGAATACGTGAAAACTATCCCGCAATTCCTCTCATTCCCACAATCGACGGAAACTTCGGCTCATCAACAGACAGTGCCGTAAGGACATTTCAGGAGATATTCGACCTTGCCGTTGACGGAATTGTCGGCAAAAGCACATGGTACAGAATTTCCTATGTCTATTCATCCGTCGCAAAGCTTGCAGAGACAATAGGCGAAGGCGTTTCTGATATCTTCTCGGCAGAAATTCCCGACGTCACCATAAGCCGCGGCGATACGGGGAACTATGTTCTTCTTTTGCAGTCGCTCATTGACTACATAAGTGTTTTTTATCCCTCAGTTCCGGCTGTTTCAAAAGACGGCATTTTCGGCAGCGGTACTGCTGATGCGGTAAGGCAGTTTGCTTCAACCTTCGGACTTGCAAGCGGTGAAACGGTTACCCCTTCCGTGTGGAATGCACTTTACAAGGTTTATCTTAACATAATAAACTCCATCACCCCCTCACTTCCCAACCAAGGCTTCCCCGGCAGAGATTTAAGACGCGGCGACATGGGTGAAAACGTAAAGCTTATGCAGACATATTTAAATGTTATAAGCTCAAGGTATCAGTCAATACCAAAAGTCACCGAAGACGGTATATTCGGCGGTGATACCGAAAACGCAGTACTTGCCTTTCAGCGTGCCGCAAGACTCAATCCAACGGGAGTTATAGATGTTTCGACATGGGAAAGGATAGTTGAGCTGTATAATTTTGAAGAATCAATGTAATTAAAATTTCAGGAGGAAAAACAAATGACAATAACAAGTGAATCGTCAATCATAACAAAAATAAGGCAGTATCTTCCCGCAAGCCATTCACAAGCACTTTCAAGGCTTGACAAAAACGCCCTTGACAGCATAAGTGAAATACGTCTTCACACAATGGGAGCCACCTTTATAACCATAGGCGGCAGAAACTATGTTCTGTCAAGCAGCGGTATCACTACAAACATAGGCTCGGCCCTTACCGTAACATCGGCGGAAATTGAGGATTTTATATACCGTTTCTGTAAGGGCTCTGTATATTCACATGAAGATACTCTCTGCGATTTTTTTATAACAAGCGATAAGGTAAGAGTAGGTATCGGCGGTGAGGCTGTTTTCAAAAACGGAGTTCTCAAGAGTGTTGGCAAAATCTCAAGCCTAAACATAAGAATACCGAAGCATATCAAGGGCTGCAGCAAGGAAATTATGAAAACCGTCTGCTCCCACGGTTTTCCCGACGGCAAAGGTATTCTTGTAATATCAAAGCCGGGAATCGGCAAAACAACGCTTTTACGCGATCTTGCCTATAATCTTTCAACAAAGAGCAGCGAATATGATGAGCTTGACATAAGAAGGGTTACTGTAATTGACGAAAGGCATGAAATATACGACGAAAAGCTTTTCACAAGCAACTGCATCGACTTTCTTTCGGGCATTGACAAGCTTAAAGGAATCGAAATAGCTTCAAGGGTTTTATCCCCCGAAATAATAATATGCGATGAAATTGCCTCACCCGAGGAAGCCGAAAAAATAACGAGACTAAAAAATTCAGGCATCATTTTTATTGCCTCCCTTCATGCCGACAGCTTTGAGGATGTACTGAAGAAAGACTACATCAAAGCAATGTTTGACAAGGGTGTTTTTTGGTGTATTCACCGTCTGTACCGCAAAAACACAAGCGTTCTCGGTGAAACATACATTTACAATGATTAAAATTATAGGCATCTTGCTTCTGTCCTGTTCGGTTTCGGCATACGGCACGTATAAGTCCCACTTAATACGTCAAAGGTGCAAAATGAGAGATGAGTTTTCCGACTTTATAAAGCATGTTGAAAGCAGTATCAGATACGGCGGCACAAGTCTGGAAAGAATATACTGCTCATATTCCTCACCGCTTCTTGACAAATACGGTTTTACCATGGGTTTGAGAAACGGATATACAAGAGATCTTGTCAAAAACACCCTTTTTCTTCTTTCGGAGTCTGAACAGGCAAAAGCAGACGAATTTCTGAAAAGTCTCGGAAAATCACGCTACAGAGAAAAGGAAACAGAGCTGTGCGGCTACTTTTGTAACATGTTTGAGGACATGGCAAAGAAGCTTTTGAAAGAAGACGAAACAAAAATTCTGTTATACAAAAAGCTGGGACTTATCGCCGCCCTTATGACTGCGGTAATATTCATATAAATGAGGTAAACACAATGGACGTTGGATTAATATTGAAAATTGCGGGAATAGGATTTCTTGTAACGGTTACTAACATGATACTTTCAAAGGCAGGCAGAGACGAGCAAAGCATTTTCTGTACACTTGCAGGCATAATTCTTGTTCTTATAGTGCTTATGGGAGAAATCGAAAAGCTGATTTCCCTTGTCACAAGCACCTTCGGGTT
Organism: Oscillospiraceae bacterium; assembly: GCA_015064895.1. GTDB lineage: Bacteria > Bacillota > Clostridia > Oscillospirales > CAG-382 > UMGS1387. The sequence goes on along the minus strand of SVRI01000023.1, from coordinate 9,891 downwards.
ATAGAAAATGGACGTAATAAAGCTTATCAGCATTGTCATTTGCTGTCTTATGATAATTATACTTTTAAAGAAGGTCTCTGCCGATTATGCTCTGTTTGCTTCTTGTCTTGTCAACATATCAATTACACTTTTTTCACTCGGTATTCTTATTCCCGTATTCGACTTTATAAATAACCTTTCCGGAAACACAAGTCACAAGGCTTTGTACGGCATAATGTTTAAAAGTGCAGGAATATGTATGCTGTGTACTGTAGGAGCTGAAATATGCAAGGACTCGGGTGAAGCCTCCATTGCCTCAAAGATAACTCTTGCGGGAAAATGTACGCTTATTGCCTATGCCCTTCCCTTAATTAAAGAGGTATTCGGATATGCGCAGAAATTCATGGAGTAAAGCACTCGTTTTACCGTTTATTTCGTTTGTTCTCAGCACAAAAGTACATGCCGACAGCATAAAAGAACTGATGGACAAGGCAAAAGAACTTTCTGAAAACCTTGATTCAAAAAAAATATGGGACATGCTTCTGTCGGGCATTGCAAGCGGTTTTTCGAGCCTTTCGCAAAGCTTTGCCCTATCCTTCTGCGTACTTACGGCAGGTGTTGTTTTTTCGTCACTCAAGGACAGTTTTTCAGAAAACGAGTCTCTTTTTGATTTTATATCCTCGTGCATCATGATTATTGCCGTGTCTTCTCCGCTGCTTATGTGCATTGGCAAAGCGGCCGAACATTCCGAAGCCATGTGCGGCATTATGGTTTCGCTTATTCCGACAATGATTGCCCTGTATTCGGCAGGCGGCAGCACCATAACGGCTGCAATGTCAGCTGCGGCACTTCCCTTTACCGTTTCTGCAATTCAGACAATAAGCACAGGACTTGTACTGCCTCTAATCAAAAGTGCAAGTACGCTTACATGTGTCAACACCCTTTGCAAAAAGACAAATCTTTCCTCTGCAATATCTCTTATAAAATCGGTATGCCTATGGGTAACAGGTCTCGGTTTTACGCTTTTCACGGGAGTTCTTGCGTTAAAATCCCACCTTAACACGGGTGCGGACAATCTTGTCATCAAAGGTCTCAGATACGGTGCTTCAAAGTTTATCCCCATCGCCGGCGGTATGGTCAGCGAAAGTATGACAAGCGTAATAACAAGTGTCTCACTAATAAAAAGCATTACCGGTATATCGGGAATACTTTTAATCGTATATGCCATGTTACCGCCGCTGACACTATGTCTTGCAACAAAGCTTACCTACAGCCTTTTATCCTTTTATGCAAAAAGTACCTGTCAGAATGATGCTGCAAGCCTTCTTGACGGTCTTGGCGGAATCATAAACATACTGATTGCACTGTGTATTGGCTGCGGCGTTACCCTAATGGCGGTGCTTGCAATATTCATAAGGTCAAATATTACAATGTAGGAGAAAAAATGACAAAGGATTTTACGTTATACATAACAAATCTTGCACTTATCGGCATATTTTCTTTCATCTGCGAGGCATCTTCCTCAAACGGCAACAAGGGGCTTTCAAATGCCTTAAAGCTTGTAACGTCTCTATGCATTTTCATCTGCGTCATATATCCTTTGTTTTCTATTATAGGTAAAGCAAGAAATGATGTATTTTCGGGTATGCAAAAAGGTGAGGAAATATACTCACAGAGTAACAATTCATTTCTTGATACCGTAGAAGACGATATTGAAGAAAAGCTATGTGACAAAATTATTGCCGAAACAGGCATACAAGTACACAATACAAGCATAGAATTAAGTGAAAAAGACGGAGTGATAAGAATAGCCGGCATAAATGTAACAATAAAAGAAAAAGATGCTGATAAAAGCACAACCATACTTTCTATGCTTAAAGAATTTGCTGACGAAGATACACAAATAACGGTTACGGAGCTTGAAAATGACACTTAAAGTTTTAATGGGAAAAGCAAAAGCATCAAAAATGTCAATAATTATCATTGCGGCATTGGCAGGGGTACTATGCATAGGCATTTCTTCTCTTTCATCGGCTAAAGAGAACAAATTAAAAGATGAGGGTCAAACCGACTACAGCAGAGAGCTTGAGAACAAAATATCATCCCTCATAGAAAAGGCGGCAGAGGGTGTAAGTGCCGATGTTCTTATTACCTTTGAAAGCGTTATTTCGGATAACACAAACCAAGGCACAGACTTTTTTGACGCTTCAAAACAAGTCTCAACCACACAAAAAGAAACACCCCTGCCAAAGGTCAAGGGTGTCATGATAGTCTGCAAGGGACTTAATCATCAAAGCGACTTTAATATTATAAAAAGAGCAGTAGCTACGGCTCTTGCAATTGATGAAAATCAAATTTACATAATCGGAGGAGTCACACAGCAATGAAAAAGATTTTTTCAGCCATCAAAAAACACAAGAAACCCATTATCGCCCTAACCCTTGCGGCAGTAGTATCGGCGGCAGTATACTCCGACATGTTCGGTCTTGGCAAGGAAACGCCGGTATCCGACTATCTATACAATGCCGATTTTTCCGAAAGCGGCAAAAAGATACTGGGTGAAGCAAAGCTTGTTGACAACATTGAGGGTGTATCGGACGACTATGAAATGTCAGAGAACACCTATTTTGCAAGTGCTGTAATAAACAAGGAAAAGTCCCGTGACGAAGCACTTCAGACGCTTCAGGTGGTAGTTGACAGTGCGGAAGAAATGCCCGAAACCCGAGACAAGGCGTTGTCGGAAATTATGCAGATAGCAACAGAAATTGAAATTGAGACAATTGTTGAGGAAATGATAAAGGCAAAAGGCTTTGAAGACTGCGTTGCGATAATAAGCGGTGACAAAATAAATGTCATTGTAAAATCCGACGGGCTTATGACAAGTGAAGTGGCAAAAATTACCGACATTGTAAAATCCGAAACGGGATATGCCGCAGAAAACATTCAGATAGTTGAGAGAGTTTAGGGGAAAATTTTTCCCCTTTTTTATTTTTGTTATTTACTTTTATGTCTGTTTGTGTTAAAATAAGGCAGACACAAAAATGAAAGGATGATATTTATGATTAAGAAGATAGTTTCCATTGACGGTATGCACTGCATGCACTGTGCTTCAAGTGTTGAAAAGGCAATTTCTTCAATAGACGGTGTCAAGAGTGCAAAGGTAAATCTTGATAAAAAGACTTGCACAGCAAAGCTTTCGGGCGATGTTGAAGATGCTGCTATCATTTCCGCCATCAAGGAAGCGGGTTTTGAAGTTATTGGCATTGAAACAAAAAAGGGATTATTTTAATCACTTTTTCTATTGCAAAATGTCATTTTTGGGTGTATAATTAAATGCAAGAAATTCGGAGGTTATTTTGAGTAAAAACTTAAGATATTTGCTTCCGGCAACGATGTGATTTTTGCCGCAAAGGGTGTGACTTTGCGGCTATTTTTATAGAAAGGACTAAAGACTATGGAAATAAGACAAGCCTATTATCTCATAAATCAGCCTCACATGGGCGAAAGCTGGCATGATGGCATGAGTTCAGGTTGGGATTACGACGGCAGAGGTGCAAGAAAACTTGAAATCGACAGAGGTCCTTATCCTCTTTCCAATATTTCAGGCAGATTTCCGACAGCCTATATCCGCGAAATGCAGGTTGCCAAAGAAGGTGTATTTACCCTTGAAAACAGCGTAGTTTTCTCTGAAGGTTTTGACGGATTTGTCATGTCACTCTACGATGAAAACGACAACGACTGCATGAGAATTATCACCGAGGACGGATATTTCAAGGCACTTGGCGGTGCTAACGAATATGTACCCCTTTTAAATCCCGAAAACACCCTCGGAAAGCATTGGTTCAACATCATTCTCGACTTTGACGAAGAAACTATCACATACTACATCGACTCCATGTGGTGTGCAACACTTCCCATGCTTACAAAGTCATTCAAGTATCTTAAGGTGGGTACCCTCGGCAATCACAAGGTTGGTGTTGAAATGTCGGGTGCTGTTGACCTGTATGCAAACTTTCCTCTTCACGATTCCTTCAAGCACTATCCCATGGGTTCCATACCTTTCATGTGGAAGGCTGAAGGTGATGTTAAGGTAAACGGTAAGGACGAGCTTGTTCTTTTATCCGAAAGCAAGGATGCTGTCGCTTACAAGAAGTTTGATGCACAGAAGGGTCACATGATTCTTGAAACATATCACTTCAACTTCGTAAACGGCGGCGAAACAAATCTTGAAATCATGCACGGCAAAAATTCACTTTTCGGCATTACCACAAAGGGTGGCGACATTTATCTTAACGGCAAAAAGCTTCGCTATTTCCTTGACGAAATGTGGTACAGACTCCGTTTTGACATTGACACAAAAAACGGCATCGGCAGATTCTCAATAAACAACAAAGAGCCTTATGAATTCAGTTTTGAAGCAAAGAGCATTGACGGAATCCGCTACACATCAAAGGGCGGTGCTGAGCTTCGCGTTGACAACATAAAGCTTGAACATGTATTTGAATATGAAGACTACTGTCCCCGTCCAATTCCTCCCAAGGGATACGGCGAATACACAGTCGGCATGAACATGTGCTCACTCTGGAGAACGGGCAATCACATCGGTTGGGACTGCATTACGGCTTTCCCCGAAATCAAGCCCGTTATTGGATACTACGACGAAGGTATTCCGGAAGTGGCTGACTGGGAAATCAAGTTCATGGTTGAAAACGGAATTACACAACAGTATTACTGCTGGTATCTCGGTGAATTCAGAGACGGACCAATCAAGAAGACACGCCTTTCGGAAGCTCTTGTTGACGGATTTATGAATGCAAAATACTCCGACATGATGCAGTTTGGTCTTATCTTTGAAGCGGCGGCTACTCCCGAAAGTCCCGAATCCTTCAAAAAGTACATTGTTCCCTTCTGGATTGAAAACTTCTTTACAGACAAGCGTTACGCAAGAATAGGCAACAAGGCTGTTATCTGTATTTATTCACTTACAGGCATTTCCAACAAATTCGGCAGCGATGCTGCAGTCAAGGACTGTCTTGATTATCTCAGAGAAGAAGTCAAGAAGGTCGGCTACGAAGATCTGATTATTTTTACAAACGTAGATATAAACGAACGCACAAAGGCTATGGGTGTAGATGCCTGCTATGTTTATAACTGGGGCCGTCAGGGTTACAGATGTGACTATCAGATAAATCAGCAGGCGGTAAAAAAATCGCAGGAACACATTCTTCCATTTATTCCCACAGCGTCCTCCGGCTTTAACAGACTTCCCTGGGACACAGAGCGTTCAGCAGTTATTGAGCCTTCGGAATTTCAGAGACTTTTACAGTTCTACAAGGATGATTCACTTCCCGCGCTTAAAAACCAGCCCGAATGGATGCACAAGTTCATAATGCTTTCCAACTGGAACGAATACGGCGAAGGTACATATCTCTGTCCTCATGCGCAGTACGGCTTCGGGCACATTGAGGCGGTGAAAAATGTATTTACGGAAGGTCACGATGACGGCATCAATCACAACATAAAGCCAAGCGCAAACCAGTTAAAGCGTCTTTCCACGCTCTATCCTCAGGAAAGAAGAATGATCCGTTGTGCAGACACAGAAGAAAGAGCAAAGAACATCAGCACAATCCCCGAAAAGAGCAAGGTGCTTGACATGAATCCTGCTCTCGGCAACTGGACAATGGACCAGATGGACGAAATCAAAACCGACGGCACAACAATCAAGGGCACTTCCAACGATTCCGACCCCAAATTTGAATACCACGGAAAGCTTGACATATCCTGCGACGAAGCAAATGTTATCAAGTTTACAATTGATTCCTCGGCATCTGACGTTCTTGTAGTTTACTACACCACAACCGACAGTCCGAAATGGGGTCCTGCCAACAAAACGGTAATTTCAATTTTCGGCGGAAAACATGAATACTGTGTTCCTTTAAAGGCAGGAACAAGAAGAATCCGTCCCTATGACTCGCCTTCAAAAACATATTCAGGCAAGCTCACAGGCATCAGAATTGACCCGTCTACATCATCGGGTGTAACAAGCGAGCTTATACGCTGCGGTCTTTACCACGAAAGCACAGACGAGCTTGAAGGACATCTTTTCATTGACGGCAAGGACATGGTTCTTGACAACGATTTTGTTATTAAGAACGGTCACTACATGGTTCCCATATTCCCCGAAAGATGCATACTTTTGAGCCTTAATGCCTTCTACAAGTACAATGCACAGAAGAAGCTGCTTTCAATCTTTGCAAGGGGCAAGTCGATAGAATTTGAAATCGGCACAAGAAAGGCTAAAATCAACGGCGAGGTTGTTTCGCTTGATGTTGTACCCTACTTCTACAACGGACTTCCCATGGTGCCCTTTGATATTATGTGCGATGTATTCGGATACAAGTTTGAGTACAAAAACATGAACATTTATGTGACAACACTTTAAAAACAGCACAAAAGAACCGCAGGTTTTATCCTGCGGTTTTCTTTATATATTCAAAAGTTTTTTTGCGTTTTTATAATAGATTTTTTCGAGTTCATCCTCCGAAAGTCCGAGAACTTCGAGTTTTGCCTTTGAATGGCTTGCCCTTGCCCAGGGCATATCGCTTCCGAAAAGGATATGGTCGATGCCTACGTTATCAATAAGTCTTTTTGCGGAGTCGTTATTGATAATCGAAACGGTATTGATAATGGAGGTGTCAAGATACATATTTTCGTGATGTTTATATATATCTGCACCCTCATCCCACATATCATAACCGCCCATATGAGCAAAAACAAATGTGGTTTTCGGAAAAAGCTCGCAAAGTCTGTTCAGTCTTTCGGGGTCTGAATGGAAAGGTGCTTTAAATCCAACATCTCCGCCTGCGTGGAAGGTGACAATCATACCGAGTTCTCCGCACTTTTCATATGTCGGAAACACTCTTTCATCCATTACGTCAAACCACTGATATTCGGGATGGAATTTTATGCCCTTAATACCCGCCTTATAAAGTCTTTCCACTTCCGAAAGTGACGTTTCACTTACGGGATACACAGAGCCAAAGGGTACAAGTCTCGGGTTTTCAAGAAGGGATATGGCAAAGTTATTGACATTCGTTTCCTGCTCGGGTTTTGTGGCAATATTGAGGACAACCGAAATATCAACGCCGTCTTCATCCATGATTTGCAAAAGTTTATTTACTTTCCCGTCGGCATAGGGTGAAATACCGCCCTTTTCGGAAAGTGAGGCTATTGCCCTATCGGCAATTTTATCGGGAAAAGCATGGGTATGAAAGTCTATTTTCACAAAAATTACTTCCTTTCGGTAAAGGCTGCTCTTTTATAGAATTTAAAGCAATCAACAAGTTTTGTACAGGAATCAACTACAACCGCCAAGTCCGAGCCATCATATTTGACGTATATACAATACAGAAAATCACTCTTTTTGGGGCAGGCATATATTACCTTTCCTGCACCGAGTCCCATTATTTTTTCATCCTTTATGCTTTCGACGGGAAAAATGGAGTCAACACTTGAAAACTTAAATGAAACGGTGTTTTTTCTGATTTTTTTACCGTAAACGGTATCAATACTCATTTCACCGGTAGAAATGCAGTACTCAAATTCCCGTGTTGTATATCTAAAGGTCATGACCACAATAACAGCAACCAGCAAAAGCCAGATAAATGCAATCTGCGGTACAAATACAAGAAATGATGAAAAGCCGAGCGTTGCAGCAATACAAAGCACAACAACCGCAATTCTTAATATCCAAAGCTTCCTTCCTACAAAACCGTCTGTAAGGTACTCACAGTATCCCGGGCGTGTTACCGCTTCATCGGAGTTAATTCTTGACATATTTATCTCCTATCTTTACAATTTATTCTACTTTACTACCTTAATTTAAACTACAATTATACAAAAATCATTTTAAATGTTAAAATAATATCAAAATCACTTGAAATGGTTTTTAATATGATGTATAATTAATCATATTATTCTGAAAGGACAGAGATAAACATGAAAGCAGTAGTTACTGTAACAGCCAAAGACGCCAAGGGCATTATCGCCAAGGTAACATCCAAGATGTTTGAATATGATGCAAACGTACTCGACATTTCACAGAGCCTGGTAGGCGAATACTTTGCCATGATTATGCTTATAGAAATGGACGAAAAGGAAAAGAAGTTCCTCGCTCTTTCCGATGCACTCAAAGAGCTGGGTGAAAAGGAAAACCTTAAAATTCAGGCTATGCACGAGGATATTTTCAACTCCATGCACAGAATTTAAAGAGGTGTTACGTAAATGATTAACACAAAAGATATTTTAGAAACCATAAACATGATTGAAGAAGAGCATCTTGATGTCCGTACCATCACCATGGGCATTTCCCTTCTCGACTGTGCCGCAGGAACCCCCGAGGAAACCTGCGAAAACATATACAACAAAATAACCACCTATGCAAAGGACCTTGTTTCTACAGGTGAAGACATAGAAAAGGAATACGGTATTCCCATTATCCACAAGCGTATCTCAATAACTCCCATTTCCCTTGTCGGCGGTCTCAAAACCAAGGAAGACTACATATTGGCGGCAAAAACACTTGACAGAGCCGCAAAGACTGTAGGTGTCAACTTCCTCGGCGGATTCTCTGCTTTAGTTCAGAAAGGCATGACAAATAAGGACATTGCATTTCTTACATCCATCCCCGAGGCACTCGCCCAGACCGAGCGTGTTTGCTCATCGGTAAATGTAGGCTCCACAAGAACAGGCATTGACATGGATGCAGTCAAAATCTGCGGACACATTGTAAAGAAGCTTGCATATCTTACCCGTGACAACTATTCCATAGGCTGTGCAAAATTTGTCGTATTTGCAAACGTACCCGAGGACAACCCATTTATGGCCGGTGCTTTCCACGGTGTCGGTGAACCGGAAGTTGAAATAAACGTCGGCGTATCGGGCCCCGGTGTTGTAAGAGCGGCAATTGAAAAGGCAGGAGATTGCAATCTTTCCGAGCTTGCTGACATAATTAAGAAAACAGCCTTCAAGGTTACCCGCATGGGTCAGCTTGTTGCCTGTGAGGCCTCAAAGAGACTTGGAGTCCCCTTCGGAATTGTTGACCTTTCCCTTGCCCCCACCCCTGCAATCGGCGACTCAGTTGCACAGATACTCGAGGCTATGGGTCTTGAAAGAGTCGGTACTCACGGTACAACCGCAGCCCTTGCCATGCTCAACGATGCAGTCAAAAAAGGCGGTGCTATGGCATCAAGCCACGTCGGCGGTCTTTCGGGTGCATTTATCCCCGTTTCAGAGGACCAGGGCATGATTGATGCGGTAAACTTAGGTGCACTCAGCATAGAAAAGCTTGAAGCCATGACCTGTGTATGCTCTGTGGGTCTTGACATGATTGCAATACCCGGCGATACTCCCGAAGAAACCATCTCGGCAATTATTGCAGACGAAGCGGCAATCGGCATGATCAACAACAAGACAACCGCCGCACGTCTTATTCCTGCTTACGGCAAGGATGTGGGTGACATGGTTGAATTCGGCGGTCTTCTCGGATATGCTCCGATTATGCCCGTAAACAAGTTCTCAAGTGCAGACTTTGTGAACAGAGGCGGAAGAATCCCTGCGCCGATTCACAGTTTGAAGAATTAAACAGTTTTTCCAATAAAAAAGCGGTCTTATGAGAAGATTTGCCGGAAATATATTTGACAGAAGGCGTACTGCGGTACGCCTTTCTTTTGTCCCGAAACAAGTCGGGGAAGCCCGACAGCAAATACACGGGGAATACTTGCAATAAGCAGACTGTAGGTGTCGCATAAACAACATCTATTATTCGTTCTTTTGTCCCGAAACAAAAGAACCAAAAATTCTCCGCTCAAAAGGAGAGATGACTCGACACCAATCGCATCAAAAACCATCATG
>SVRI01000022.1 GCA_015064895.1 Oscillospiraceae bacterium | reverse complement strand
TGGTCACTTACCGACGGCGGTGAGGTGGTAGACGAAATCACCCTCGGCTGCAAGGATGTAAACCTTTACGCAGTATGGAACTTCGAAGGCACACTTCCCGGTATGAACGTACTCACAGACGACAACACAACCTTCGACTTTGAAGACGGAAATATAGGCTATGTTAATTTTGACGGTGCAAGCCAGACTGTTTCTGACGGTGTTCTCAGTACTGGGGGCAACGGTGCATGGTATGTTTACATGAACCGCAGCTACTATAACCTTACAGGCTACGGCAGACCCGTTGCAATTGCCTTTAAGTATAAGGAAGAAGCCGATAACAGCGACGATTTCGTGCAGATAATCGGTAACGGCGTATGGGAAGGCACACAGACCTATTCTCCCACAACCGAATGGCAGTCGGCACACTATCTTGCAGACACAACAAACGGTGCAAACCTTTCTGACCCCTCGTTCATTATCTACGCAGTTGCAGGCTCAGGAAAGCTTTGCTTTGATGACTTTGTTCTGGCTCCTGCATACAGCTTTACATATTTTGTTGACGGTGAGGAGTATAAGACAGAATATATTTCTCCCCTTGATGAAAACGGAGATTACAGAGACAGCGTTGTACCTAACGTAGAAGTGCCCGTAAAAGAAGGCTACAAGTTTGTAGGCTGGTCGGCTTCTCCCACGGCAACAGAAGCGCTTGATGCGGTGGCACTCAATAACGAAGACGTTGTTCTCTACGCAGTATATGAACTTGATGAAAACTACTATTTAGGTGACGGTATGGCAACAGCATTTGACAGCAAAATCAAGGGTCCCTACGGCACTCTTATCTACAGACAGAACTTTGATGATGCTGACTCAATCAAAGACTATGAATATGATGAGGACTATGTAAGTGATTATGCCGATGCCGGCGCAGCACTTGGCGATACTTCTTATGTTTATACACAGGACGGCGACGGCTCAGCACCCCTCTTTACACTTGTTACAGACCCTGTTTCAGGTGTTGGCAAGAGCCTTTCAATGACAGGTAAGACCGACTATCCCATCTACAGACTCCGCTTTAACGGAAATGTTCTTTCAAAGCCCGGCTACTACCGCTTTAACTTCAAGAGCAACCGCGGTGATAATTCGGTCAGCGAAAGATTCCGCTTCTATATGAATGATGTGACAAATGCCGATACAAAGACAGTTGAACCTTCTTCATCATACTGGACAGAATTCCCGTCACACTACGGCGTATGGTACACAGAAGAAGACGGATATAAGGCGGCACAGCAGAACTTCTATCCCAACAATGCATTCCGTGTTGTAACAAGGGAAGAATTTGACGCCAGCGGTCTTGCTTCCGATGAATATACTCTTGACTACGTATATTCAATGAATTACTTTGACGTATTCCTCAACATGGGTAACGGCAAGACACTTGTCATGGATGACTTTGAAATCTGGTTTGAAGAATATGCAGATGTTACTTTTGTACTCGACGATATGGACCTTTCTCTTGACGTAACACACAGAAGCTTTAAGCCCGGTTCACACCTTCCTGCACCCAATGCTGTTCCTGCAGGCTTCAAGTTCCTCGGCTGGACAGAAACTGAGGGTTCAGACGATTATACAATGGTTGCAAAGGCAGGAAAGTATACTCTTTATCCTGTAGTTAAGTCTCTTTCCGAGCTTGATATGGAAAACGGACATTTAGGTTATGAAGCAATAGAAGACCTTGACGTTTCGGGACTTTCCGAAATTAACGAGGTTGAGTATCTTCCTAATGTCCTTGAAGGAGATTCCTTCTACGATAAGGCAATGGCACTTGCAAAGGCAGGTGTAATTGACTCTGACTTCTCACCTTACGAATATATTACAGATACAGAGCTTTCTGCAATAAATGCAAGATTTAACGGCAGTGAAGCAAAACTCACATATACACTTAAGAAGAATGAAGACCTTATGATTCTCGGCGGAGAAACCGAAATCACAGCAGACTTCATTACTGTAAGTGACTCTTATCTTACTACGCTTACAGATAAACCCGATTCCACCCTTGATATGGGTATCTGGCTGTGGGGTAACTACAATACAAGACAGTATATGAGATACGACTTCACAGCGAAGAAAGAGGTAGAAAAGGCAGAGCTTGAAATCCACTCCGATAACAGCTTTGATATCTATGTAAACGGTGCATATTATCCCTCTTATAACGAAGACGGCTGGTATGTATCAAAGTGCGTTGATATTACCGAAAGCACCCAAACAGGCGCAAATAAGCTGGGCGTACGTTTCTTCCTTACAGATTCTCCTCTTGAATTCTCAAATGCAATGAGAGCTTCAATTAAGGTTACATATACCGACGGCACAAGCGACACATTCAAGTCATCCTCCGACGGTAAGTGGCGTTTTTACATTCTCTGCGGACATTATGAAAACAGAGAACCCGAAAACTGGATGACGGTAGACAGTATCGGCAGTCTTGCTTCTGCAGTACATCTTCCTTTGATGTATAATGACGCGGGACTTCATCCGAGAGAAATCCGCCGTTCAATGTACTACAGAACCGATTTCGACTCCTCTAAGACTGTAAAGAAAGCAACACTTTATTCTGCTTCCAAGGGTCTTTATATTCCTTACATCAACGGCGAGAGGGTAGACAATGCCAAGTTTATCTCGGGTGCTATGCTTGACGTGAGCGAATATCAGGCATTTGACGTAACAGGCTATATTCAGAACGGCACTAACACAATTGCGGCACAGACAGGTAACGGCTGGTATAACAGTGAAAGCGTTTCCAATATGTACTGGAATAAGCCTCTTCTCATGATGCAGCTTGAAATCGAGTATACAGACGGTACAACAAAGACAGTTAAGACAGACAATACATGGAAGGTAACAGCATCTCCTCTTTACGAAAACGATATCCAATTCGGTGAAAGATACGATGCAAGACTTGAAATTGACGGCTGGAACGAAGTCGGTGCAAATACCTCCGGTTGGTCAACAGCCGTAAAGAATACATCCTCTGTTCCTGCGCTCGAACCTCAGAAGTATCCTGCTTCCAAGGCACACGAAACAAGAGCAGTAGAGATGTCAACCCTCAGTGATTCTTCCATCTGCTATGACTTCGGTACAAACTCGGCAGGCCGTGCAAAGCTTGTTTTAAAGAACACTAAGGCAGGCGAGGTTGTAATCGTAAGATACGCAGAAGATGTCTACCAAAACGAAGCCTGCACGGAAATCTACGGCGACGTTTACTTTACATACGAGTCTCTCGCATCAGGCCGTGCTCCTTACTCTGCAAAGAACATCGACGTTTATATCTGTAAGGGTACAGACGTCGAAATCTTCGAGCCTGAATTTACATATACAGGCTTCAGATACATCTATGTATCAGGCTACAGCGGAGAATATACTCTTGATACAGTAAGAAAGATGGATACCTATACAGATAATGATATTGTAGGTACCGTTGAAACATCCAACGAAGATATCATGCGTCTCTGGGATGCTGTAACACGCAGCTACCGCTCCAACATCATCGGCGGTCCTCAGGACTGTCCTACAAGAGAAAAGAACTTCTGGAACGGTGATATTCAGGTTTATGTAAACACAGCAAACTGGTATATGAATAATAATCAGTTCCTTGCGGCATGGACCGAAAACGGACGTAAAATGCAGGACGGCGTTTACGGCTGGATAGACGAAGAATATATAGTTCCGCTTTCACTCTATAAGTACTATGAGAACACAGACGTTCTTGAAGCAAAGTACCCCGTTCTTCTCGATTTAATCGAAGAGCGTGAAAGCCACGTTGCTTCCGACGGACTTCCCACAGGTACAAACCCCTACGGTTATTCACCTTATAATGACCATATGTCAACAGTAAGTGTTTCTGCTGATTTCTATGCTGCGGCGTTCTTCTGCAGAATGTACAGAGATGCGGCTGAAACGGCTGCAATTCTCGGTAAGACAGCGGATGCACAAGAATTTTCTCAGAAGTTTGAAGAAGCAAGAGCAAAGTTCAATGCAAAGTATTACATTCCCTCTGAGCACGACTATAACCAGCGTTGCCAGGGCGGTGTTGTAATTCCTATGGCATTCGGTATTGCCGATGAAAGTGAAATGGAAGGCCTTGCAGCAACACTTCACGACTATGTTGTGGCGGCAGATTACCACCAGAACAGCGGCTTTACATCGGCAGAATTTCTCTATATCATCCTCTGCGACTACGGTTATGCAGAAGATGCATATAAGATACTCACAAATGAAACCTATCCTTCGCTTCTCTATATGCTCTCAACAGGTGCTACCACAATGACCGAGCGTTGGGACGGTATGCAGCCTCATTCCTTCGGTTCTGCAAACCACTACGCATTCGGCTCCTTCTCAAGATTCTTATTTGAATCCCTCGGCGGTATCAAGATTGATAAGCCCGGCTTTGATGAAATTACAATCAAGCCCTCATTTATGAAGGAAATAGGTGACTTTAAGGTAACACACGAAAGCCGTCACGGTCTTATCGAATCGGGTTGGGTTTATAACGAAGGCTCCGACACATACACATGGACAGTTACCGTTCCCGCAGGTATTTCTGCAACACTCATAACACCCGACGGAAATGAAATGTCTCTCACAAATGCAACCGAGACATACACCATCGGTGCAGACGGTGCAGTAACAGGCGGACTTGATATCAACATCGGTCAGAGACAGTCTGACACAAATGTCAGATATGCTGAAATAAACGGTATTCAGACAAAGATTACCGAAAACTCGGCAAACATTTTCACAGTTATGCCTTCTTCCGATATGATTGTTGAAATTGTGGAAAAGACAAGCTCGGAAACTTCTGAAATCGTTGCTTCTTCTTACTACTATGTAGATGCGGATGCCATGACATATGCAAAGCTCGATCTTGACTCCTATATGACAACCGACGGTAAGAAGTCCATAAGAACAAAAGAACCTATGGGTATACGTTTCAGATACGCGGCACTCACTTCTGCAAAGTCTGAAGTAACCGAATTTGTAATAGATGAAATCGGCTTTATAGTTGCTGTTGCCGAAAATCTCGGTAATACCGAACTTACCCTTGACTTCTCCAAGCATGTACAGGGTGTTGCATATAACAAGGAAAACGGCACCGATATTGTATTTGACAGAAGCAATGATGAAGTTGATGTGTTTACATGCGTTGTAAGAAACATTCCTGTATCAAAGTATAATACAGACCTTACATGTAAGACATATACAAAGATTACGGTTGACGGCAAACAGTTCATCCTTTACGGCGAAGCTGTTACGGGCAATGTTTATGACACGGCAAAAGCACTTCTTGAAACTGAAACAGACGCCGAGGCTAAGGAAGCACTTTACGGTATTATTCTTGATTATGAAAAAATAATTGGTCTTCCCGGCGACGACTTGTTTGAATAATTAAAAACGGCCTCCCTTGCTGAAAAAGCAGGGGAGGTTTTTTTGGTCACGAATGTTGACAACTTCCACAATAGGTGTATAATAGAATTGTAAGGGGAATGAGAAATTCTTGCCCGACTCAAAAAAGTATCATAATGACAACTAAAATATTGTCAATGAAAATATATATAAAGGTGGAGGAGAATTATGAAACGAGCATTTTTGACGGTTCTTATCTTGTGTTTGGCGGTAACACTTTTTGCTTCGTGCGGAAAAACAAACGTAGCCGATGTCGAAGAAGATAATGTTAATGAAAACAATCACAATGAAGAAAGTATTTCCGATGACAAAGGTGAAGAAAAAAAGGATGCTGATGAGCAAAACCAAATTTCCGTGCAGGAAAACGAGTTTCTTTCGGCATTGAGACAGGAGATTTCCGATAACGGTGCAAAGCTTGGTGTTGCATATCTCGGATATAATGACGGAACATTAGAAGAAATAAAGGAATATGTTGGTGAACTGGGCTTTGTTGAATCATATCCCTTTGTTGAAGAAATAAGCTCTGACGAATTTGTGGAAAATGAAAGTAATGAGCTTTATCTTGTAGTGCCTGCAAGCAAAGACGAAACAGTCAGAGTGTATGATGCCTTGTGGAATAATGAAACCTTTGAACTTGAAAAAGGAGAACTTCTCGGTGAAGCGGCAGACGGAAAACCCATGCTTTTGCTTTGCAATATCAGCGAAATTGTACCTAATGTTATAATAAGCACCGATTCCCTTGATTACAGTCCGTGCCTTTCGGGAATGGACGGCACTCTTGTAACCGAGGAAGAAATCTATGATTTTTCACCTTATGAAGAAGTGCTTGAATACTTTGGCATAGCTAACGGTGCCGACTCTATATTCTGCGGAAGCTGGTTTGCAGAGGAATATGATGCTGAAGGCGAGCTTATGTCGATGTATCTTAATCTCAACCCCGATGAAAGTGCAGAGTATGTATACGGTATCGGAAACGGCGAGATTATTCAGCAGTTTGAGGGTACATGGAGCGTTGATGCCGATACAGATATGATTGTTCTCGATTTGTTCGGCGGCTCACCTGATGAAGATGCGGTTCCTTTTGAAATGATAAGCACTTTCAAGTGGGATATGGATTACCGTGAAGATGGTACTTATCTCATTCTCGAGCATGAAGAAGGCGATGCCCTTCTGCTCGGTCTTGTCGGTGCAACAACTGAATTTGTTGATAATACCGAATATTACGAATAAACTTGGGTTTAAGACTGGTATATACATTGGCTTGAATAAGAGGTGGTATAATGGCTACTTTGCAGGAATATAAATGTCCCTGTTGCGACGGTGCCATAAGCTTTGACACAGACGCACAGAAGATGGCATGTCCCTATTGCGGTAATGAGTTTGAAATGGAAACGCTTGCCGCATATGACGATGAACTCCGCAATGACGGCGAAAGCGATATGAGGTGGGAAACAAACGCAGGAGGTGAATGGCAGGAGGGCGAAACTGACGGCCTTCGTATTTATCTGTGTGACTCCTGCGGCGGTGAAATTGTAGGCGATGAAACCCTGGCGGCATCCCAATGTCCCTACTGCGGAAATCCCGTTGTTATGATGGGTCAGTTTATGGGTGAGTTGAAACCCGACCTTGTAGTACCCTTCAGATTTGATAAAAAGGCAGCAAAAGAAGCACTTTTAAATCACTACAAGGGTAAGAAGCTTCTTCCCAAGGTGTTCAAAGACGAAAATCATATTGATGAAATCAAGGGTGTATACGTTCCGTTCTGGCTGTTTGATGCCGATGCGGATGCCAATATCAGATATAAAGCAACACGGGTACATTGCTGGAGTGATTCCAACTATAATTATACCCGAACAAGCTACTACAGCGTAAGCCGCAGAGGTACGATTGGCTTTGCAGGCGTACCCGTTGACGGTTCAACCAAAATGGCAGACGATCTGATGGAGTCGGTAGAACCCTTTGACCTGTCGCAGGCGGTGGATTTTCAGACTGCATATCTTGCCGGATTTGTTGCCGATAAATATGATGTAGATGCGGATTCGAGTATTGAAAAAGCAAACCAAAGAATTAAAAAGAGCACAGAGGATGCCTTTGCCTCAACCGTACAAGGCTATGCAACGGTTATCCCTGCCTCTTCAAGTATCAATCTCAGAAACGGTAATGCAAGATATGCCCTTTTGCCGGTGTGGATTCTTAATACCGAGTGGAATGGTGAAAAGTATACCTTTGCCATGAATGGACAAACAGGCAAAATGGTGGGTAATCTTCCTGTTGATAAGGGTGCATTCTGGAAGTGGTTTTCACTGGTGGCAGTAATATCGGGAGCTGCGGCGTTTGGATTGCAGCTGCTTTTCGGACTGCTGTAAGGAGGTGCGGACATGAAAAAAAGATTTTTGATGACTTTAGTTGTCTTGTGCCTTATTGTTGTTTCCGCATTACCTGTTTTTGCCGCAAAAGAATATATGATTGATAATGCGGGTGTGCTGACAAAAAATCAGCAACGTGAATTGAATGAAATGCTCGAGGAAATGAGTAAAAACAATAAAATGGATATTGTTTTTCTCACCGAATCGGAGCTTGATGATGAAATTTCGTCATTTGCAGATGACTATTATGATTATAACGGCTATGCGGAAAACGGAATGCTGGTGCTTGTTGAAACAGAGACGGGCGACAGATATATTTCGCTTACAGGCAAGGCTATGGGTATTTTCGAGGATGACCTTGACATGTTTACAGATGCTGCAGGCAATTATTTTGACGAAGAAGAATACTATGACGCATTTGTTGCCTGTGCAAAACTTAGTGACCAAATGATTTCCTCAAAAAAACAGAGAGACTTAATATTCAATATAGTCATAAGTATAGCTGTTGGTCTTGTTGCGGCACTTATTGTAACAGGCTCCATGAAGTCAAAGATGAAAAGTGTACATATTCAGACAAGAGCATCGGACTATGTTAAATCAGGAAGTCTTGACATCAAGAACGCCAATGACTTTTTCCTCTACAGCATTGTTACCCGAACAAGGAGAGCCAATAATAATAGCTCTGGAAGACATACGTCTTCTTCGGGAAGAACTCATAGCGGCGGACGATTCTGATAAAAATGTTGCATATTTGCGTGGTTTATAAATGCTTATGCCGCAATAATCCGATAATGAAAAATAAAAACATAATGAAAGGAGTTCTATCATGGGACTTATTAAAGCAGGACTTGGCGCGCTCGGCGGCACACTCGCAGATCAGTGGAAGGAGTTTTTCTACTGCGATGCAATAGACAACGATTTACTCATGGTGAAGGGTCAGAAGAGAACATCGGGCCGTTCATCAAATACAAAGGGCGAGGACAATATTATTTCCAATGGCTCACTCATTGCAGTTGCAGACGGCCAGGCAATGATGATTGTTGAACAGGGAAAGGTTGTAGAATTCTGTGCCGAACCCGGTGAATTTACATACGATACCTCTACAGAACCCTCAATTTTTGCAGGTAACCTTGGCGACAGTATAAAGGAAACCTTCAAGACAATCGGTAAGCGTTTCACATTTGGCGGAGATACAGGTAAGGATCAGAGAGTTTACTACTTCAACACCAAGGAAATTATGGGCAACAAGTACGGTACAGCTACTCCCATTCCTTTCAAAGTGGTAATCAACGAAGAAATGAATCTCAAGCTCAGCGTTGATATCCGTTGCAACGGTGAATATACATATAAGCTCACAAATCCCCTTCTTTTCTACACAAACATTGCTGGTAATGTTTCCGACAGATATGAAAAGACAGAGTGGGAAGACATTTTGAGAAGCTCGCTTCTCGATGCACTCCAGCCTGCACTCGCATCTGTTGCGGCACAGAAGATTGAATACTACGAGCTTCCCGGACATACGGTTGAAATCAGAAACGCTCTTACAGAAGTGTTAAAGCCCGACTGGACGGAAACACGCGGTATCGAGCTTGTAAAACTCACAATTAATTCTCTCTCTATTCCCGAAGATCAGAGAAAGAAGATTACAGAGTGGGAAGAAAACGCAATGACCACAAATCCCATGATGGCAGGCTCCCGTCTTGTCGGTGCACAGGCTGATGCTATGAGAACAGCGGCAGCAAATGAAAACGGTGCAATGACAGGCTTTATGGGTATGGGCATGGCAATGAATGCCGGCGGAAATAACGCAGGAAATCTCTTTGCTATGGGACAGCAGCAAGCGTCCGTTCCCAATCCTCAGGCTGCAAAGGATGCAAGCGCGGCAATGGGCTGGAAGTGTTCTTGCGGCACCGTGGCAACGGGAAAGTTCTGTCCGGAATGCGGCTCACCCAGACCCGCAAATGAAGGCTGGACATGTACCTGCGGTGCAGTAAACAAAGGTAAGTTCTGTCAGGAATGCGGAGCCAAGAAGCCTGCGGGAGCAGTGCAGTACAAGTGCGATAAGTGTGGCTGGGAACCCGAAAAGGGCGCAAATCCTCCCAAGTTCTGTCCCGAATGCGGCGACCCTTTTGATAACGGCGATATTGTATAAAAAATAAAAATCGGCATACGTTTAAAAAGTGATAAAGGAATGATAATATGAAAAAACTTAGCTTGCTTCTTGCAGTAATGCTTATTGTTTTGGCACTTTTCGGCTGTACAAAGGTAGAAAAAACAGATGCACCCAAGGACGATACGCCGAAGGCTGTTGATGAAAAGAACGATACTCCTAAGGAAAACGATACTCAGGATAAAGAAGACAAAAGCAATGAATTTGGGTTTATCACTCTTTCAAAGTGTCAGCGTATGATTCAGGAGTGGGGAGACAACGGCCCCACTATTGAAGTGAACTGGCAGAACATCAGACTTTCCGACGAGGATGCCGAAAAATATCCTCTTTTGTCAGAGAGCTTTGAAGTAAAGAACAGGGAAAATGATGACCTTGCTCTAGAAGCTAAAGAAGAATATGACCGTTTGCAACAGGAATACCCTTCAGATGGAATGGTCTGGTATTATTTCAGTAATATTGAATACTATGTGCAAAGAGCAGATAAGTATATTGTCAGTATTCTGAGTGATTTTTCAAATTATACCGGCGGTGCTCACGGTTATTATACAAATACGGGCTATAACTATTTCCCCGAAACGGGAAAAGAAGCTGAGCTTACAGATGTTATAACCGACAAGGATGCTCTTGATAAGCTTGTCTATGACAGACTTATTGAATCCAACCCCGAAGAAATCTTTGAAGAAAACAGAGAGAGCTTTTACGAAACATATAACGAGTACAGCTATAACTGGACAATTGATTATAATAAACTTACCGTTTATTTTAATCCTTATGAAGTTGCCTCCTTTGCGGCAGGAATAATTGCGGTTGATGTCTGGTTTGACGAAAACCCCGAACTTTTCCGTGAGGAATTTATGAAAGCTCCGTCATCATATGCGATAGAAATTCCATGGCACGTTCCCCACACCTTCGACATGGATAAAACAGACGGTCGGCGTGACACGGTTTCTGTCGGTGCGTATACTGATGATGAGGAATATCCGGTGGGAGAACTTTGTATCAGCATAAACGGAAATGAATATGTAGAGTCCGATATGGGCGGAATGGATTTAACGTCTCTGGTTGTATGTATTGAAGGTAAATACTATGTGTATGCCGAAATCGGAAAATATGACGGAAGCAATTATCTGTGTATTTATGAATTAAAGAGCGGTAAAGTGGAAAAAGTCGGACAAATTGATGTTGGCTTCAAAAAGCTTTGGGATTATGAAAACATCGATTATGGCGGATATTACAGAGAAATTGTAAATAATCCAAAGAGCATGAATCTTGAAAACTATTTCTGGCTTATTGATTCAAAAAATACTGCATACAGACGGTATTCCGCAAATGAGGAAAACGCAATTCCTAAGTCCGACGAAACTGTTTATAATGTCAATGAGGATAATTATAAAAAGGTTACTCTGAGAGATATTACCGTGACAACACCCGAGAACGGCAAGGAGACAACTTTGCCCGAAGGAACGGAACTTACTCTTAAGTATACCGACTGTGAAACCTATATTGATGCACTTTCTGATGACGGAACACTTTACAGAATAACAGTTGAAAAAAGAGATAACATAACATATATTGACGGAGTAGATACCTTTGAATGTTTTTCGGATGTAATGCCGGACTACGGCTTCGAAGAACTGCCCGAGTATGACTATGATGCTTCGATTGACGTTCCGTATGTCCTTTATGAAGAGGTGTATGAAAGTAATGCATTGCCAAGTAAAATAGAACTTATACAGCTCATAGCCGATGAAAATAATGAAGAAGTAAATACCATAAACGGCGAAATCAATGAGCTTTATGAGTATTACCTATACAACTATTATTACAGCGATGAAGAATCTTGTGATTTTCTGGCATGGCCTACCGCTACTGACAGGTACCTTAATGCAGTAGTTACACATATTGTTTATCCTACTTACGGCACTTATGGCGACGTTACATCATGGGTGTATGACAAACAGACGGGAAAACAGTATACACTTGAAGAGGCTCTTGCTGATGCAAACATTACAAGAGAGGGATTGCTTTCACAGTTTGATGATGCTGTTTCGCAATGGGGCGGAAAAGCAAACGCACTTAATTCTCTTGCATTCCGTATGCTTGAGAATGGCAAACCCCAGTTCCTTGCAGGTGTTGAAATTGAACATGCACCGGGCGACACATGGGTGTATTTCATGACCTGGTCGGACGGTGGAATTGAAAATCATGACAGCTTTCCCTTTGACCCTTCAGAGGTTGACGGAGATTTTGCATGCGGAGAACTGTACTGTCAGACACTTGCATAAGATTTTAATAAAAGCTTTTGCCTCCTCCTGAAATATGGGGGAGGTTTATTGTTGCTGTTGACATATGTGTTTCTGGAATAAATGCAAAACATGACGACACAATCCGGATTTGTAGACTTATCACGAATCAGTAAATTCAGAAGATAAAGTTTGTTTGTCCGATTTTATATATAATTTGTCTTAAACTGTATTGACATATTAAAAAAACACTTTTATAATGGCATTAAGGAGTGATATTATGCTTAAAATCGGTTACATAGGTATGGGTAACAGAGGTACATACGTGCTTGGAAACATTCTTGATTGTTTCAAAGACAGAGTTGAAATTGCTGCTATCTGTGACGTTTATGAGGATAGAGTACAGCATGGCATTGACATGGTCAAAGAAAAGACGGGAAAAGCACCTGTCGGTACAACAAACAGCGATGATGTTATGAAAATGGATATTGATGCCGTTATGATTATGGCGGCATGGGAAGCTCATATTCCCCTTGCAATTGATGCAATGAAGGCAGGCAAGCTTGTGGGCATGGAGGTTGCAGGAGCATACTCCATCGACGACTGCTACAGACTTGTTCATACCAGCGAAGAAACAGGCATTGGCTGTATGCTTCTCGAAAACTGCTGCTACGGTAAAACCGAGCTTGCAGTTCTCAATATGGTAAGAGACGGTCTTTTCGGCGAGATTGTTCACTGCGACGGCGGTTATTGCCATGACCTTCGTATGGAGGTTGCAGCCGGTCCCATAACAAAGCATTACAGAAACAGAAACTATTACTCTAGAAACGGCGAAAACTATCCCACACATGAGCTTGGTCCAATTGCAAAGGTGCTTGACATCAACAGAGGTAACCGTATGGTAAGCCTTGTGTCGGTTGCATCAAAGGCAAGAGGTCTTAAGGAGTGTGCGGATGCTCATGAAAAGGTTCTTCGCGACAAGCTTGATAAGGGAGAAACATCCGTAAGCTATTATGGCAGAAATTATGATTTTAACCAAGATGTTTATAATGAATATGTAAAGGCAAACTCCCGTGAAGTCAAGCAGGGTGACATTGTAAACACAATCATTACCTGTGCCGACGGCTCGACAATTACTCTTACACTTGACACAACACTTCCCAGAGCCTACTCCCGAGGCTTTACCGTAAAGGGTACAAAGGGTATGTATATGGAGGATAATAATTCTGTTTACGTTGACGGCAATGCCGACATGGTAAAGGCACACTTCAGTTGGCAGAAATATTGGGATAACGGAAAAGAATATGAAGAAAAGTACCGCCATCCCGTTTGGCAGAAGTACGGAGAAGCTGCTGCAACTTCAGGTCACGACGGTATGGACTACATGGTTCTTTCTGCCTTCTTTGAAGCACTCGAAAAGAAAAAGCCTTTCCCGATTGACGTATACGATGCGGCGGCCTGGATGAGCATAACCTGCCTTTCGGAAGAGTCGATTGCACACGGTGGCATGCCCGTTGCAATCCCCGACTTTACGGGCGGCAAGTGGGCTATGTACAAAAAGGAAGACCACGGTCTTGAATTTGCCCTCGACTAACTTACTTTCTCTTTGATAAAAAGAGAAAGTAAGCAAAGAGAAAATAAAACGGGACTTCACTTTGGGATTTAGGCAGATATCGGAAGCCCGAGTGAAATACCGTTTGACCGCCATAAACGCAAGCGGTCAAACTCATATTTTTTGACGACAACGCCGCATTTGACCTTTTTATTGTCAAATGCGGCATATTTATGCCGTAATTTAACCTCAGCCTATTTAGATTAGACACTTTTGGTACTTTTATCTTGACGGTCCATCGGGTTCATGGTATATTATTCTTGAGAGGAGTGATATAGCATGGCAAGAAAAAACAATCCTTTTGCATACCACCTTATTGATGAAGAAATCCACTGGTCAGCTC
Source organism: Oscillospiraceae bacterium (assembly GCA_015064895.1). Classification (GTDB taxonomy): domain Bacteria; phylum Bacillota; class Clostridia; order Oscillospirales; family CAG-382; genus UMGS1387. The sequence goes on along the minus strand of SVRI01000022.1, from coordinate 19,926 downwards.
ACCACGAAGAATCGGGTTGGGACACAGACCACAGAGGTGCCGGAGGTCCCTATCCGGGATACGCGGAATTTAAAGACGTAAAAAGCATAGGTAATGAGTTTCCTTCATTCAGAAGAAGAAACATCACGGAAGAAACATCGGGTATTATCACTTTTGAATGCTGCTACGAAATAAAGTCGGGTGACGGTTTTTATGTCGGCTTTTTCGGTGACAAGGGCGATGAAAAGGAAGCTTTTGTTCTAAGACAGAAGTGCGGCATGATGTATGCAGGTGCAAAAGCACTCTTCAAACTTCACGGAAAGCCTTATTACTTGAAGTTTATTATAGACATTGACAACGGCAAGGTAAAGGTTCATCTTGACGGCAAATTCATTTCGGAAGAACCCTTCACGGGAAAGGCAAAGACCGTATCAAGACTTGAATTCGGTTACGAGGCAGGTGCCGTCGGCGAAGCGGTTATTCATGCAGAAATGGAGCTTTACAAGAACTATCTTTTCTGCGATGCCATTATACCGAAATACGACGGCAATCTTCCCGAAGAATATGTAATAGAAAAGCTTGGCAAGGTTGTAACCGGAAGAAGAAAATACAGCCCCCATTCCAAATATTCCTGCTACTATGTAAAGGCAGGCAGCGGTTCTGTTACAAACATCACACGTGCCTTTGAAAGGGCAGTCGGAAATGTCGGTTTTGAAATAAAGTATCTTCTTCCAAAGAAAGGCTCAACCCTTTCGGTAAGCCTTCTTAACCATGACACAGAGGTTATTACGGTGTCCGATGACTTTACCGAAATATATACAAAAGACGGTGCACTCCGTTCACACTCCAAAAATGTGTGGCAGACACTTCGCATTGAAGCCGACACGAATACAAAAACCGCCCTTATCCGTCTTAACGGTAAGGTTGTAACAAGTGTAAACTTTGACAATGATGCCGACTTTATCGACGGCATAAAGCTCTGTTTTGACTGCAAGAGTGCACTTGAACTTCAGTTTGCAGACATCAAGGCGTTTGTGATACCTCCTTATCCCGCAGATTATGTGCCCGAACCTGTTATCCCCAAGAAAAAGGGCGACTATTATGTGGGCATGAACATCTGCTCACTCTGGCGTGAGGGCACCCACTACGGCTGGGACTGTATCACACCTTTTCCCGAAAACAAGCCGCTTCTCGGATACTACGACGAGGGTGTAACCGAAACTGCCGACTGGGAACTTAAATGGATGGCAGAGCACGGCCTTGATTTCCAACTTTACTGCTGGTATTCAAGCGAAGCTCAGAGACCAATGCTCAAAACAAACCTCTCATCCGAAATTCATGACGGTCATATGCTTGCAAAGTACGGCGACAAGGTGAAAATGGCACTTTTGTGGGAAGCCTCTGCATGCGTTCATCCCACCTGCTTTGAAGATGTAAGGGACTATATTTTCCCATACTTTATCGACTATTTCTTTTCCGATCCGAGATATATGCAGATAGACGGCTGTGCGATTATGTCAATCTATGCACCCGACAGACTTGCATCTGACGTGGGCGGTCCGGAACAAGCGAAAAAGTGCTTTGACTATTTGAGAAACGAAGTCAAAAAGCTCGGCTACAAAGACCTAATTATCATGTGCTGCGGCGACAACAATCCCGTGTATAAGGCGTGCGGCATTGATGCCGTTCACGCATACAACTGGGGTATTGAGGGCTATGATGTTGAGTTTACAAAGGGCAGAGTTCTCGGTAATATAAGAGAAGGCTCAACCCATACAGTACCCACCGTTTCAATGGGCTTTAACCACACAGGCTGGACAGGAATCCGTACCCCTGTACTTGAACCGCGTGATATGGTAACGCTTCTTGAATGGTCGAGAGACGAGATTCTTTCCACCTACGAAAAGGATTCCTGGAAATCAAAGCTGGTAATGCTCTCCACCTGGAACGAATACGGAGAGGGAACATACATGTGTCCTGCAGGCGTTCACGGCTTCGGATATCTTGATGCACTGAGAGAAGTGTTTATGGAGGATGTACCCCATGCAGATGTGGTGCCTAATCAGGATCAGCTTGACAGAATCTGCATTCTTCATCCTCAGGACAGAATCCTTCTTGCACCCCATGACAATCTTCCGCCCGATACAAATGAATATCCCATAATTAAAAAATATGAATTTAAGACGCAAAAAGATTTGGAAAAATGGGAGTTCCATAATATCGCAAGCTATGAAATACGTGACGGCAGGTTATTTGGTCATTCGGATGCCACCGACCCGTACAAGGCCGACCCGCATATGATTCTCCATGACGATGAATTTTTGCCCATATCCACCGAAAAGATAGGCAAGATTGTGGCACATTGCCGCACATATAAACCCGTCAATGCTACCTGCTGTGTTCAGCATTCCTATATGTTTGAACCCGGTAAATGGTATCCTACGCAGACAGCCCGACTTTCTGTTCCCGAAAAGGTAGCACCCCTTGTAATAGAGCCTGCCAGCTTCCATAAATTCCCGTGGCACGAGACTCTTCACGGCTTCAGATTCGACCCTGTATGGAGAGAAGGGGATTTTGAACTTGAATCAATCGAGTTTTATGCCGCACCGCCTCACAAGATACTCTATATCAACGAAAGAATTGTGGACCTCAAGCACAATCCTGTCGTTGCTGACGGCATAACATACATTTCATTTGATACAAAGAGCGACCTCAAAAAGCTGCCTCAGCTTTATTACGAGTGGAATGAAGCTCTTGAAACATTGAAGGTTTACAGTGTAAAGAATGCCGAATTTACAATCGGAAGCGACATCTGCATAATTAACGGTGAAGAAGTAAAAATGGCAAGACCGCTTGAATATTATGACGGTGTTCCCAATATTCAGGCTGACATTTTGTGTGATATACTCGGAATGGAACTTGAAATCGGCGACGTATACATAAAGATGTCCTACAAAAAGTGATTATAAGTGAAAAGAGCTGTCCGAAAGGACAGTTCTTTTTGATGTAAAATGTCGAAAACACTTGAAAATGTCGCTTCGTTGTGCTATACTGTCCTAGATTTGAATATACCCTTCGGAGGAAAGTAATATGCCGAACTTTAAAAGAACAAAGCTTGCCTGCTATTCATCATATTTTACAATGTCCTCGGTGTTCTGTCTGCCGCCGCTTCTTTTTGTTACCTTCAATAAGATATACGGCATTTCCTGGACACTTCTCGGCACCCTTGTACTTGTAAATTTCTGTACGCAGTTGACAATAGACCTGATTTTTTCGTTCTTTTCAAGATATTTCAACGTAAAAAAGACTGTAAGAGTTATGCCCCTCATAACATCCCTCGGTCTTCTGATATATGCGCTGGTGCCAACCTTCTTTCCGAACTACGCATATCTCGGTCTTGTAATGGGAACGGTTATGTTTTCCGTTTCGGCAGGACTTTCCGAGGTGCTTCTCAGCCCGATAATTGCCGCAATGCCGTCGGATAACCCCCAGAAGGATATGAGCCTTCTTCACTCTCTTTATGCTGTGGGGATTTTTTCTCTTATAGTTATAAGTACCCTTGCACTTAAGATAATCGGCAATGAAAACTGGATGTATCTTACTCTTTTCCTTGCACTTTTGCCCATAATTTCCTCGGTGCTTTTTGCCATTTCACCCATACCCGAAATGAATACCGAAAACGAGGGTGTTCCCAAGACGGAAAAGGCAAAAAAGAAGAGCCTTGGTCTTGCACTCTGCGTCGGCTGTATCTTTTTCGGTGCTTGTGCCGAAAATGTTATGACAAACTGGATTTCGGGTTATATGGAAAGTGCACTCAGCATTGATAAAACCCTCGGTGATATTCTCGGTATGGCGGTGTTTGCGGTATTTCTCGGTACGGCAAGACTTGTCTATGCAAAGTACGGTAAGAATATAATGAAAACCATTCTTTTAGGAATGTCGGGTGCGGCGGTGTGCTATATTGTGGCAGGACTTTGCAGTAATGTTATCATTGCATTTGTTGCCTGTATACTTACGGGACTTTGTACCGCAATGCTCTGGCCCGGTTCTCTTATTATGATGGAAGAAAATGTGCCGGGTGTAGGTGTTGCGGCATATGCACTCATGGCGGCGGGCGGAGACTTTGGTTCATCCCTTGCACCTCAGCTTATGGGTATTGTGGTTGACAATGTTTCGGCAAGCGGTTTTGCCGCAAAGCTCGGCGCATCCATGAATCTCAGTACCGAACAGATAGGAATGAAGGCGGGAATGCTTGTCAGTGCCGCTTTCCCCATAATAGGTGTTGTAATTGTTATTCTGACGATAAGATATTTCAAAAAGGCAAAATAAATTATTTTGGAGGTGCAGAAAATGAAACTTCGTGACAGATTCTGGCTTTGGGGACATCCCGAAGGATGCTATAACAATAAATACGGAAACACCGGAATTTCCCGTATGACACCTATGGAATGCTGTGCATATCTCGGACTCAGAAATGTATTCATGGTGCCTGACGGTGAGCATGACGGCTTCCAGGTTAACAGAAGACAGTATAACAAATCCTTTAAAACATTGAATCAGGTAGGCTGGGAATGCTTTGATGCCTGCAGTAAACCTGAAATCGTGGATAGAGCAATCGAAGAAGCAAGGGATTTTGACAATATCTCCTGCGTTGTAATGGATGACTTCAAGAGCGTTTCTCCCGACGGAATACCCAGATATAAGAGAATGCCCGTTTCGGTGCTTTCGGATATCAACGAAAAACTTCATAATAACGATGTCAGAAGACTTGATTCATGGATGGTGCTTTATACCTTCCAGTTCGGTGTTGATGAAAAGGAAGACGCGGAATTTATGCCTTACATGAATGAATTCGATGGTGTTATCATGTGGACATGGGAGGAAAAGGACGTTCCGCTTATTCCCGAAAAGTTTGAAATTTTCAAAAAGCAGACACCCAACACCCGCCGTATGGTAGGTTGCTACCTTTACAACTTCGGTGAGCAGAAACAGGCGACGGGCGAGGCTGTAAAGTGGCAGCTCGACTTCTATCGTGAGCTTATTTTAAAGGGCGAAATCGAAGGTGTTGTTATGCATACAAACACCATGGCAGACCTCGATTATGAAGCATATGATGTCGCATGTGCATGGATGGACGAGCACGGCGACGAAGAAATATAAAACAACAAGGAGAAAACAAAATGAAACTTCGTGACAGATTCTGGCTTTGGGGACACAAAGAGGGAGTGTTTAACAAGGCTAACGGAAACGAAGGCATTTCCCGTATGACACCTATGGAGGGTTGCCTTTACCTTGGTGTAAGAAACGTTTTTATGGTGCCCATGGGTTGTATACTCAACAGACGTCAGTATAACAAATCCTTCAAGACACTCAAAGAGGTTGCCTGGGACTTCAGATCAGGTACAGACCCTGAGCTTTTAAGAGCATATATTGACGAAGCCGTTGAATTTCCGAACATCGGCAGAGTTGTGTATGATGACTTTGTAAGACTCGGTAAAAACGGCGGCGTTACGGTTGATAATCTTTACAAAGCACATGACATTCTTCACAACAACGACAAAAAAGCGCTTGATATGTGGATGGTGCTTTATACAAACGAATTTGGTCTTGGTAAGGAAAGCGATGATGACCTTCAGCAGTACATAAACCCCTTTGACGGAATAATCATGTGGACATGGGAAGAAAAGGATGTACCGCTTATTCCTGAAAAGTACGAAATCTTCAAGAAGATGACAGAGGCAAAGAAGAGAATGTTCGGCTGTTACCTCTGGAACTTCGGCGAAAAGAAAGAAGCGACAGGAAAGGCTGTAAAGTGGCAGCTCGACTGGTATCGTGAAAAGATGCTCCTTGGCGAAGCCGAGGGTGTTGTTCTTCATACCAACACAATGGCAGACCTTGACTATGAAGCATATGATGTTGCGTGCGAATGGATGGAAAAGCACGGCGACGAAGAAATCTGAAATAATAAATTTTAAAGTCTCACACCTGTGGGACTTTTTCTTTTTGAAAAAATTGCGCTGTGCGGTATAAATATTTCTGTTTTGCCTCAAAATACTACAGTATAACAACAGAAATCGGAGGAAACGATTATGAAAGATAAGGCATTCGGCGTACTGCAAAGAGTCGGACGTTCATTTATGCTGCCAATAGCACTCTTACCCGTTGCAGGACTTCTTCTTGGTATCGGCTCATCATTTACAAATCCCACAACCCTTGAAACCTACAGGCTTACGGGATTTATCTATGAAGGCGGTCTTGTTTATACAATTCTCGACGTTATGAGTAAGACGGGAAGTGTTGTGTTTGATAATCTGCCGCTTTTGTTTGCCATGGGTGTTGCCATAGGTATGGCAAAGAGGGAAAAGGAGGTTGCGGCACTCTCAGGTGCTATTGCATACCTCATTATGAATGCTTCCATAAGTACTCTCATTGCCTCCCACGGCGGTGTAGAAAGTATGGCACCCAACTCTACCACCACAGCCCTTGGCATTACCACACTTCAGATGGGTGTTTTCGGCGGTATCATTGTTGGACTTGGAGTTGCGGCACTTCATAACAGATTTTATAAAATTAAGCTTCCGCAGGTACTTTCCTTCTTTGGCGGAACAAGATTTGTACCCATAATTTCGTCGCTGGTGTACCTGCTTGTAGGCGTTCTTATGTACTTTGTCTGGCCGATTGTCCAAGGCTGGATTGCATCTCTCGGCAATCTTGTTCTCGAATCAGGGTATTTCGGAACGTGGATTTACGGTGTCATTGAAAGGGCGCTTATTCCTTTCGGACTTCATCATGTTTTCTATATGCCCTTCTGGCAGACAGAACTTGGCGGAGCCATGATTATTGACGGCACACTTGTTCAGGGTGCACAGAATATATACTTTGCCCAGCTTGCGTCAAAGAGCACGGAACAGTTTGCGGTAGAGGCGACAAGATTTATGTCAGGTAAATTCCCATTTATGATTTTCGGTCTTCCTGCGGCGGCATATGCCATGTACAGAGCAGCACGTCCCGAAAAAAGAAAGATTGTGGGAAGTCTTCTTCTTTCGGCGGCAATTACAAGTATCCTGACGGGTATTACAGAACCGCTGGAGTTTACTTTCCTGTTTGTCGCACCTATAATGTACGCCGTTCACTGTATCTTGGCAGGTCTTTCATTTATGCTTATGCACATTCTGAATGTAGGCGTCGGAATGACCTTCTCGGGAGGTCTAATTGACCTTACCCTTTTCGGAATCTTACAGGGTAATGCCAAAACAAACTGGATATGGGTAGTTATAGTGGGTCTTGCATATGCACTCATATATTACCTTGTTTTCTACTTTATGATAACAAAAATGAACCTCAAAACACCGGGTAGAGAAGCGGATGACGAGGAAACAAAGCTCTATACAAGAGCCGATGTCAATGAAAGGAAGGAAAAGGGTAAAAATGGTGATAATACAAGCGCTCTTATAGTGTCGGGACTCGGCGGCAAGGATAATATTGCCGACCTTGACTGCTGTGCGACACGTCTTCGTATTACCGTCAAAGACGAAAACCGTATAAATGACGGACTTTTAAAACAAAGCGGGGCATCGGGCATTATCCGTAAGGGTAAGGGTGTTCAGGTGATTTACGGGCCGTCGGTTTCGGTTGTAAAGAGCAATCTTGAGGATTATCTTGATTCAGGAGACGTGAAAACGGTCAGCGATGAGAAGAAAACGGATGGCGAAAAGAAGAACAGTGTAAAGTCTTTTAGTCTTTGTTCCCATCTCGGAGGTAAGTTGATAAACCTTGAAAATGTAAAAGACGAGGCGTTTTCAACCAAAATACTAGGTGAAGGTTTTGCGGTAATCCCCGATGAAGGAGTTGTTGTATCCCCTTGTGAAGGCAGGGTTGAAAAAGTGTTTGATACAAAGCATGCCGTAAACATTATTTCTTCCGAAGGCTGTCAGATTCTTATCCATGTGGGTATTGATACAGTGAAACTCTCGGGAAAACATTTCGATGTTCATGTTAAAGACGGTGATACGGTTCACAAGGGCGACAAAATTATAACATTTGATAAGGAAGCCTTGATTAAGGAAGGCTATGATATAACAACACCCATGGTAATTTGTAACAGCGATGAATATGCTTCAATAAGTGTTGTTGCCAAAGAAAATGTATCGGCAGGAGAAAGAGTAATAGAGATAAACGGCGATGGAAGGAGATAACGGATGAAATCCTTCACTTATACAATTAAAGACAGTGCGGGAATCCATGCAAGACCTGCCGGATTTCTGTCAAAGCTTGCAAAGGAATGTAAAAGCGAAATTATAATTTCAAAAGATGAAAAATCGGTCAGTGCATCAAAGCTTATGATGCTCATGTCCCTCGGAGTGAAATGCGGTGATAGCGTGACGGTAACAGTATCGGGCGATGATGAAGAAGAAGCGGCAAAAAAACTGTATAAGTTTTTTACCGAGAATCTTTAAGAAAGGAAAGCGGATATGTTTGTTTATTACGGCAAGGGTGTCAGCGGAGGCATTGCACTGGGCAGAGTCACGGTATTTGAACGTGAGCACAAGCAAATCCGCAGAGACGGTGTAGAAGACACTACGCTTGAGAAGAGACGCTTTGAAAATGCAAAATCAAAAGCACATGACCAGCTGTCCAAGATATATGAAAAGGCACTAAGAGAGGTCGGCGAGACCAATGCTGAAATTTTCAACATTCATATGATGATGTTAGAGGATGATGACTATAATGAGTCGGTCATCGGGATTATTGAAAAACAAAAGGTGAATGCCGAATATGCCGTGTCTGTTACGGGAGAAAACTTTGCCATGATGTTTGCATCAATGGATGATGCATATATGAGGGCAAGACAGGCAGATGTCAGGGATATTTCTTCAAGACTTATTTCATGTATGTCGGAGGAAAACGACGATAAAACGGAAACCGAGAATAATTCAATTGTTTGTGCCTACGATTTGGCACCAAGCGAAACGGTGCTTCTTGACAAGGAAAAGGTTCTGGCATTTGTGACAAGCAGGGGAAGTGCCAACTCACACACTGCAATCCTTGCAGGCAGTATGAATATACCTGCAATTATCAGTGTCGGAGATGAGCTCATGCAGAACGTAAAAGACAAAGACATGATGATTGTTGACGGATATTCGGGAAGGGTTATTGTAAATCCCGACAAAAAGACTCTGGAAAAATATGAAAAAAAGCAAAATGAAGATTTTGTAAAAAAAGAACGCTTAAAAAGACTAAAAGGTAAGGATAATGTGACAAAAGACGGCAGGCGTATAAATATTTATGCAAACATCGGGGCTGTTGAAAATGTCGGGGATGTACTGTTGAACGATGCCGGCGGTATAGGGCTTTTCAGAAGTGAATTTCTGTATCTTGGAAAAGAGGATTATCCTACAGAGCAACAGCAGTTTGAGGCATATAAAACAGTTCTTGAAAGCATGGCGGGTAAAAAGGTGGTCATACGTACCCTGGATATAGGTGCCGATAAGCAGGCAGATTATTTTCATCTTGAAAAAGAAGAAAACCCTGCCCTTGGTTTTCGTGGAATAAGGGTGTGCCTTGAGAAAACTGACATCTTCAAAACACAGCTCAGGGCATTGTATCGAGCATCTGCATTCGGAAACCTTGCCATAATGTTTCCCATGATAACCAATGACTGGGAAATAGACGAAATATTGTCCATGTGCGATGAGGTTAAAAGACAGCTTGATGATAATGGTATTCCTTATGGAGATAACATTGAAATCGGAATTATGATAGAAACTCCTGCTGCGGCAATTATAAGCGATATTCTTGCACCCAAGGTAGACTTTTTCAGTATCGGAACAAACGACCTGACGCAGTATACGCTTGCCTGTGACAGGCAGAACGGACAGGTCGGAAGATTCTGTGATACTCATCATAAAGCGATACTTCGGCTTATAGAGTTTGCAACAAAAAATGCACACAAAAACGGTGCATGGATAGGCATTTGCGGCGAGCTTGCTCAGGATACTTCACTAACGGAAACGTTTATAAGAATGGGTGTTGATGAGCTTTCGGTTACACCGTCAAATGTTTTAAAGGTAAGACAACGGGTAAGGGAAATGAAAATAGAATAGAAAGATTCCTTTAGGGGGATTTATAAAGGAAACAAATTAAAGCCGGCAAGTTTTATGCTTGCTGACTTTTTTTGTTTATTCTGTACTTTTGCCCCGATGCAAAAGTACCAAAAAACTCCACTCAAAAAGAGGGGATGGGCGGCAAGTTGCCGCTGACAAACCGTTTTTTGGCGGTTTTCGGTATGCCGCCAAAATAACAATTACTGCTGTCGGGCTTTCCCGACCCGTACCATTTTAACACCTCTTTTCCTGATAATTGTATCATATTCGCTTTACAAATACAAGAGAACACCTTGAAATATGTCGAAATGTGTGATATAATGTTTCCAATAAGTATATAGGATAGGTACATAAATGAAAACAGTCTTCATAGTAAATCCCAAGGCAGGAAAAAAGAAAAACATCGAAAAGCTAATCCAACGGATAAAAAAAGGAGCTGAAAATATTTCTGCTGATGTAGAAATATATCAGACAAAAGCCGTGGGTGATGCTACAAGATTTGTCAGAGATTATTGTACAGTGCACGGCAAGGCACGTTTTATTGCCTGCGGCGGCGACGGAACCTTGTGTGAAGTCCTCAATGGCGCTATTGACTTTGCTGAGGCTGAAATCGGAGTTATGCCCTTTGGTACAGGTAATGACTTTGTCAAAAATTTCGACGGATGTTTTGACAGTGTTGAAGCACAGATTCTCTCTGTAAGTGAAAAGTGTGATGCCATAAAATACACGGCAAAAAACAGTGATGAAACAACCAGAGTGGGATACTGTGCCAATATGTTCAATATCGGCTTTGACTGTAATGTGGTGGATGCCAAGGAAAGCATAACGGAAAAGACATTTTTCTCAGGACCGCTTGCTTACTATCTCGGTATTTTCACAACCCTCATAAAGAAAAAAGGTGCCGACCTTGAGATAGAGGTTGACGGCAAAGTGGTACATAAAGGAAAATTACTTCTTACCTCAATTGCCAACGGATGCTACTGCGGCGGTGGTATCAAGAGTAACCCCCGTGCCTGTGTGCATAACAGCCGTATGAATGTAAACATAATCAAAAATATTTCAAGAATCACGTTTATAGGTATTCTTCCCCATTACATGAAGGGAACGCATATGCAGAAAAAAGGCATTGAAAAGGTTATTACCAATGTAAGCTGTGAAAAGCTGACTTTAAGACCGAACGGAATTATGCGTATTTGTAATGACGGTGAAATCACCTCGGCAGGTGACACAACTTTTGAAATATTGCATGACGCATTCAATTTTGTAGTGCCGTCGGTAAATGCGGTGCAAAACACGGTTGATAAACAAACGGTATAATTGCATAATTAATCAAATCCGGCTGCAGCTTGCTGTGGCCGTTTTTTTGATAGAGTGTAATGTTATCCTGATAATGACAAATTATGTCTGTTGACAAAACAAGAGTAATATGCTAAAATATATTTAACAATTAAGTTAAATGTTAAATGAAAGGGGCGGCAAAATGTCGTTTCAGGCAACAATGAAGGCACTTTCGGATTCCACGCGGCGTGAAATTCTTGAGATACTGAAGAAAGGAAAAATGTCGGCAGGGGAAATCTGCGGAAAATTTGATATTTCCGATGCCGCAATATCAAGGCATTTGTCGGTGTTAAAAGACGCCGACCTTGTGCGTGATGAGAGGGACGGCAAATACATATACTATGAGCTGAATGCCTCGGTTTTAGAGGAAATAATGCTATGGATAACATCCCTGAAAGGAGATGAAAAGGATGCTTAAAAAGAATTTGAAAACCATTATAATAAGTTCGATTGTTACAATTCTACCTATGCTTGCAGGCTTTATTCTTTGGAATAAACTTCCCGAAAAACTGCCTACACATTGGAACTTTGAAGGTGTGATTGACGGCTGGTCAAGTAAACCCTTTGCCGTAATTTGCATTCCGCTGATTATGCTCGGATTTCATTTAATATGCACGATTGCAACAAGTGTTGACCCCAAAAACAAGAACTTCAATACAAGGATTTTCGGGCTTGTATTATGGATTTGTCCTATACTGTCACTGCTGTGTATGACGGCAACCTATGTGGCAGCCTTTGGCTATGAGGTAAGCGTTGAATTTATATTCCCGCTGTTTATGGGCGTGCTTTTCCTTATTATCGGAAACTATCTTCCCAAATGCAAGCAGAATTATACCATAGGCATAAAAATCCCGTGGACGCTGAATGATGAAGAAAACTGGAATAAAACCCATAGACTTGCAGGCTTTATATGGACTGTCGGTTCTATTGTAATAATTGTCGGTGCATTTTTCAAGGATGCCGTGGTTTATACCACCTTTATTCCCATTGCCGTAATGGTGATTGTACCGATTATTTACTCTTATATTTACTACAGAAAGCACAGGTGACATTATGAAAAGAATGCCCATGCCTAAATACTATGAAACAAAAACCTTTGAGAATATAAATGAGTTTTCTGTTTCGTGTAACCTTGTCAGAGAAAAATACAGAGTGCACCAGCATGAATATTATGAGCTTGAGCTTATACTTGACGGAGAGGCTGTCCATAATATCAACGGCGAAAGCACACAGCTTTCAAAAGGGGACGTTGTTTTTATCACACCTATGGACAGACACGGCTTTGAAAACTGCCTTTTCAGAACAATAACACTTCATTTTTCGACAACCTATTTAAGCCCGATGTTCAAAAAAGTCCTGCCGATATGTGAAAACAGAATCTTCAGAGGAGTAAATCAGGCAACAAAGACCTATTTTGATATTGCACATAAAATTTTCATGGATGAAAATGCAAATAATAAGGATGTCAAAGTAAAAAACCTTGTCGAACTGATACTTCTTGAACTCATGCCGGATATTTTTGACAATTCAAAGGATATGCCTCATACCAACGACAGCCTTTCCGAAGCAATAGGCTTTATAAATGTAAATTTCACAAAGGAAATCGACCTTAATTTGATAGAAAGGCTTTTTGGTTTGTCGCCCTCCTACTTCAGCAGGGCTTTCAAAAAAAGGACAGGTAAAACCTTTGTTGACTACCTTACCGAAAAGCGTATTGACTATGCGAAAAAGCTTCTTATGTCGGGTGAACGTGTAATTGATACCTGCTACGAATGCGGCTTTACAAGTGAGCGGAATTTTTCAAGACGGTTTAAGGAAATTTGCGGCGTGTCACCCAACGATTATAGAGCGAGTCAAAAATTGCGGTAAAAAAGTAAAAAAACGTCGTGGTTTTTTGTCCTGACCGTGTTACTCTTTGTATATAGATTAAATACAAGGAGATGTTTAATATGGCAAAGGTAATTGGCGGATATTCACTTCCCAATATGCCCTGGCAGGATAAGCCCTCGGATTGCACAGACCCTGTTTGGCGTTACAGTGAAAATCCAATTCTCACAAGAAAAGACTGCAAAGGCTCAAACTCTGTGTTCAACAGTGCCGTTATTCCATACAAAGACGGATATATCGGCGTTTTCAGATGTGACACAATGGAGCTTTGGCCTACACTTCATGTCGGCACAAGTAAAGACGGTATACACTGGAATATTAAGGATGAAAAGATAGACTTTATCCCTTTTGAAGGCGGAAAAGTTCCGAATTACGGATATGACCCCAGAATCACCGAAATCGACGGCAGATACTATATTGTTTTCTGTACAAACTTTGAAAATTTCGGCGACACTATCGGTATGGCATATACCGACGATTTTGAATCCTTCCATATGATGGAATATCCTACACTTTACTATAACAGAAACGGTGTGCTTTTCCCGAGAAAAATCGGTGACAACTATGCACTCCTTACACGTCCCGGTGCACCCGGACATTGTCTTTTAGGTAACATCTGCTACAGCGAGAGCCCTGACCTTAAATACTGGGGCAAGCACAGAGCACTTATCAGAGTTACACAGGGCTGGCAGAGAGTAAAGGTGGGCGGAGGTCCTACACCTATTGAAACGGATGAAGGATGGCTTTTACTTTACCACGGCGTAACAGAAATGTGCAATGGTCTTATCTATGCGGTAGGCGGAGCAATCTTGGACAGAGACGATCCCTCAAAGGTGCTCTACCGTACGAGAGATAAGATTATGACACCCGAAGCTCTTTATGAAAGAGTCGGTGATGTTGGTAATGTTGTATTCCCTTGTGCTACACTTTGCGATAAGGATACGGGCAGAATTGCCATGTACTACGGTGCAGCCGATACCTGTGTCGGTGTTGCGTTTACAACTGTCGACGAGCTTGTTTCGTATATCAAAGAACATTCAATGTAAATATAGCGAAAAGAAACGGATTTTTTCCGTTTCTTTTATTTATATGGCAAAAAATGTCTCGCAAAAGGCAAAAAAAGTCCGAGCAACTGAACTTTGTAATGATATATTAATTGTGAAATCAATAATTGCAAAGGAGAGTTCAGCTATGGCAAAGGTAATAAACGGCGTGTCAATCCCTAATCTTCCTTGGGAAGATAAACCACAAGGCTGTACCGACACAGTTTGGAGATACAGCAAGAACCCCATTATCACAAGAAACGATGCATTTGAAGCAAATTCTGTTTTCAACAGTGCGGTAGTTCCTTTCGGCGACGGCTTCAGAGGGGTATTCAGAATTGATTCCTATGATATGGTTCCTATGCTTCGCACAGGTAAAAGTAAGGATGGTATCAAGTGGGAAATTTCCGACGATAACTTAGAGTGGACAGACAGAAACCCGGATATCGGCTACGAATACGGCTATGACCCGAGAGTAATTAAGTTTGAAGACGGCAAGTATTATATCTGCTGGTGTAACGGAGTGCCGGGCGGTCATACAATCGGACTTGGATATACAGAGGACTTTGAAAAGTTCTACCAGCTTGAAAGCCCTTTTCTTGTATATAACAGAAACGGCGTTCTTTTCCCGAGAAAGATTAATGGTAAGTACGCAATGCTGTCCCGTCCTACAAACCCCGGTTCCGGCGGCGGACTTGGCTCAATATGGTATAGCGAAAGTCCCGACCTTGAATACTGGGGACATCACAGGGATGTAATGCACCCCACTTCCTTAGGTTGGCAGAATAATAAGATAGGCCCCGGTCCTGCTCCTATTGAAACAGACGAAGGCTGGCTTCTTATTTACCACGGTGTAATGGGTACCTGTGCAGGTCTTGTTTACAGCATGGGTGCGGCAATACTCGATATTGATGAACCCTGGAAGGTTAAGTACCGCACAAAGAAGTTCCTTCTTAAGCCCTGGGAGCCTTACGAATGTGTGGGTGATGTTCATACCGTCGTATTCCCCTGCGCCAGCCTTGTTGATGCAGATACGGGAAGAATTGCTATCTACTACGGCTGTGCAGATACATCTGTAGGTCTTGCATTTACAACGGTTGACGATATTATTAAGTATACAAAGGAAAATTCCTTATAAATCATTAAAGCACGGCATTTTGCCGTGCTTTTTTATATATTAATACTCCGCATTTCTAGTTCTGTATTCAAGAGGAGAAATCCCCATATGTTTCTTAAAAACCTTGCAGAAATAATTACCGCAGGAAAAACCGCACTTTAATGCTATACTTTCAATAGACTTGCCCGACTCGTTCAGCAGGTTTACAGCTTCCTGAAGTCTTACCTTTGTCAGATACTCTATGGGTGAGACCTTAACCTCATCGGAAAACACCCTTGACAAATGACTTTGCGATACCCCAAGTCTTTGGGAAATGTCATAAATGCCGCCAATTGTCATGTATTCATTTTCAATGATTCTTTTTGCTTTTACTACCATATCGGAAAAATGGTTTTCGTCATTGAGAAGGTCAAAACACAGCTTGCACAGAAAATCAAAGGTGAGACGTTCGCCCGTAAAGGAATCGGAAATAAGTCCGAGGGTTGCACGTCTGTATATTTCGAAAAGGGCAAGAATGCTTTTTGAATTGCCGCCTATTTCAAAAATGTTTCCGACACTGTCCTTTATAAGGTTGTAATAGGGAAGACATGCGTCGCCGCAGAATTTGATGTATATAAATCTCCAAGGGGATAGATTTTCTTTTTCGTCAAAGAAATACTCGTCGTCATCGGGTATTTTCAAAAAGAAACCGCAGCCCTCATTTACAATGTGCTTTTCTCCTTTGACAACTACAGTTCCCGAACCCGAAAGAGTATACTGAAAAAGATAACATTCCTCTCTGTGCCTGTTGTCGAGGTGGTAAGACGCACTGTCTATTTCTTCCATTCCCGTCGTCAAAAGCTTAATGGGTGGATTTTTGATTCCCGAAAGAAAATCGAATCTGTATTTTTTAATGACATTTGATATCAAAAAAATACCCCCTATATCATAAAATTATCATTGAAAATCGGCAAAATGTGCGATATTATGTAATTGTTATAGCATATATTCTTGGAAAAGTAAATAATAAAATTACCCAAAATGGAACGGAGGACAAAAAATGAGCTTTAAAATTGCATTTATCGGCGCAGGAAGCATTGGTTTTACAAGAAGACTACTTTCTGACATTCTTGCCGTAGAGGAACTTCGTGATATTGAAGTAGCCTTTACCGATATCAACCCCGATAATCTCAGAATGGTAACACAGCTTTGCCAGAGAGACATTGACGAAAACGGACTTGATATTAAGATTCAGTCAACACTGGACAGACGTGAAGCATTCAAAGATGCAAAGTATGTTATTTGTGCAGTAAGAATCGGTATGCTTGAGGCTTTTGCGACAGACGTTGAAATACCTCTTAAATACGGTGTCGACCAGTGTGTAGGCGATACTCTCTGCATTGGCGGTATTATGTACGGACAGAGAGGCATTGCGGCAATGCTCGACTTCTGTAAGGATATACGTGAAGTTGCAGCTCCCGGCTGTATGATGCTCAACTATTCAAACCCCAATGCCATGCTCACATGGGCATGCAATAAGTACGGTAAGGTTCCCACTCTCGGTCTTTGCCACGGTGTTCAGAACGGACATACACTCATTGCTTCGGCTCTCGGCAGAGATAAGAAGGATGTTGATATTACTTGTGCCGGTATTAATCATCAGACATGGTATATCAGCGTAAAAACAGACGGCATTGAAAGAAAAGACGAGCTGTATGAGCTTTTGAAGAAGCATGAAAGAGCACCGCACGAAAGCGTCAGACTTGATGTTATGAAGCACTTTGGCTACTTCTCAACAGAATCAAACGGTCATCTTTCGGAATATCTCATGTGGTATAGAAAGAACAGAGAGTATCTCGGCTCTTGGATTGATTTTTCTAACTGGGAGCAGGGAGAAACGGCAGGGTACTTAAGAGTTTGTAAGGAAGGAAGAAATTGGTTTGAAACAGATTTCCCCAACTGGCTTAAGGCTCCTGCAAATGTTTACAAAGAAGAAAACAGATCCATTGAACACGGAAGCAGAATTATTGAGGGACTTGAAACCGGCAGAACCTACAGAGGTCATTTCAATGTAATGAATAACGGATGCATTTCAAATCTTCCCGATGAATGCGTTGTTGAAGTACCTTGTTTTGTTGACAGAAACGGCATATCTGTCCCTAAAATAGGTGACCTTCCTCTCGGCTGTGCGGCAATCTGTTCACAGAGCATCTGGGTGCAGAGACTTAGCGTTGAAGCGGCGGTAAGTGCGGACATTAATCTTCTCAGACAAGCGGCACTTATGGATCCCCTTACGGGTGCGGTTTGTACACCCGATGAAATCGACAGCATGATTGATGAAATGCTTGTTGCCGGTGCCGAATGGCTTCCCCAGTATAAGGAAGAAATTGAAAGAGCAAAGGTAAGACTAACGGAAAATCCACCCAAGCACAAGGACTATACAGGTTTTTCACTCAAAGAAAAAACAGTTGAAGAAATGAAGCTTGAAAAGGAAAAGTACAGAAAGCTCTCACAGGCTGCTGCAAAGGAAAACGTAAAATAAATCATATTGACAAAACAAACCGGATGTGATATACTCACATCCGTAAAGTAAATATTGAATCCTGCCACCGGGTAGGGAATTGCTGAAAAAAGCATTCGTGTATGCATCGTTAGGTCTTTGAAGATGTGTATTCGGATGCTTTTTTTGCGGAGGAAATATGAAGATACAAAACCCTTTTAAACTATTGAATAAGTTTGAATTGTGCCTTTGGCTTACATCTGTTGCCGTCGTAATTTTGTCCTATGTGCTGTCTGGATTTGAAGGACTTGCCAATACCATATGCTCGCTTATTGGTGTGACGGCACTTATATTTGTGGCAAAAGGTCATGTTCTCGGTATGATTCTCTGTATAATCTTCGCCGCCTTCTATGGACTTATCTCGCTTCATTTCAGATACTACGGAGAACTTATAACTTATGCCGGCATGACACTTCCCATGGATGTTTTTGCCCTCATATCGTGGATAAAGAACCCTTATAAAGATACCCACGAAGTCAAGGTCGCCAAAATGAAAAAGGGACAAACGGCTCTTATGTGGATAGCAACCGTTGTTATAACGGTGGTATTCTACTTTATCCTGAAAGCACTTGATACTCCTAACATCTACCCGAGTACCCTTTCAATTTCCACAAGCTTTCTTGCTGTGGCTCTTACATACTTCAGAAGCCCGTATTATGCCCTTGCATATGCGGCAAATGACGTTGTGCTGATTGTGCTTTGGACAATAGCTTGCTTTACGGATACGTCGTATATTCCTATGGTTATGTGCTTCTGTATGTTCCTTGCAAATGATTTGTATGGATTTTACAATTGGAAGAGAATGCAGAAAAGACAACTCGATTGATTTTTTTGCGGGTGTGTGATATAATGATTTCAAGCAAAGCTTGAAATCAGCGATATAAATTCCTGACGGAATTTGCGATATACCTTGCGGTGCGATATATTACTTCGTAATGCGATATGTTCCTTCGGGACGAGATAAAGGAATTTATATCATATCGCAACCGAACGTAGAGAGGTTATATCGCATTTGAACAGAGTGAAAATATATCACACGAACGAAGTGAGTATATCGCCAAAAAGCGTGGCATCTAAATTGTTCATTGATTTTATAATGATTCTGAAAAGAGCGTGAATAATATGGAAAAAACAGAAATACTTCATTCGGGTAAGGTCTACTGTTGCAGTGATGAAGAACTTTTAAAAATTCAGTTTGAATGTCTTGAAAAACTCTATGATTTTAACGCAACAAGACCTTCGGAATATGAAAAACGCACAAAGCTTCTGAAAGAAATGTTCGCAGAAATAGGCGAAGGCTGTTATATTGAACCGCCATTTCATGCAAATTGGGGCGGTAAGCATTGCCACTTCGGTAAGAATGTTTACGCAAACTTCAATCTAACCTGTGTTGATGATACTCATATCTATGTGGGTGACTATACCATGTTCGGCCCTAATGTTACCCTTGCAACTCCGGGACATCCGATACTGCCCGAACTTCGTGAAAAGCAGTATCAGTTCAATATGCCGATACATATAGGTAAAAACTGCTGGCTGGGTGCAGGTGTAATAGTTCTTCCGGGCGTGACAATAGGGGATAACTCGGTTATCGGTGCAGGAAGCGTTGTTACAAAGGATATACCTGCGAATGTCGTGGCTGTCGGTAACCCTTGCAGAGTAATAAGAGAAATTGGTGAGCATGATAGGGAGTACTATTTTAAGGATAGAAAATTGTCTGAAGAATTAAAAACGGACAGATGAATCAGAATTTGAGAAGGAGAACGTATATGAAATACAAAGGAACGCTTATTGTTGTTAAAGATTGTAACCGTGCATTAAAGTTCTATAGTGATATGTTTGGATTTCAACTGCTTCAAGACAACGATGGGAATATGGAATTGACGAATAATTTATATTTGCAGGAATCGGGATACTGGG
>SVRI01000021.1 GCA_015064895.1 Oscillospiraceae bacterium | reverse complement strand
TAGGAATTGTACGAGTTAATTCTTTGTACTATGTTTCTTCTAAAAAACATATCTCGTCTTTCGTTGTTCAATTTTCAAGGTCCAATTCACTACCCGCTCTCGCGGACAGCTTTGTTATTATATCACCGCTTTTTTACTTTGTCAAGACTTTTTTTGAAGTTTTTCAAAAGTTTTTTCGGTGGTATTTGCTCACCCGTTTTTTTGGGGGAGCTTGATTAGTGTAACACAACAAAATTCATTTGTCAAGTACTTTTTTAAACTTTTTTCAAGTTTTTTCCTTGACATATTCCATTGTGTACTGCCTCGCGACAGCTTGACCATTCTATCACTCACAATTCGATTTGTCAAGGCATTTTTTGACATTTTTTGCGTTTTGGTGTTTAGTTGCACAACTCACAAACAGTTTCGCTTTCTTTTGTACAGTTTCAACAACAACCGCTTTACAACATTAAAAAAGCAGAGCGGATATCCGCCCTGCTGAGTGTCATTTTGATTATTCCCCGTATACTCCGACCATCATTCTCGTAAGATCTATAGCTTCATCAATTCCGCAGCCTTCGGCAATTTTACCCGAAAGCATCTGTTCAAGAGGTTCAGGAATACTCGGGAGCATTTCAACCTTTTTCAAATCATAATCTGTACTCTCATTACTGAGTTCCACGCCGCGTTCTTCACAATAGCTGACAAATCCGCCTTCACCGCCAACTTCCAACATGCAAGGCGTTGCCGGAGAAACAAATCCTGTCTCATTGATTGCAATAGCACCGTTTTTATAGGACATGACCGTTACAACATGATCTTCTACCATATCTTTATTCTTTGGCACGGGTGCATATACATTAAATGTAGTAGAATATCTTTCGGGAAGTCCGAGAATATCATTGATAAGATACATACCGTGGGCACCCAGGTCTATCATCGCACCGCCGCCGCAGGTTTCCTTGACATAAAAATGTTCGGGAAGCCAGTCGGCAAAGCTTCCGCCGTGAGCATTGCGGAAACGCACATAATTCACCTTACCTATCGCACCGTCAGCAATAAGCTTCTTGACGGTTCTTACGCCGCCGTTACATTTATGTACAAAGGATATAACAAACTTTACGCCGTTATCCTCAACAGCCTTTTTGACTTCTTCGCATTCTTTTACAGTAAGTGCAAGAACCTTTTCTGTGAAAATATCCTTCTTCGCCTCGGCAATCTTGCATATATAATAAGGATGCTTATTTGTGGATGTGCAAACAATCACCATATCGGCATCGCTTGCCAGCAAATCTTCAAAGGTATCAAATGCAGGGATATCCAATGCTTTTGCAAAATCACACTTCCACTGTTCATTTTCTTCATATACACCGATAACTTCAATACCGTCCGTCATTTTTGCTACATTTGCATAATGAGATGCGTGTACATGCCATGTTCCGCAAATTGCCACTTTCATAATCATTCTTCTTTCATTACATTATTTGTATTATGTTGCCGCCTTGCCGGTTGACGGCAACACAAAGCTCGTTGTGCGACACCAAAGGTCTACATATTTCAAAAACTACCCGTGAAATCTTTTCTTCTTGCTTACTTCTTCTTTTCAGCAAAGAAGAAGTAAGTCAGTTCTCCCAACTCATTACATATCTTGCTCCGCCGTATTCGTCCATCCAGTTATATTCTTTAACCTTTGTGCCGTCGGGCGAAACAAACTTTTCGGGGATAGTTATCCTGTCATAGTCTGCGATTTCATAAAATTCCGTATTGGAATCTGCAAGGCGGTAGATTTCATTAATTCTCTGCATCTGCTTTTCTGTAAGTATGTCCGGTGTTACGGATGCAAGGGTTGTCATACCCGTAAGGGCACACACTTCAAGGAAATCAAGATTAAGCTCGGGATTTACTCTTTCGGTAAATGCCGCACAGTCGGGGTCAACCATAAAGAAGTTTCCGTTCTGAGGAAGTCTCATCATGGAATTAATGCCATTATTGACAGTCATTTCCCAGTATCTTCCGCTGGTATCGTCGCCTACTCTCTGAATGGAATGGATGCCTGCAGACAGATGTCCCATTACATTACAGCCGATAACCTCTGTATTACCTGCACCGCGTGCAATTGTCTTATAGAGCTCCTTGACGATTGTTGCAGTTGTCTTTGTTCTGTCGTAGAACTGTCTGCCGCCGTTAAGTCCGCCGTTATAGAAAAGGCCAAAGGTACTGCCGCTGCCTGAAATATCTATTGTAGTAAAGTCGTGTTTGATAAGTTCAAAGCCCCAATCACGAAGTCTCTTTGTGTCCTCAAACACCTTCTCCAGTGTATAGGGATGTGACGGGTCAAGGGTCACCTTGCAGTATTCCTTGAAGAATGCCGCCTCGGCAGGAATATCTCCGATTGTGAGAAGAGGTCTGAACCAGATACCGGGTTTTGCTCCTGCCTTAACTATATCTTCGACCGTATTTCTCATATCGCCGAACTTTTCGTTAGTCACCCAAGGTCCGCCGTTAAAGGCGGCACCGGGAACAAAACCTCTGTTAATCTGCCAGCCGTCGTCAAGAATCATATAAGGCTTATTCTTTGTGCCGGCCGTCATTTCCATGAGCTGTTTAGTTTCAACCTGAATGGTTTCTCTTGAAATATGTCCGTATGCCCAGTACCAGTTATTGACACCGAACACGGGTGTTTTGGGCATAACAGGGTTATCACACATCATATTAGTAAATTTCTGTGCCGCTTTATATGTGCTTTCCCCCTCTGCCGAGAAGTACTCAACCACTTCACAAGCAACAATCGGTTCTTTAAGGTCAGTACCTCTGCTTCCGTTCTGAAGATTTAAGAAAAGTGTAACCCCGTGTGTGTCAGCCATCCAGAAAGCAAGACAGTCGGCACCCGTCTTGACACCGTAAAACGCCGCTCTGTTATCCCCGATAAGGCATGTATACCAAGGCATAACCCTATTGGGTATCAAAGACTTCCACTCATGTTGGATTCTGCCGCCGTTACAAGAACGTTCCCACTGGTCACCCATAGCCTTGTCAACAAAGTAGTGGTCGCCGTTAAAACGGAGTTTTAAAAACTTTACAGGTGAACCGCTGGGGTAAACAACCACCTTTGCAGACTTTTCTTCTATTATATATTCGTATTTGACAGGCGACTCGCACCAGTTTTCTCTTTCTTCAAATCTGAAGGGGCTGTCGTCAGTAGCACCGAGAACCCTGTCGGGTGTTCTGAGCACAGACAAAAACACTTTTGACATTTTGTTACCTCCGTTTTAGGCTTATATACTATATATTGTAACTCTTTTGTTTCATGATACCATATTATCACCCATATCGTCAACAGTAAATGTGTTTTTGTAACCTCATTTTTTGATTTCCTCAAAAATATACGTTTATTTTGAAATAAACTATTGACAAATGTTGTTTAGGGTGCTATAATGTTATCACTTTAGCGAAGTAAATTACTAAATTCAAAGGAGACTTCAATCATGAAAAAGTTTTTAGCACTTATCCTTGCAGCACTTATGTGTGTGACATTATTCGCAGCATGTACTGCAACATCCACCGCAAGCGATGCAAATGTAGACAGCGACAAGGCAAGTGATCCTAATCTTGCAGATGCTACAACACCCGACGATTCAACAAACAATGCAGATAATAACGAAGAGAATAACGTTCCTTCCGCTAACAGCGATTTGCAGTACGTAAAGGACAAGGGTACACTTGTTGTAGGTATTACAGACTTTGCTCCCATGGACTATCAGGATGCTGACGGCAACTGGATCGGCTTTGATGCTGATATGGCAAAGGCTTTTGCCGAATACCTCGGTGTTGACGTTGAATTTCAGATTATCGACTGGGACAACAAAGCAATGGAGCTTGAAAGCAAGACAATTGACGTAGTATGGAACGGCATGACACTCACAGAAGAAGTTAAGGCTGCCATGGATTGCTCCAACGCTTACTGCAACAACCAGCAGGTAGTTATTCTTCCCGCCACTGTTGTTGAAAACTATCCCGACAAGGACAGCATGATGGATCTCATGTTTGCTGTTGAAGCAGGTTCCGCAGGTGAAGAACAGGCTGCTGCCGCAGGATTCAACACTGTTCCCGTTACCGACCAGGCAACAACACTTATGGAAGTAAGTGCAGGCACAGCAGACGCAGCTATCATCGACTCCCTCATGGCAGGTGCTATGGTTGGTGAAGGAACAAGCTATGCTGATCTTACATACACAATCGGTCTTAATGATGAAGAATACGGTGTAGGCTTCAGAAAGGGTTCCGACATGGTTGCCGAAATCAACAAGTTCTTTACAGAAGCTTATGATGACGGTGTTATGATGGAAATCGCCGAACAGTACGGTGTTGAAGCAGCTATCATTACTCAGTATTAATAATTGCATACTTTATAGCACATCAAATCAGAGGACTTGACAGCCCTCTGATTTTGGTTGTTTAGAAAAAGTATCCTTCAAGCGAAAGGTTTTCTCATGAAAAAACTAATACACATTTTTTTGGCAGTATTACTGATTATCGCAAATATCTCTTTTCCGGCATTTGCGGAAGAATCCGGCAGTTCTGACGACAATTCAATCGTAATTGCCGTTAACGGGGATTTTTCAGACGAAGAATCAGCCGATCACTCCATATTTACAGTCAATGGCGAGCTGATGATAAGTCTGAGACTTATTGCAGACAAGCTCGAAGCGGACTATTCATATGATGAAGATTCGGGAATTGCTGTCACAACCACAGAAAGCGACACGGTTACATTCACCGTCGGAAATTCAAACTTCAGTAAAAACGGCACCGAGTTTTCTTTGTTTACTTGCCCGACAGCAGTTAACGGTGAAGTGATGATTTCTCAGCATGATGCCGCCTTTGCGTACAACATCTTTATCGAATATGATATTCCAAACGTCAAAGAAGATAAAAATGCAGTACCTAATGAGACAAAGGTCACAATCAGTGGATATCCCGTAAAAAGAGATATTTACGGTCAGCCCGTTTACTTTGTCGGCGAGACCATGTTCTTACAGCTTCGTTGCTTTGTAGAATTGAACGGAGGAGAATACACCTGGGAAAAGACCTCCGGAACAATCACGGCAACTATTGAAGAAGATGTTTACTCGTTTACTGTCGGTACGGCAAAATATGAAAAGAACAGTGTTTCGCAAGCACTCACCTCACCTGTCACAACTCTTAATCAGAAACCGGTCATTTCTAAAGATGACATGGAAAAGGTTTTCGGCGTGATAATTGAGTACAAAACCGAAAAAGACCGTGTAACCGTAAAGCCCGACCCAAATGCCGTCAAATTAACAGACGGTGAAAAAAACCAAGACACAACAAAAAAAGAAGAAAAGAAGGGCAATGTATTCCTCACCGTAATCGGTGCAATGAACAAGGGCTTTCTTTCAACACTTAAACTATTTATTGTGACACTTTTGGGAGCATTACCTCTCGGTTTGCTTATTTCACTCGGATCAATGAGCAAGTTTAAGCCGCTCAAGTGGCTTATGAGATTCCTTGTATGGGTAATCAGAGGCACACCGTTAATGCTGCAATTATTGATTATCTTCTATATTCCAGGTATGGTTTTGGAAGGCGGAAGCCCCTGGCCCAGCGGTGAAAGCGGAAGATTTATGGCGGCAAGTGTTGCGTTTATCATTAACTATGCTTTCTATTTTTCTGAAATATTCAGAGGCGGTATAGAAAGCGTTCCGAACGGACAGGTTGAAGCAGGCCAGGTTCTTGGCATGACCAAAAAGCAGATATTCTTCAACGTTACGCTTTTACAGATGATCAAGAGAATAGTTCCTCCCATGTCAAACGAAATAATCACCCTTGTCAAGGATACCTCTATTGCAAGGATTATTTCCCTTCAGGAAGTCATCTGGGCAGGTTATTCCTTCCTCAAGGGGTCTCACGGATACTCAGGACTTCTCTGGCCTCTGTTCTTTACAGGCGTCTACTACTTATTGTTCAACGGACTATTGACCATCCTTTTCAGCAAAATCGAAAAGAAGCTCTCATATTTTAACTAAGGAGGAGCCTTATGTCTATTCTCAATGTAAAAAACATAAAAAAGAGTTTCGGCAAAGTCGAAGTACTCAAAGGCATCTCCTTTTCTCTTGAACAAGGAGAGGTCATCTCAATACTCGGCTCATCGGGAAGCGGCAAAACAACACTTTTACGTTGTCTGAACTTTCTTGAAACCCCCGACGGCGGTACAATCACTGTAGGTAATAACACAATATTTGATGCCGAAAACAAAAAGAAAATGAGTGATGCCGAAATAAGAGAAAACAGACTTCATTTCGGACTTGTATTTCAGTCATTTAACCTCTTTCCGCAGTATACGGTTCTCAAGAACCTTACTCTTGCAAGAGAACTTATGGAAAAGAGCAAAGAAAACGGTCTTTCAAAGCAGCAGATAACAGACGAAGCATTGGAGCTTCTCGAAAGAGTCGGTCTTTCCGACAAAAAAGATTCATATCCCTGCCAACTTTCGGGCGGCCAACAGCAAAGAGTCGCCATTGCCCGAGCCCTTTCAATGAAGCCTGAAATTCTGTGCTTTGATGAGCCGACATCAGCTCTTGACCCTGAACTTACGGGTGAAGTTCTGAAGGTTATCAGAGAACTTAAAGAAACAAACACAACAATGATTATCGTTACCCATGAAATGGGCTTTGCGAAAAATGTTTCCGACAAGGTGATTTTCATGGCTGACGGTGTTATTGAGGAAATGGGAACCCCCGAAGAAGTGTTCGAAAATCCCAAAAGCGAAAAAACAAAGAGCTTCTTTGCAAAGTCACTCGAAAATATTCAATAAAAACAAGAGTGCCGTACAACATGCGGCACTCCTTTTTATTACCATTTCTTAACAAATCACAAAAATACAACCGTCTATATGTGCATAAGTCACAAACTTAAAATTTCACATGTTTTTTTAGATATTTTCACCAAACTGCTATTGACTTTTCACAAAAAATAGTGTAATATATATACAAGAAAAGTAAGAGAGAAATCTCTTTCAAATAAACACCACAGGAGGAACATATTATGATTAAGATTTTCGCAGGACTCAAAGGTTCCGGAAAAACAAAAAACCTTATTGAATTAGTTAACGCAGCTCAGGATACTACTTCAGGTTGCGTTGTATGTATAGAAAAGGGTAACAAGCTTATACACGAAATCAACAACAGAACAAGACTTGTTGACATCTCCGAATACAAGGTTGATACAGCTGAACAGCTTTACGGTTTTGTATGCGGTGCACTCAGTGCAAACTTCGACATCACAGACCTTTTCATTGATTCCGCTCTTAAGATTTGTCAGGAAGACCTTGCAGGCCTTGAAAAGTTCGCAAACGATGTAAAACCCATTCTCGAAGCAAGAAACGTAAACTTCACAATGACAATTTCCGTTGAGGTTGAAAAGGTTCCCGCTTCTCTTAAGGAGTATTTAGCTTAATCTAATTCAACAGTTTATCACCGGCTTTCTGGATGAAGCCGGTGTTTTTTTTGAATATTTTTCATGTTTTATTTTTGCACTTTTTTCAAACACTATAACCGAGTCTTAAAAGGAGGCTTAAAACATGAAAAGAAACAGATTACTAATAATATTATCGGGCATCATGCTCGCTTGTTTACTGCTTTGCTCCTGCTCAAGAACAGGAATTAAAAGAGCAGACGATTCAATGAGAAGAACTGCACGCCGTGCCGAAAACTATATGGACAACGGATTGAATGCCGTTGAAAACGGTGTCGAAAATGGTGCAAATACCATCACCGGCGGAATGTACGGTGCCAACAGCGGCTACAGTGGAAATGCTGCAATCGGAACAGGCACTGCCAAATACGGCGAAAACCGTCGTGCCATGCTTGACAATTATGACAGAAGCAGACGTGACGACAAAGACAACTACGGTGAAATCAACTCCAACGACGGAAAATTAGACGGCGGTAAGGGCAGTAACAACAACAAACGAAAGTAAAAAAAGCGAACCCCAACGGGTTCGCTTTAGTTTTGTGCAGAATTATGCAAGCTTCTTTTCAAGATTCTCTCTGATTGCAAGAATAAAATCTTTGGAATTTACGGGCTTTGTTTCGATACCTTCAGCGAGGTTTACAAGATCCTTTGTCATGACACCGCTGTTGAGTGTGTCAATACATGCTTCTTCGAGTTTATTTGCAAAGTTCACAAGGTCAGAAAGTTCGTCAAGCTCGCCTCTTTTGCGAAGTGCCCCTGTCCATGCGTAAATTGTCGCCATGGGGTTGGTGCTTGTTTCTTCGCCTTTAAGGTACTTATAATAGTGACGTGTAACGGTACCGTGAGCCGCCTCATATTCGTAATTTCCGTCGGGGCTTACGAGTACGCTTGTCATCATTGCAAGTGAACCGAATGCCGTTGACACCATATCACTCATAACGTCACCGTCATAGTTCTTGAGTGCCCAGATATAGCCGCCGCGGCTTCTGATAACACGAGCAACAGCATCGTCGATAAGTGTATAGAAATATTCAAGACCCAGTTCTTCAAACTTTGCCTTATAGTCGTTTTCGTAGATTTCAGCAAAGATGTCCTTGAAGGTATGGTCATACTTTTTACTGATTGTATCCTTGGTTGAGAACCAGAGGTCCTGCTTTGTATCAATGGCGTACTTGAAGCAAGAATGAGCAAAAGCCTTTATTGAGCTTTCTTTGTTATACTGCCCCTGAAGAATACCGGGACATTCGAAATCGTAGATTGTTTCTCTTGTTTCCTTACCCTCTTTATCGGTATAAACAAGTTCAGCCTTTACTCCTTCGGGAGCCTTGAGTTCAGCCGCCTTATACACATCGCCGTATGCGTGACGTGCAATTGTAATTGGCTTTGTCCAGCTTCTTACGGCGGGCTTTATACAGTCAAGAAGAATAGGTGCACGGAAAACTGTACCGTCAAGAACGGCTCTTATTGTGCCGTTAGGGCTTTTCCACATTTCTGTAAGGTTATATTCTTCAACTCTCTGGGCATTAGGTGTGATTGTGGCACATTTTACTGCAACGCCATACTTTTTATTGGCATTTGCCGCATCCCATGTAACCTTATCCTTTGTCTTTTCTCTTTCAGGAAGGCCGAGGTCATAGTATTCGCTCTTTAGATCAACAAAAGGAAGAATAAGCTCATCCTTTATCATCTGCCACAAGATTCGTGTCATCTCGTCCCCGTCCATTTCGACGAGGGGTGTTGTCATTTTAATTTTTTCCATAGTAGTTTTCTCCTAAGAGTTATGCTTTTTATAGTAATTCATAAGGCAACCGTCAAGGATGATTTCCTTTTCATCGTCTGTAAGTCCCTTGACATAGAGTTTAATATCGCAAACTTCACCGCTTGCCTTGATTACCTTAGCATCAAATTCTTCAATGCCCTTTTCAATATTTTCTCTGACATCAGGTACAAATACAAAGTCGCCTTCGTTGTATTCAAACTTTTCGCTTTCATCAATTGTGAAAGGAAGGATGCCCCAGTTAATACAGTTACTTCTGTATCTCTTTGTTGCAAATTCGTAGCAGATATTTGCAAAGCCGCCGAGAACCTTCTGGCAGGATGCCGCCTGTTCACGTGCAGAGCCGTCACCGGGTTTATTGGCAAACACGCAAGAACCGAACTGGGTGTTCTTAGAAAGGTCGTCTGCATTTCCGACCTTGGAAAGTACGTTTCTTATCTTGTCGGAAACATTACCCTCTCTTCTCGCTCTTTCGTCTTTATCAACAGCCTTGCTTCTGCCTACATATTCGGGAACACGACGGGAAAGTGCAAACTCTGAAAGTCTCAAAGGATTACTTCTGTAGGAAGAAGTTTCGCCCGAGGGAATAAGCTCATCTGTTGTTGTTACGGGGTCACGGATAACAGCACAGAGTTCAACAAGAAGATTGTCCGACAAATCGTACATACTCGGCCAGTCTGTTATGTTGGGGCCGAGAATAAGTTCTTCATCGGGATTTGCCTTGCCGAAGCCGTAATAGAGTCTGTTTTCGTATACAGTTTTATCAAAGTGATAATCAACATGATTGGATGTGTATTCAACATCCGTTGCGGCTGTGATAACACCGCCGTTGGCAGCTGTTGCCGCAATGCTTCTTGAATCCATGAGAGCAACGCCGGCAATCTGTCCTTCACCCGGCTTTGAACCTTCACGGTTGGGGAAGTTTCTTGTTGTATGGCGAAGCGAAAGTCCGTTATGACTGGGAACATCGCCTGCACCGAAGCAAGGTCCGCAGAAGGACGGTTTAATTACCGCACCTGCTCTTAAGAGCTTTTCTGTAACGCCTATTTTTGTAAGTTCAATGCTTGTGGGAACACTTGTGGGATATACACTGAGTGAGAAGTAGCCGTTGCCTGTATTCTTTTCATCAAGAATAGCCGCCGCCTCAACGATATTATCGAAAATACCGCCCGCACAGCCTGCGATTACACCCTGATCGGCATATACCTTACCGTTTTTAACCTTTGATACAAGATCATATTTGAGTCCGCCGAACTTTTCTGCCGCTTCTTTTTCTACTTTTGCAAGGATTTCGGCAGCATTTTCATTAAATTCGTGGATAGTATAAGCATTTGACGGATGGAAAGGAAGTGCAATCATGCTCTCCTGCTTGGACAAATCAATCTCAATCATACTGTCATAATAAGCAACAGAAGCAGGTTTGAGCTGTTTATAGCACTCGGGTCTCTTATGGATTTCGTAATACTTCTTTGTTTCTTCGTCTGTTTCCCAGATTGAAGAAAGGCATGTAGTTTCTGTTGTCATGACGTCAATGCCGTTTCTGAAATCAATGGGGAGATTCTTAACACCGGGACCTGTAAATTCAAGCACCTTATTCTTTACAAAGCCCGTTTCAAATGTAGCTTTAACAAGGCTGAGTGCCACGTCATGAGGACCGATACCGCGTCTCGGCTGTCCCTTAAGGTACACAAGAACAACCTCAGGTCTCTTGACATCGTATGTGTTTTTAAGAAGCTGTTTTACAAGCTCGGGACCGCCTTCGCCTACACCCATGGTACCAAGTGCACCGTAACGTGTATGGCTGTCGGAGCCGAGAATCATACCGCCGCATTTTGCCAGTTCTTCTCTTGCATAGGAGTGAATAACACTCTGATTGGCAGGAACATAGATACCGCCGTATTTCTTAGCCGCAGAAAGACCGAACACATGGTCATCCTCATTGATTGTACCGCCGACTGCACAAAGGCTGTTATGGCAGTTTGTCATGGCATAAGGAATGGGAAATTCACGAAGACCGCTGGCACGCGCCGTCTGAATAATACCTACGTATGTAATATCGTGGGAAACAAGTGCGTCAAACTTTACATGAAGCACGTTTTCATCGGATTTATTATCATGGGCATCAAGGATACGGTATGCAATGGTACCTTTTCTTGCTTCTTCCACCGGTGTATCGCAATTTTCTGTCGGAACACCGTTAACAAGATAAATGCCTTCTTTTCTTAATGTAATCATGGGTTTTTGCCTCCAAAAAGAAATATACTTTATTATACTAAAATAGCGGCAGTGTGTCAATAGAAAAGGTTATCAAAATCCATTATTTTTTTACAAAAGCGGCACCTGTTTCCAAGGTGCCGCTTCCGGTTTATTCACTTTGTTTGGTCTTTTCAAGTTTCAGGTAAATAGTATCACCAAAGGTTTTGGAAATTACTGCATCACCGTTTTTATCTGCTTTAATCTCCTCGGTTGCACTGATTTTTCCATCCTCAACAATAGTAAGTGTAAGTTTACAATCCTTTTCAAATCCGCCGATTTTCATCTTGACATTAGCCTTGACATCACAGAACATATATACAATTCCCGAGTCAAACAAAACATCATAATTTCTTCGTTTGAAGGAAATGTTTTTAATGCCCATGTTTTTGTTACGGTCAAAGTTCGGTGACACTGTCAGTATATTGCCATCCCCCGAAACACCGAATGTGTCTTTAATCACTTCCGATGCGTACAACGCATAATGAAGGTCGGGTTCGGAAAATTCCGATGCCGCAGGCAGACTTATTTTGCCATCATTGACATCTTTTACTGTTTTTGCAAGACAATCGGACAAAGCCTTTTTACCCAGCTTGTCGTTTGCCTCGATGTAATAATATCCCGAAAGTGCACTTTGTCCGCCGTTAAGCCAAAATGACTTAAATTTTGCATCACCTGAGGTCAGATACTTGCCGTAGGTGTTCCAGCCCGAATCATTTGCCTCAATTGTTGTAAATGAGGGAAAAGGTTCAGTAGATGCTTCTGCCTCGGATTTAACCCAAGACATGATTTTTTCCGCTTTTTTGCCGTCGGCAACACCGAGTTCTACCGCCATAAGATTTATGGCAGTAAAGCCGTAATCACGCTTGTTTCCGTTCACGTCGATATATCCGACATATCTTCCGCTGTCATTATCGTAGAAGGTCACATTAATTGCCGCTTTATTCTTTGAAGCAATATCAGAATAGGTTTTACTCTTTTCTTCGTCGCCCATCATGTCATACAGCTTTGAAAGAGAAACCATGGCATCATAAAACATAAGGTTATTATAACAGTCAAGATGACCGAAACTGTACGTAAAGAAAATATTGGACGCATTACCGCCGGGCTTTCCGTTATTTCCGGTCGTGTTTATATACACAAGTCCGTCTTCTTCATTATATCTTATACCGCCGCCGTTCGGATCTTCTTTGTCAAAATAATACCCGGCAGCAGCCTCCAGTTTCTTGCCTACACTTTGACCGCTTGAGAAATCCTTTGCCGTATCCATGGTTGTTTTATCTTCAACACTAAGGAATGTCGTATCGCCTTCCCAAAGACATATTTCGCACACCGCTTTTATAAACGAAGCATGTGTATCATACTGATACGAGCCTGACAAATCCGATTTCATGTCAGATGATGTTGACCATACATAGCCGTTTTTATATATGGGCATATCTGCAACGGTGTTTTTAATTTTTTCTCTTTGTCCAAAGCCTGTATTCCATGCATATGCACCTGCATACATATGCAATGTGCCATTATTGGTGACAGAAAGATTTTTCGCCGCAGAAAGCACAACGTCATTTGCAAGTTTTGCATAAGGATTTGAGCCTTCTTTTACATACACAATATCCTTGCTTGCCTTAAATCCCTCAACCAGTGCCGTTTCCTCACCGGAAACCATATCGCCGACAGCCGGCACCTCAGGTTCTTTTTCTTTATTTACCAGTGAAACAATGCCGACAATTGCCGCAATAATGCCGGCAACGACAAGCAGTACCAAGCCCCATGCGCTTATCATGGACACAAGTCTCTGACGCTTCTTTTTCTTAATTATCTCCTGTCTACGGATTTCGGCAGCTCTTCTTCTGCGTTTTTCACGCTCTACTCTTTCGTTTTCACGGATTTGATCCATTTCTCTGTTTAACGAAAAATCAACAAGATCTATTTCGCCGCTGTTTTCAAATTCTCTTCTGTTGTCATCCACACCGTTCACCTCTCATCCGCTTTATTTTTCATAATTAAAGAACATTCCGATTCTTTACACCAATATTATAAATCTTTTTTATTAATTCGTCAACAATTTCATTTATAATATGCCGAACCAACTTCTTCAAATTATCCTTCAAAGTTACGTTTTCTGTAATACTGAGCACAAAGATACTCATTCACGATATCGTATTGCTCATCACTAAGTTCAGAATTAAGGATAAAATTGCCTTCGTTATCAATAATTCCGACACTGTTTATCGCAGAAATTTTTTCTCTTACGTGGTTGGTATACTGCATATATGCAGAACCTTTCCAACCCAGCTCATCAAAGAGAACATTCATGAGAAAACACGGGCTTGTCGTAGGACCTTCGCCGGTAAAATCATTTCCCGAAACCTGCTTTGCCGCATCATTCGCCACAATAACGTATTCTGTCGAATAATAATTCATAAAGCCTTCCTTGGTTGAAACATCAAGGTTCATGCCAATCTCATTATAAATTGTGTTGCCATCACTGAGGTACGGCATATGATCGCCAAATACAACAAGAACTATCGGGTCTTTTTCTGCTTTGATTTTATCAACCAATTGGGAAAGTCTCCAACCCGTATCCTTGACCGAGCCGAAATAGTTACGAAGGACATATTTTGAACTTTCGGGCATGCCGTCTTTTTCAAACAAGGCTTCCCAGCCCCAATCGTACTTATCCGATGAGTAAGGAGCATGTCCCTGATAGCTTACATTAAAGCTGAAATACGGCATATTTCCGTTTTTCTTGGCATTTTCATAATTCAGGAAAATGTCTTCTGTCAGAAAATGGGAATCAAGTCTCATCAATTCATCGTACTTGTCCAGGAAATAGTTTTCCTTAAGACGGTAATTATCAAATCCGAGATACTCATTTACATATCTTCTGTTGTAAAACCACGATTCGGAAGGATGTCCTCCGTCGGTATAATAACCTTGGGAATTGAAATATCTGACATATGAATTGGTGCTATGTCTGTAGTTTTCAAGTACACTGTCCCCTGTCAAAAACGCTCTTTCGGACTCGATTGTATTCCCTCCGAAAATATTAGTCACAAGCTTACCTGAATAGTTTTCCTGCTTCAAGGTTCTGTAACAGCTATATACATCGGGATGTATTCCTTCCACGCCCTTACTTTCAAAATCAGCAAAGCCTTCAAGCATAAGACCGATTACCGTTATCTTTTCATCTTCGGGAATATCAGCGTCCTTATACTTTGCGAGCATTGCCTCTACTTCACTTTCATCATATCCCGAAGGCTTTATATTAAGAGAATGTCTTATGCTGTTAAGAAACGGATAAACAAAACCTTTTGATACATAAAATTCCGTAGGAATAAAGCGGTTTATATGTTCTTCATTACGCGTCTTATTCTGGTAAATTTCTTCGCTGAAATAGAGATATTTTAACGGGAAAACACAAACAATCGGTACTATTGCAAGGCAAAGTCGGGGTATAAGTCTCGGCTTATATCTCTGAAACAAAAACAAAAGCAGAGACATTACAATCATCAGTGAAAACACAAATATTACTCCGGCACCGGGAGTAAAGTCATACCCTTCTTTGGAAGAAATTTTTATTGCCTCCTTAAGGTATGCAACGTCCGAAAACAGCAAAGTGTCATCCCTGAGTTTGAGAAGATAATACTGCGCCAATGAAAACAAAAGTGTTATGTTGCCCGTAAGAAGACATGAAATCCAGCCTCTTCCGGAAATTCCGTAAAACAGGAACATCATCATAACAGGCGGAAGTAAATTCAGAAAAAGTATCCACGGATTTGAAAAATATCCGTAGAAAATCTCTTTGGGATAAGACGTACCCGTAGCAAGCAAAAGTGAGCTTATTCCTATCACAATTCCGACAAAAATCAGCAAGCAATAGTTATAAATATAGAAAACTACTTTTTTTCCCTTGCTCTGACTCGGTGCACTTTTATCAAAAAGCCAAAAGGAATACATCTTGGCAAAACAACGCAGCACTTTTGTAAGAGCAAGTTTAAGTTTATTGTCAGTCATAACAAATTCTCCGAGAAAAACAAACAATTATTTTTTGCAAATTAGTATTGCAAAAACTACAAGTATATATTATAATTATAGCAAATAAAAGGCTTTTGTCAATAATTCAAAAAAGGTGGTAACAATCATGAAAATAGGTGCACAGCTTTACACGGTTACAAAATTCTGCCAGACTACAGAAGATATTGCTGAAACATTAAAGAAGGTTGCAGATATCGGCTACACATCCGTTCAGCTTTCGGGTATGGGTGCTTATGAACCCGAGTGGATGGCAGAACAGCTCAAGAAAAACGGTCTTGAAGCCCCCATTACACATTTCGACACAAACAAGGTTGCCGACAGCACAGAAGAGGTTATCGACTTCCACAAGAGATTGGGTACAAAGTATATAGGCATCGGCGGTATGCGCGGTCTCTGGGATCCCAAGTATAAGGAAACACCCATTGAATTCTGGGAAAACTTCGTACGTGATTTCGTTCCTGCCGCAAAGAAAATAAAAGAAGCCGGCTGCTACTTCATGTATCACAACCACCACTATGAATTTATGGATGTTGAAGGAAAGTTCCTCTACGACCATCTTCTTGCAAACTTCCCTGCCGACATCATGGGCTTTACAGCTGACCTTTACTGGTTCAAGGAAGCAGGCAAAGACCCTGTTGAAATGCTTGAAGCACTCAAGGGCAGAACACCCGTTGTTCATTACAAAGACATGGTAATTATGCCCGACGGCGAGCACAGATATGCACCGGTAGGCAGCGGTATTCTCGACTGGGATGCAATCATCGAAGTTTCGTTAAAGAACGGTATCGATTATGCAATGGTTGAACAGGACAACTGCTACGACGAAGACCCCTTTGCATGTCTCAAGAAGAGCTACGATTTCCTCACATCCAAGGGTCTCAAGTAAAGTATTACACAATAGTTAAGGCTTCTGCAACCGCAGAAGCCTTTTGTTTTATATGTTAAGAAGCACAATGGCAACAATTCCACAGATAATTGCACAAAGCTGTTTTACCGATAGTTTTTCCTTAAAGAAAATCACTGCCACAATGCAGGTGAAAATCAGTTGCCCCGCAGACACTACGGGATAGAAAACGGAAACATTAAGTTTATTATTTGCAACAACGGTATTCATAAGGTTATAAAGTCCGTTGAACAAGCCTCCGAGCGATGCAAGGGGGAGTGCAATTTTAAGGCTGTCAAGCATGAAGTTTTTTTGCTTTTTTCCATCAGCCGATGTTATCTTTACCCTGCCCTCTTTAAGAAGTGCCGCCACAAATATTCCGACAAATGCCATTGCATACGCCATTACCATAAACACATCATTGCAAGCCGCTGCTTTTTCTTCGCCAAGAGCCGTACTGTGCATTTTTATCGCAACAGGTGCAAGCCCTTCGCAAAAAAATGAAATAATCATAAGGATAATCCACTTGGTTGAAAGGAGTTTCTTACCCGCTTCCGCCTTTTCGCCGATAAGCAGGAGTGCGGCGGCAAAAAGAACAATACCGATTATTTTAAATGCATTTATAGGCTCATTCCACAGCACAAATCCCAGCACAGTGGGAATAATTAATGCAAAAGAATGGATGGTTGTGGTAAGAGCCAGTGAGCCACATCCGACAGCAAGGACATAGGTAATTGTCGAGCCGGCATAACATGCAGCAAAAAACAGCGAGTAAACAACCGACTGTGCATTAAACTGCGAATCCGACACAAGTGCAATGATCCCGAAAAGAATGAATGCACACACAGCCGTCGCAAAGGTATATGTAATTTCGGCTCCGGGACGTTTATCCCCAAAGCGTTTGATAAGTACCCCTTGTGCTGTCAGAGCAACAATTGACACCAACGAAACAATCAAAAAAAGCATATTCATAATTATTCACCGTAATTAAAAGTATGACGCAGCACATTGCTGCGTCATCATTGTTTATAAACTTATCTGCAGTACTTTGTTACGATCGCTTCCATTTCGGCTGTCTTTGCCTCCATATCGGCTACAAGCTTGAACTGTGTTCTTGCTCTGTCAATGTTATGGTTTTCTCTGTGAATCTTGAAGTATGTATCACCGTTGAGGTGGTCTTCAAGGAATCTCATACCGCATTCAAATGTAAGAATCTTAACACTGTTTACGAGATTTTCAACTTCTCCGGCAACAAGTGTTTCCTTCATTTCAGCTGCAAAGCCCTTTGTAAATGCATCAAACATATCGAGGTCGAACCAGATCTTTTTGAGATCCTTTTCGTCTTCAGGACCGCTTGCTGCACCGAATCTCATTGCATCGCCGAAATCGTAAAGAACAGAACCGGGCATTACTGTATCGAGGTCGATTACGCAAAGGCCCTTACCTGTAGGTGCATCAAAGAGAATGTTATTGAGCTTTGTATCGTTATGGGTAACACGAAGCGGAATAGAGCCGTCGGCAAGACCGTTATTGAGGATATCTGCAAGGAATTCGTGATTCTTTACAAATTCGATTTCCTTTTCAACAGAAGCCTTTCTGCCTGCAACGTCATTTTCTATTGCACCCATAAGACGGTTATAATAGTTTCTTGTATCATGGAACTTGGGGATTGCTACAGAAAGTGTTTCTGCAGGGAAATCGTCAAGCATATGGTAGAACTTACCGAGAGTTTCGGCAGCACTTGTCATCTGTTCTGTAGACTGTGCCTTATCTACGGAAAGGTTATCTTCGATGAACTTATACATTCTGAAGAATTTTCCGCTTTCTGTAACAAAATAAGGCTTTCCGTCAGAAGCATTTATAACAGTCATTGTTTCTCTTTCGGGGTCACCGCCTGCTGCAGAAATCTTCTTCTTGAGGTGTTCGGTAACATTTACGATGTTATCCATTACGCCTTCGGGGTTTTTAAAAATATTTGTATTAAGTCTCTGAAGAAGCATCTTTATGCCGTTCTGTGATACTACGTAGGTGTCATTGATATGACCGTTACCATATCTCTGAATATCAATTTCTTCGATATCAAAGTTTTCAATTACAGTTACAAGTTCCTTTGCGTTCAAGGTTATTTCCTCCTAAATTGCAAATATTTTTATGTAAACTTCGCTATTGTTAACTCATCAAAGTCTCTGCTGTCTTGCTCTCGAAATATTGATTATTCCTTCGGGAAGCACCTGGATATTATCAAGGCTTCTTCCTGTTCCGATTGCAACACAGGTAGAGGGATTATCAGCAACATAGGTACGTATACCCGTTGCATGTTCTATGGCTCTGTCAAGTCCGTAAAGAAGACTTCCGGCACCCGTCATAACAATACCGTTTGACGAAATATCTCCCACAAGTTCGGGAGGCGTTCTTTCAATCACATGACGAACCGCCGTTACTATTGTGCGGATTATCGGGTCGGTTGCTTCACGTATTTCCGCTGAGCTTACCGACACCATTTTGGGAAGACCTTCGGTGAGGCATCTGCCCTTGACATCTACAATATATTCCTTATCAAGCGGAAGTGCCGAACCTACTGTTTTCTTGATTTCTTCTGCTGTGCGTTCGCCTATAAGCACATTATATTTGTGCCTGATATATTTTATTATTGCTTCGTCGATTTTGTTACCTGCAAACTTTATGGAGTCGCTGACAACAATATCTCCATATGAAATGACGGCAATGTCCGTTGTTCCGCCGCCTATGTCAACCACCATATTGCCGTTCGGTTTTGAAACATCAATTCCAGCACCGATGGCTGCTGCAAGAGGCTCTTCTATAAGGTATGTCTTTTTGGCACCTGCACCGGTTGCCGCATCACAAACGGCTCTTTCTTCAACCTCCGTAATACCGCCCGGCACGCATATCATTACTCTCGGCTTGAAAAAACCGCTTCCTGCTGCACGCTTTATGAGGTATTTTAAAAGATGAAGCGTAACGTCATACTGGGCAATTACACCGTCTTCAAGAGGCTTTACGGCAAGAATGTTGCCGGGCGCACGTCCGAGAAGAAGCTGTGCTTCCTTTCCGACCTTGAGTACCTTGCCGGTTTCTTTATCAACCGCCACAACAGACGGTTCTTCGATGACAATGCCTTTGTCCTTGACATACACAAGTACGTTTGACGTACCAAGGTCAATTGCAATATCTTTACTCATATATTTTCTCCCAAAATGAGACTTGTCCGCAGACAGATACGAAAGTATTATACTACACAAAATTTCAAAAAACAAGACCTTTTTTTAAAATCATGAAAAACACACAAAAAATTAAAATAAAATCAACCTTTTTTGGCACTTTTTCATTTGACATATATAATACTATATGATATAATATATATAATTATAGGAGTAGTCTGCATTTTTCACAAAATGTATATTAAATTTCAAGGTGATGGGTTTGACAGACAGAAACAGTGCCATAGGAGTATTCGACTCGGGTCTTGGCGGTCTTACTGCCGTAAGGGTCCTGAAAAAAATACTCCCTAACGAAAAAATTATATATTTCGGTGATACCGGACGCGTCCCCTATGGAACCCGTTCTCCCGAAATTATAACCAAATACGCTCTCGATGACATGAACTTTTTGTCCTCATTCGGGGTAAAAGCGGTACTCATTGCATGCGGAACGGTAAGCTCTGTTGCAACGGATGCTTTAAAAAAAGCATTTAACATTCCGATAATGGGTGTAGTAGAAGCATCTGCAAAAAAAGCATGTATCCTCACGCGTAACAAACACATTGCTCTGCTTGCAACCCCCGCCACTGTAAAAAATGCATCACACAAGAAGTATATTGATGAAAACTACAGCGGTTATTCGATAATGGGTACAGGGTGCCCCATGTTTGTGCCTCTTGTTGAAAACGGATATGTTTCAGAAGACTGCAAAGTGACAAGAATTATAGCAGATGAGTATATTTCAACCCTCAAAGCATTTTCTCCGGACTGTATAATTCTCGGATGTACTCATTACCCAATCATAAGCAGTATAATCCGAGACAGTGCCAAGGAAATACTCGGTACCGATGTCAACATCATCGATTCGGGTGCTGAAGCGGCACATGAAATTAAATCGTTTCTTGAAAAGGAAAATCTGCTTTCCGACAGAAAAGAAGGAAGTGTGGAATATTACGTAAGTGATGAAACATACGGCTTCAAGGCGGCAGCTTCGCTGTTTTTAGGAGAACAAATCGAAAATGTCACCAAAATTGACATAGGCTTATATCATTACGAAGGCAAACAGTAAAGGAATCAAATATGAAAATCACACACCTGCCGAAAGAGGTTTCGATAAGCATAAGCGGAAAACACTATTTCGGATGTGACTATATTTTCGCAAACATATACGGAAGCAGTGTTTTCTCCGAAGAAGAACATACCGCCCTGCAGTTTGATGACGAAAGTTTAGGCACAATATCGAGAAATCCCGAAGACGGTGACTTCAGCAACGAAACTCTTGAGGAATTTATAAACTCGGATTCAGGCGACTCCCTTGACTTATCTACCCTGCCCGAGGTCAACAAAGAAATTGAATATTCCACCCTCGGCACATTACAAAGCGACGGTGCCGGCGGTTATCTCATAAGATACAGCGGTGATTTTACTCCAATCTGCATTCATGCGGAAAACGGGAAAATCACTTTGAACGGTCAGGAAGATGACTTTTCGGAGCTTGTTTTTGAAAAGGGCAAACGCAACTACATATGTCTTCCCGAATCCCTGTTTCTCGAGGATGCAAGCTCGGACAACGAGAATCAATCTCCTATAATGCTTTGTCTTTCAGCTGAATGTGTTGAAAACAATCTAAAAGAAGACGGAGGAAGTCTGCGGGTAAGTTACTCAATAGAAGTAAACGGCATTACGGCAGAAGTTACAGACTTCACTCTCACGGCAATTTCGGGCAATGAATCACCCGATTTACAATGAAAGGAAATAACATGAGAATCAAAAGAATATTCGCCGCATTTCTTGCGGCGGCTACACTCGGTACAAGTGCTTTTGCATACACGCCTTACGGACCTGCGAAAGCAGAACCTGAAACCGAGGAAAATTATGATCAGGAAACAACCGAACAGAACAAACCTTCTTCCGGAACCGTCAGTTCATTTAAACCTAGAGACTATCAGTACCAGATGTTTGAACAGATACTTGACGCTTATGTTGAAAAACATTTATACGAGTTCACCGAGGAAGAGGTTCTTCACAAGTTCTTCGAGGATTTTCTTAAAGACAATCCTATGTATTTCTCATATTTTATGGAATACATACTCGGCACCATGGACCCCTACAGCTCATATTATGATGCATCCTCAAACTTCCTTGAACCTCCTCAGGAGTCAAAAGGGTTCGGGTTCATCATTTCCGACAACGAAGACGGTGTCTATATAAAAGAAGTTATTGACGGTGCAAATGCCAAGGATGCAGGTCTTATGGCAGGAGACAAATTCGTTTCAATAGCCGGAATCAATGTTGAAAACCAGTCATACGATGTTGTAACTGCAATTCTTGCAAAGCCCGACAAATACACCCCTGCAGTCAACGAAGATGCCGCAGCCTCGGAAGGTGCAGAATCCCAAGAAGCCGCAGAACCTTCGTTTGAAATAACGGTAAGAAGAAACGGCGAGCTTTTCACAACAAGACTCTCACGCGGTCCCATGTATCTTTCACTTGTTGAAGGAACCGTGGTTGAAAACAACGGCAAGCCCACAGGCTATATTTATGTTTCAAGTTTTCTCGGCGACAAGACAAGCGGCGAATTTACACAGCTTGTCAAAGAATATGCCAATGACGGTATAAAGCACCTCACAATAGATTTAAGGGACAACGGCGGCGGTTCACTTGACTATGCCCTTGAAATGGTTGAAATCTTCCTTGAAAAGGATGAGGTAATCTGTTATTACGATGACAGAACACTTGAAGAACCCATGCCGATATATTCCACAAATGACAAGGTGAAATTCGACAGCATTACAGTTCTTATAAATGAAAACTCGGCAAGTGCCGCAGAGCTTTTCACAAGCATACTTCAGGACAAGGGTCTTGCAAAGGTGGTCGGCACAAAATCCTACGGAAAAAGCCTCG
Source organism: Oscillospiraceae bacterium (assembly GCA_015064895.1). GTDB lineage: Bacteria > Bacillota > Clostridia > Oscillospirales > CAG-382 > UMGS1387. The sequence goes on along the minus strand of SVRI01000021.1, from coordinate 13,567 downwards.
GTCAGGAAGTATACACCCTTGCAAACGGCGATTACATCACAATTACAACCTATCAGATGCTCAATGAAAACTTCGAGTCCTATGACGGCATCGGCATCATTCCCGATCTTGCAATTGAAGATGTGGAAATGTGCTATACGCTTCCCGCACTCGGCATTTTCAACCATCAGAATTACGTTGAAATCAAAGAGGGCGTTTACAGCGATGTGACCAAGGCACTTGAAGACAGAATGGTTGTTATGGACATTCTCAGAGAAGAATACTGCGACGGTATCTTTGATGAGGAAACAAAAACAGCACTTTATGTTTTACAAACAGATCACAGCATAAACGCAAGCGGGTATGTTGATTTTGATACAGTATCAATTATTACAAAAATCATCAACTCTTACAAAGCCCACACCTACTATGACAACACGCAGTACGATGTGGCAATGATTGTTCACCACTCCTTCTCTCAGGGCAAACGACTTGTGGCTGAAAAAGAAAGATTAAGAGAAAAGCAGGCAGGTTTGATTTCTGAAAGAGATGCCGCCCTTGAAGCAGTATACGATGCTTTACATCCCGAAAACGGTTCGGACAGTACAAAAACAGAAGAAAACAATTAACACACAAAATATTTTGCGTAAGGTTTACCTTCGGCAAGAACACAAAATACTTTGGAGGAATTTCGAAAAATGGACGAAAGATTTGAAGGTCAGAATATAACATCAGTTGAAATCTCGGCAGAGGTTAAAAAGTCATTTATAGATTACGCTATGTCGGTTATCGTTGACAGAGCACTTCCGGATGTGCGAGACGGCTTAAAGCCTGTACACAGACGTATTCTCTACGCCATGTACGACGACGGTCTTACACATTCAAAGCCGTTCAGAAAATCGGCAACCACCGTCGGTAACGTACTGGGTCACTATCACCCCCACGGCGACGCGGCTGTTTACAACGCAATGGTAAGACTTGCACAGCCCTTCTCTTTAAGATACCCTCTCGTTGAAGGTCAGGGTAACTTCGGCAACATCGACGGCGACGGTGCGGCTGCTTACCGTTACACCGAAGCGAGACTGGCAAGAATGGCTGACGAAATGCTTGCCGACATCGATAAGGATGTAGTTGACTTTATACCCAACTTTGACAACAAGGCTCTCGAGCCGACAGTACTTCCCTCAAGATTCCCCAACCTTCTTGTCAACGGTTCCGTGGGTATTGCGGTAGGTATGGCTACAAACATTCCTCCTCACAATTTAAACGAAGTAATTGACGGTGCAATTCACCTTATGTACAACCCCGAAGCAACGGTAGTTGACCTTATGCAGTTCATCAAGGGTCCTGACTTCCCCACATATGCCACAATTCACGGCACAAGCGGTATCTATCAGGCTTATATGACGGGTAAAGGCAGAGTTGTTGTACGTGCAAAAGCCGACTTTGAAGAAGAAAGAAACGGCAAGACAAGTATCATCATCACGGAAATCCCCTATCAGGTAAACAAATCCATGCTTGTTGCAAGCATTGCAGATTTAGTAAAGGACAAGCGTGTTGACGGCATTACCGCCATCAGAGACGAGTCAGGCAGAGCAGGTATGAGAATTGTTATCGAGCTTCGCCGTGACGTCAATCCTCAGATTATGCTCAATCAGCTCTATTCCCTTACACAGCTTCAGGACACATTTGCAATAAATATGCTTGCCCTCGTTGGCGGTGAGCCGAGAGTTCTGAACCTCAAGCAGATGCTCCGTCACTACATCGACCATCAGAGAGAAGTAGTTGAAAGAAGAATCAGATTCAATCTTGACAAGGCAAGAAAGAGAGCACACATTTTAGAGGGTCTCAAAATTGCCATTGACAACATTGACGAAGTAATCAAGATTATCCGTTTCACACCCGGCGGTATTCCCGAAGTCAAGGAAAAGTTAATCGAAAGATTCGACCTTACCGAAATTCAGGCTACCGAAATTGTACAGATGCCTCTCGGTCGTCTGTCAGGTCTTGAAATTGACAAGATTCTTGCAGAACTGGATGCAATCCATGCAAAGATTAAGGAACTTACAGAAATCCTTGAGAGCGAAACAGGCGTTATTGACATCGTCCGTGACGAAATGCTCGAAATCAAAAAGAAGTTTGGTGACGAAAGAAGAACAGCTATCGAAGAAGTTGAAAACGAAATTCTCATCGAAGACCTTATCGAAAGAAAAGACTGCGTAGTTACAATCAGCCACGCAGGTTACATCAAGAGACTTCCCGTAGACGAATACAATGCTCAGAGACGCGGCGGCAGAGGTATCACTACAATGAAGACAAAGGAAGAAGACTTTGTTCAGAGTGTTATCATTGCAAATACTCACAACTACCTCATGCTCTTTACCAACAAGGGCAGAGTATTCATGAAGAAGTGCTATGAAATTCCCGAAGCTTCAAAAAATGCCAAGGGTACAAACCTTGTAAACATCATCGAGCTTCAGAACGGCGAGGCGGTAACAGCTTACCTTTCCATTGAAGACTTTAAGGCTTCACCCTATCTTACAATGATTACCAAGAACGGTATCATAAAGCGTACACTTCTTGAAAGCTACAAGAACATAAGACGCAGCGGTCTTATTGCCATTAATCTTGACGAAGGCGATGAACTCTTGCATGTTCTCAGAACAGACGGAAACAGCGACGTTCTTCTTGCAACCCACAAGGGCTTTGCAGTACACTTTGACGAAACATCAGCAAGAACTCTCGGAAGAACAGCCCGCGGTGTTAAGGCTATCAACCTTTCCGAAGGCGACCTTGTAGTAGGTGCAGTAGCATTAAATAAGGACGATGAAAGACACATTCTCTTTATTTCCGAGAGCGGTTACGGTAAGAGAAGCCGCATTTCCGACTTCCCGATTCACAATCGCGGCGGTAAGGGTGTAACCTGTCACAAGACAAGCGACAAACTCGGTATGCTTGCAGGTATTCAGGCTGTATCCGAAGACGATGACGTAATGCTCATCACCAACACAGGTATGATTATCAGAACAAGAGTAAATGAAATCAGCGTTTACTCAAGAACTGCTGCGGGTGTAAGAGTTATGAGAATCGGCGATGATATGAAGATTGTTTCCTTTACCCGTGTTGACAAGCAGGAAGAAGCTCCCGAAGCCGAAGAAAACGTACAGGCTGAAGGTACGGAAGGTTCTGAGGCTGTTGAAACTGTTGCAGAAAATACTGAAAGCACAGAAGTACAGGAATAAGTCTAACATTTTGAAATACAGGTAATAATAAACATGAGTGAAAATTTAATTTACGGTGCTAATATCACCTCATATGGTGCGGTGGCAGACGGCAAAACGGACTGCAGTGATGCATTTATTAAGGCGATTGAGAACGGCGAGAATCTTATCTGCCTGCCATACGGCAGATATGTCATTAAAAAGGCACTTAAACTGGCATCAAACCTTAAAATACACGCACACGCAAACGCAGAGATTGTGTTAGATACAAGAGCCAAGAATTGCATCTCAGCTGACGACTGTTCATCCGTTATAATCACAGGCGGAAAATGGATTTGTGAGGATGCAGACAAAACTTTGTTCAATTTTTCAAATTCTTCATATATAAAAATAACCGATTGCAGCATTTCAGGTACAAACGGCTGTGTTTTTAAAAATTGCGAAAACATCAGTTTTAAAAGCGTTGTGTTCGACATAGACGGAGACTGCATTTGCTTCAAAGATGAAAACGAAGATGTATCTGTGAAAGATCTGTCTGCTTTTTCCTGCGACAATGTAATAGACATTGACGACGAAGCAAAGGTAGAAGATTTATTTATAAATGACATCACCCTCGGCGGATGCAAGTACTTGCTCGGCATTCATTCGGGTGAACTTGATGAAACAAAGATTATCGGAGTTTACGGAGATTTTCTTGAAAGCATTGTGCTTGTCGGCGAAAACGCAAGCGTTGAAGATATGGACATTGAAGATATCGAGGCCTTTTGTCTAGGTGGCGGCAGAGATGCATACTTTAATCTCAAAGGCAGCATAGACGGGCTTGAAATTACAAACTTCAAACGTAATACCGAATGTGAAGCCGTTCCCTTTGTCCCCACCCTTATTTTCAAGGCAAGTGATGACAGTAAAGCGATTATTGACGGCATGATGTTAGATAATGTCATAAATGCAAGAGCATTATCAAAAACAATCGACATGACAACGGCACGTCTTACAAATCCGACAAACAAATTTATTTATACACTTGAATGCGGAATAAAGAAAAACGATACACTCACAATCCCTCTCGGTGATTTCGACAATTTGACAATATACAAGAGGTAATTGCAATGACAAAAAGTCTTATGTGGTGCTATCTTGCACATCTCGGTTATAACATGTGGGCAGACATGGATGCTGCTGACATATTTGAAGGTACAGGCAGCCACGATATTGCGACAGACTACCTTCAGTTTGAAAGAGAAACATGGAACAAGGTTTCAGACAAGCTTGCAAAAGGCGGCTGTAACACAATCGTACTTGACATCGGCGAAGGCATAATTCTCGATTCACACCCGGAAATTGCAATAAAAGGTTCATGGACAAAGAAAGAGGTTGCAGACGAATTATCAAGACTGAGGGGTCTCGGTTTTGAAGTAATACCCAAGCTCAACTTTTCATCAAGCCACGACGAATGGATGGGCAAGTATTCAAGAATGCTGTCTACTCCCGAATACTACAAGTTCTGCGATGATGTAATTGATGAAATATGCGAATTATTTGGTAATCCCCGACTTTTCCATCTCGGTATGGACGAAGAAGTGGCGTCGGTTCAGTGCGGTTATACCTATACGGTAATCCGTGAAGGCAAGCTTTACTGGCACGACCAGAACAGACTTTTCAAAAGAGTTGAAAAGAACGGCGCACGTCCGTGGATATGGGCAGACTACATCTGGCACACAAAAAAGAGAGAAAAGATGTTCCTTGAGAACATGACAAAAGACGCTCTTTGCAGTATCTGGTACTACAGAGATTTCAAGGTACTTAACGACTGGCACGACGACTGCTGGAATGCTTACGAGCTTCTTGAAAAACACGGCTTTGACCAGTTGCCCGCAGGTAGCAATGTAGTAATGCGTGAAAACCTTGATCATATTGTAAATCATACAAAGAAGACCATTTCCCCCGAACATCTCGAAGGCTTCATGATAACTACATGGAAGGCAATGAGAAAAGAGAATGAAGTGAAGGTTCTTGAAACAGCCGACATTATAAATGAGGCTGCTGAAAAGTATAAGGGCGGTATCTATTAATCCCCGAAAGGACAAAATATGTGGTACACAAAAGACTTTGACGATTACGAGCTTTTAGACTGCTCCGACGGTGAGCGTCTTGAAAGATGGAAGGACATAATTTTAGTCCGTCCCGACCCTCAGGTTATATGGAAAAATGCTAAACGCCATCCTGCCTGGAAAAAGTACAACGCAAGATACATCCGTTCATCAAAGGGCGGCGGAGCCTGGGACATAAAGAATCTTTCGGGCGACGAACTCAACGTCGGCTGGAACATAAACAGAAACGGTCTTACCTTCTGCGTTCGTCCCACAGGCTTCAAGCACACGGGTGTTTTTCCCGAACAGGCTTGTAACTGGGATTTTATCGACAGTAAAATAAGAAATGCAAATAGACCCATAAGTGTGCTGAATCTTTTCGGTTACACGGGAATTGCAACAATTGCCGCAGCCAAGGCAGGAGCTTCTGTATGCCACGTTGATGCATCAAAGGGAATCGTTGCCTGGTGCAAGGAAAATGCGGCTCTGTCAGGTCTCAAGGATGCACCCATACGCTATATAGTTGATGACTGCAAGAAATTCATTGAACGCGAAATAAGACGCGGACACAAGTATGACGCCATAATTATGGACCCGCCAAGTTACGGCAGAGGTCCCAGCGGTGAAATATGGAAGCTTGAAGACGATGTTGACAGTCTTATTGCTCTCACGTCAGAGCTCATTTCCGACAACCCCTTATTTGTTATCATCAATTCCTACACGACAGGTCTTTCAGCTTCAACCGTAGGATATATAGCAAAGCTTCACTATGCCGACAAATTCGGAGGCACGGTTACAAGCGATGAAATAGGTATACCCGTAACAACCACAGGTGCCGTACTTCCTGCAGGAAGCAGCACAAGATGGGAAATGTGAAAGGAGGATTCTCTTGAACAAAAACCCCGAAAACAACAATGAGAATAATGACATAGACGATATTTTGGACATTCTCAAAAAAAGAAAAGAAGATTCAAAGGGTTTGGTAAACGATGAACCCACTCGCCTTACTAACAGAATCATCGTTCCCGACAATGAGGCTTTTAAAGACAAAAAAGATGAAGAGCAGTCTTCCATGTTTGACAACGGCACAGCTATAAGCTTTGATGTTGTAAATGACGAAAACAATGAAAAATCGGATAAAAACAGCAAAACGGCAGAAATCATTATAGCCGGTACTGATAATAATCCCGTCAAATCAGAAACTTCTCTTGAAACTGACACCGAATCAGCCGCTGTTTCGGTTACGGATTCTGCAAAAGCAGAAAAAGATTACAAAGAAGTAACACTCAAATCTCCAAGCACAGATCTTGAGCCCCCAAAAAACACTCCTTCAACAACTTTTAGTGTTATGCCCGAAGAAAAGAGCAGCAAGCCTGAATCTGTGACTGACGAAGCAAAGCCTGAAAGCATAAAGAAGCCGGTCGATGCAACGCCTTCCGCCGTTAAACCTGCAAAAAAAGCCACACCGCGCGGAAATTACGACAGTGCACCAAAAGTCAGTCTTGAAGATTTTGACAGTATTCCGATAAAGCCTAAGAAAAAGGAAAAGAAGCCCAACAACAAAAGATTTGTTCCGGGATATGTAAAAGTTATCATATATCTGTCCATTGTTTTGGCGGTGAGTATTTTTATTTCGGCATCTATTATTTTAATTACAAATGATGTGTTTGCCCTCACGAAAGAAAACAAAGAAATAACTGTAGAAATCAAAGAGGGTGCGACTGTTAAAGAAGTTGCAAAAGAACTTAAGGAAAAGGGCGTAATCAAGTATTCCGGTATTTACAAGCTTTATCTCAAGTTCAGAGCCGACGGAAACATGGACGGCAAATTCCTTTCCGGTACTCACAAGCTCAATTCCGATATGAACTACGAACAGATTATCACTCTGCTCACCATATCCATGAAGCCGGATGATATCGTGAGAGTTACCATTCCCGAAGGCTATACAGTCAATGAAATCTTGGATTTACTTGAGGAAAAGAAGGTCATTGACAAGGAAGGCAGAGCAACAATGGTTGCAAAGCTTAACGACGTTAATTCGCTTGACTACAAGTTCCTTCCAGAAATGCCCGATACCATCACAAATAAAGACGGTCAAAAGGAACTCGACACAGACAAGTTCTACCTGCTTGAGGGTTATCTTTTCCCCGACACATACGATTTCTATATGGGTGAAAACATTGATTCAATAATTGCAAAGCTTCTCAACAACTTTGAAAGCAAATTTGATGAGATGTTCTATTCACGCTGTGAAGATCTCGGTATGACGGTTGATGAGGTTATAACGCTTGCATCCATGATCCAGGCCGAAGGAGACAACAGCTATGACTTCAATTTAATATCTACTGTTTTCCATAACAGATTAAACAATTGGAGTAATCCAAAGCTCGAATCCGATGCAACGGCATTATACGCCTTAATGGCTTCCAAAGACCGCAAAGATGTGACAGACGAGGAAATTCTGACTGTCGACTCACCGTATAACACCTATGAGACAATAGGTCTTCCTCCGGGTCCTGTTTGCAATCCCGGTTATGAGGCTATTTATGCGGCACTCTATCCTCACGACAAGCTTGTTATTACCGATGAACAAGGAAACACGGAATATATACCCATAGAATATTATTTCTTCTACACGGCTTCATGCAACGGCAACACCTATTTTTCTGAGACTAATGCGCAACACGAAGCTTATAAAAACGCCGATGCACAAAATAATCCCGAAGAGCTTGAACGTCTTTGGAATTTATACAACTAAGAGGTAAAAGTTTTGAAAAGACCCGAAATCCTATCCCCTGCAGGCAACTTTGAAAAAATGAAGTTTGCAATCCTTTACGGTGCAGACGCAGTTTACCTTGCAGGGACTATGTTCGGTATGCGTACAGCATCCGACAACTTTACAAGAGAAGAACTTATTGAGGCTGTAAAATATGCCCATGAACGCGGTGTCAAGGTGTATGTTACGGTAAATGTTCTTCCCCATGAAGATGAAATACATCTTCTTCCCGACTATCTTCGTTTTCTTGAAAACGAGGCAAAACCCGATGCACTGATTATCTCTGATTTAGGTGTATTCTCGCTTGCAAACAAGTTCTGTCCTTCAATTGAGCTTCACGTATCTACACAGGCAAGCACTGTAAACTCCGAAGCCTGCAAAATATGGCACTCTTTGGGTGCGACAAGAATTGTTCTTGCACGTGAACTTCGACTTTCCGAAATCAGAAAAATACGTGACGCAATACCGCCCGAGCTTGAGCTTGAAGCCTTTGTTCACGGTGCTATGTGCGTTTCATATTCGGGAAGATGCCTTCTTTCAAACTTCTTTTCGGGACGTGATTCCAACCGCGGCAACTGCTCACAGCCATGCCGTTGGGAATACTTTGACAAGGAACAGTATGCCGAGATTTTTGAGAAAAAGAGACCTGAGGAAATTGTATCTCTTGTACAGAACGAGCGAGGAACATTTATGTTTTCCTCAAAGGATATGTGCATGATAGGACATATCCCGGAGCTTGTAAATGCAGGCATTGACTCATTCAAGATTGAAGGCAGAGTTAAGAGTGCCTACTATACGGCTGTTACGGCAAATGCCTACAAGACGGAGTTACTTCGATATATGGAAAATCCCGATTCATATGTCTTTGACGAAAGTTTTATGAGAGAGCTTGAATGTGTCAGCCACAGAGAATACAGCACGGGATATTTCTTTGACGAACCTCAGGAAACTGCACAGATAACAAAAGACGGCGGATATATTCGTGACAAGGCATTTATTGCGACGGTTGAAAGCTACGACGATGTCACAAAGAGAGCCACACTTATTCAAAGAAACAAGGCTCTTTGTGATGAAGTATGTGAGCTTGTTTCACCCGGTGTAAAGACTCGTGATATTATTCTTAAAGCTATGAAAAACGAAGACGGTGAGGATATTGAATCCTGTCCGCATCCGCAGATGAGGTTTTCCATTGAAGTGGAACAGCCGTTGAAGTTTGGGGATATTGTAAGGGGAAAATGATAAACGCGTTCTCCCTCAGTCACCTACGGTGACAGCTCCCTCCCGGAGGGAGCCTTTAAGCAACTGAAAACATGAAGAAGCCACGGCTGAGCCGTGGCTTTTGTGTTGTTATTTATTGGAATACGATTTATATGTAGTCCACTTTGTATCAGGTTCAACGTTCAGTTAGGACTAAAAACGCATCTGTCTAACTTTCAATGTTTCCCCGACTATAAAAGAACTCACTTTCGTCATCATTTTCAAACACCCATTTGCTATCTTTAAAAACGTAATACACACATTGGTCGGGCATATCTTCCCCGTCATCCATATAACTCCAAATATCCAAATTCAGTCGATAGCAAGTATCATTGATTTTGTCAACTGTAATGTTTTCCGGTCCACTGTATGGTCCACCAACATCTCCGGTATAAATATACAGTTTGCCATCCTTATCCTCCGGCTTTAACTGTAAGAAATACTTATCCGTCATTTCTTTTGTGAAATGCTTTTCCAATTCTTCACGTAATTGAGCTGTGGACTGTATAGGACTCTCGCTAGTTACAGATTCGCGACTTGGACCGAAAGCAGAATCATCGGGATTATCATATGCTCTGTAAAATTGTCCATAAATCCAAGACACCCAGACATCATATGCCTCATCAAATTTTTCAATTATATATTCGTCAGTCATAGTTTCATTAATATCCGAAACTTCTTTTAAATCATTTTGTGTATGTTTTTCGATTTCAACACATCCCGAAATGAAACTAATAACAATACAAAACGCAGCGGTTAACAAAACTTTTTTCATTTATAAACACCCCCTGATTAAATGGTAGCATAATATATATTCAAAGTCAATCAACCGTTGGTAAAATCAAAAATCATCATCACATTCCCATTCTAACGGGTTGCGTATAATATATTCAATATGTTTTTCCAAATCATCATCGTTTCTGATAATATGGTCATGATATGCTCTTTGCCAAATATTCTCGCCGATTTCTTGATTACAAAAGCGTTTAAAAGTAGATATGAATTTTGATATTACCGTATTCGTAGGGGACGGCGTCCTCGACGTCCCGTTTGAATCTTTTAAGATAACATCATTTAAAACAATCAATATCATATGCACGTGATTCGGCATTATCACGTAATACTCAACATGGATATTATCATAAAAATTCTGCATTTGCATTATATACTTTTCTGCAATTTGTCCATGTTTTGATAAAATGACATTCGGGACGTCGAGGACGCCGTCCCCTACATCTATTCTGCCCAATATTTCCTTACGGTACTTGGTACAAACCGTTATGAAATATGCTCCCTGTTCACTGTAGGTGCATCCTTTGAGCCTGATGTTTTTTCGTTCGGGAAGCCTATTCATTATCTGTATTCATCGCCGCATACAGAATACCAATCTTACCGCTTTCATAGGTAAGACCGCCCTGAAGGTATACGGTATAGGGTGCGACGCAGGGAGCATCGGCAGAAAGCTCGATTGACGAGCCCTGAGTAAATGCTCCTGCCGCCATGACAACGGGTACGGCATAGCCCGGCATATCCCAGGGTTCGGGAGTTACGTACGAGTCAACGGGACTTCCGCCCTGAATTCCACGGCAGAATGCAAGGAGCTTTTCTTCCGTCTTCATACTGATTGTCTGTATGATACAATGTCTTTCCTCTGTGGACTTAGGGCTTGTTTCATAGCCGAGGTTTTCATATACTCGTGCCGCTAGGATTGCCGTCTTGATGCTCTGGCAAACTGTATGAGGAGCATAGAAAAGTCCTTTATACATATTCTTATTCTGTCCGAGAGATGCACCGCATTCTACACCGATTCCGGGACAGGTAAGTCTGTAGGAACAGAGCTCAACCGCCTTTTTTGTGCCTGCGATATATCCGCCTGTTTCTGCCATGCCGCCGCCGGGATTTTTAATGAGCGAACCCATAATCATATCTGCACCGTAGTATGTAGGCTCGTGTTCGTCACAGAATTCGCCGTAGCAATTATCTACAATTACGAAAACGTCGGGATTTATCTCGTGACAAGCCTTTGCCACAACGCCTATTTCCTCGGCAGAAAGTGTCTTTCTTATGTCATAGCCTTTGGAACGCTGAAGAAATACGCACTTTACGTTTGAGTGGGATTTGAGGTAGTCTGTAACAGCAGGAATATTGACATTGCCGTCAAGCATTTCAATCTGGTCGTAGGAAACGCCGAAATCCTTGAGAGAGCCCGTGCCTTCTTCCCCTCTGATGCCGATTACTTCTTCGAGAGTATCATAGGGCTTGCCTGTGACGGAAAGGAGTATATCACCTGGCCTTAGAAGTCCGAAAAGACCGATGGCAAGGGTCTGTGTGCCCGAAACGATATTATGTCTTACAAAGGCATCTTCTGCCTCAAAGACCTTGGCATAGATTTTATCAAGCATATCCCTGCCCTTATCGTCGTAGCCGTAGCCGGATGTGCCTGCAAAATATGAATCGGAAACCTTATATTCACGGAAGGCTTCCATAACCTTTTTCTGATTATTAAAGGCGATTTTTTCAACTCTGCCGAATACACCTTCGTCTATAAGCTCTTTTTCGCTTTTTTCAATAAGTTTTTCTATGTTTATCATTGACTTTTCCTCTTAGATTCTGTTATTTGCTTTAAGGTGAGCGACCTTTAGTATTGCCGCCTGTGTCTTAGCATCCTTGATTTCGCCGTTTACAACCATTTCAACAGCCTTATCAAAGGGAATTTTGATGAGGTCGAGAAACTCGTCATCATCGGGATTTGCATCGCCGTATTTAAGATTATCGGCATAGTACATATAAATAACTTCATTTACATATCCGGGGCTCGGATAAAGCTCACCGAGGAAAACAAAGTTATCACTTTCGGCTCCCGTTTCTTCTTTGAGCTCACGTTTGCCGCAATGAAGCGGGTCTTCATCCTTGCTGTCACGCTTGCCTGCAGGTATTTCGAGAAGCTCTGTCATATACGGATAGCGGAACTGCTTTACAAAAATAATTTCATTATCTGCTGTCAAAGGAAGTACGCATACACCGCCGTTATGCTCCACCACTTCTCTGGGGGCTTCGCAGCCATCGGGGAGTATTGCAATATCACGGCGAAGGTTTATAATTCTGCCTTCAAATATGTATTCCTGCGATTTTGTTTTTTCTGTGAGGTTCATATTTATTCTCCTTTTCTATAGTCAAATACGGGTACATAGTCTTTCTTTGCACTCGACTTATCCTGCATAAAGCCGTATTCAAAGCCGAGGGTGCGTACAAAGTCTACTACCTTCATATATTCAAGAGTTGTTGTTTTTCTGTTGATTTCAGAATATTTATCTGCAAGGTGTGTCGGGAAATACTGACACATGATACTTACGGCAATTTCTTGCGGTTTTACCGTTTTTGCAAGGTTATCAAACGCCTCTATACTGTCTTTATACAGCGACGGCAGGACAAGATGACGTACCATTGTACCGCTTTTCATATGTCCGTAATCATCAAAAACCGGTTTTCCTGTCTGCCTTGCCATTTCCGAAATTGCTTTTACAGCAACATCAAAATAGTCACTGCATCCCGAGTATTTACCGCTGATTTCGGATGAATAATACTTTAAATCGGGCAGGTATATATCAATATAACCATCCAGCATTTTAAGAGCATCAATACTTTCGTATCCACCGCAGTTATAGACAGTCGGGATATGAAGCTTATCTTTTGCTTTGTCAAGTGCCGAAACAATTTTGTCGGCATAATGGGTAGGCGTTACAAGGTTTATATTTACCGCACCCATATCCTGTAATTTCAGCATTTCATCGGCAAGGGTATCTACTGAAATTTCCGTTCCGTGAAGGTGTGACGAAATCTCGTTATTCTGGCAGTAAACACACCGAAGATTACACCCTGAAAAGAAGATTGTTCCCGAACCTTTACCGTAGCTGATACAGGGTTCTTCCCACTCGTGAAGTCCCACACGGGCAATGCGGACTTTATCGGAACTTTTACAGTAGCCAAGGGTGGCGGATCTGTCTATATTACATTGTCTTGGACATAGATTACAAATATCTGCCATAAAACATTCAAGACCACCTGTTTTTTCTTTTTATTATATCACATTTCCATCGTTATTTCAATACCAAAAGACACAAAAAGGAACGGCAGAACCGTTCCTTAATTTTGACTGTATTTTTATTAAATTGATGCCGCAAGCTCTTTTTCAAGAAGGAATTTGATTGAATCGGCAGCATCTGAAAGAGTTGCTTTTTCGACAG
>SVRI01000020.1 GCA_015064895.1 Oscillospiraceae bacterium | reverse complement strand
CCGTAATATACAGCATCTGCAGCAACTTCTTCCTTAGCCTGCTTCATGAATACGGAAGCGGGAGTATAGTAAATAGGCATGAAGATGAATGTGCAGTCGCTGAGTGTGTCAATCTGTGTATTGAAATCGGTTTCATTTGCCTTTGTAAAGGATGTTATAACGGGATTTATGGACTTGTCAAGGTTAGCCATGAACTGGTCATAAATACCCTTGGAGTATGGGTCATCGGACTTATAGAAAATACCAACCTTTTCATCCTTGCAGTTTTCGTTAACGTAGCTTGCTGCAACCTTACCCAGGTTACCGTCAGCAAAGCACATTTGGTAGCCATTATCACCGTTAGGAATATCGTCGCCGGAAGCAGAAGGTGTGAGGAAGAATAAATTTTCTTTTTCAGCAAGATACTTGAATTCAAGACCGGGGGATGTTGTTACAGTACCGAGGGAAACCTGCATACCCTTTTCAAGCATGGAAGAGAAGTTTGTAGCAACATTTGTAGGGTCATGCTTATCGTCTGTAGCAATAAGTTCAAACTTAACGCCGTCAAGACCGCCGTTTTCGTTGATTTCATCAACAGCCATCTGAGCAGCATTTCTTATTGCTTCACCGTAGATAGCAGCAGCGCCTGTGAGAGGACCCGAAAATCCGATTTTATAGGTTTTGTTATCGGAAGTGTATGTGTTTTCTTCTATTTCTTCTGATTCTTCTGCCTCATCATCATTTTCGGGAGAAGTGTTTATTACACATCCCGTCAACACAAAGCACAAAGCCAGCATCAAAGCAAAGATCTTTTTCATATAACTTACTCCTTTAAGCGGTTATATTCTTACAGTTTTACCTGCAGGAATTTTTATTGCCTCATCCTTATAATGCTCACCAATCCACAAATCAGTAGCGGTGGGATTATGTACGATTTTACCGTCCATTGAGAACTGAAGCTGTTTATATGCGTGAATATAGTCATAAATTTCAATGTTTGTCGCATACCACACCGAGTCCTCATGTCCCGAAATCTTTTTACAGAATTCTTCGCAGTATTCCCAGTTGTTGCGTTCCTTGTTATAGCCGAATTCAAATGTATGTCCCCATACATAGAACAGATACGGATTTCCAATAGGGTTATCTTCAAGGAATTTATCAATGAGTCCCATAAAACATTCTTCATCGTGGTGACAGGTAGGCTGCCATTCGAGAAAATCCTTCGGGATTCCGAAATTATGTGTGGATTTTACACCTCTGCCGTATACAATTCCGGCATTTGCAAGAATTTCCTTGGATTTTGCATCAACATCGCCGTAGGCATAGGCATGACCCCTGATAATCTTTCCGAAGAACACTTCCATTTCAGAGCGGTCCTTTGTGATTTCATAGGTTACCATATTGGGAGGAAGCTGTGAGAAAAAGGGATGTGTATAGCCGTGGGTGGCAACCTCATGTCCTTCATAGCAGGAATACTCTTCACGCATAAGCCGTGAGTTGTCCTTTGATGTAGCAACAATACCCATATTGAGATTAAAGGTGGATTTTAAGCCGTATTTATTGATTATGTCTATGAATTTAAGGTCGCATCTGTGACCGTCATCATAGCTGAAGGTGAAAGCTTTTTTTCTTCCTTCGGGAAATCTCATAAAGAATCTCATTGTTTAACCTCCAAAAGCTTTTGAGTGTTATAGTTTTTTAGAGAGACTGTATATTTTTTAAAGTAAACAAGGAACAGTATTCCCTGAATTGCAAAGCTCAAGAACCATGATATGGGATACGACATATACAGCACATAGAATGAATGAAAATGTGCAAATACAGTGTATATCCAAAGAATTCTGAAGCCGCAAACGCCGGCAATTGATGAAATCATGGCAGGTACCGGCTTGAAAATACCTCGGAGAAGACCCGTTGTTATTTCCATAAGACTGCACAGGAACTGGGAAAGACATATAACAGTCATGCGTATTTTACCGTAGTAGATTGCGGTAGCATTACTTGTATAAAAGCCGAGAAGTGTATTTGAGAACGTTATTCCAATAAATCCCAGGACAACACACAATCCTGCCGAAAGTCCCATTCCGTAGAGTGCGACTTTTTTTATTCTGTCGGGTTTTGAGGCACCGTAGTTCTGGCTTGTGAAATTGGTAACGGTGTTGCTGATGGCATTTGAGGCAAAATAGAGGTAGCTTTCAATGTTTGATGCGGCACCCGAGCCTTCCATGGCAAGTGCACCGAAGGAATTGACCGAGGACTGTATAATTACATTTGAAATTGAAAACAGCGAGCTTTGAATACCCGACGGGATACCGAGCTTGGCAATGGAAAGCAAGGCATGTTTATAAATCTTGATTTTTTTGAACTCAAGCTTCAAAACACCGTCATAATGTAAAAAGCAAAAGATACATCTTATTGCGCTGTAGCCTTGGGAAATAGTTGTAGCAAGTGCAACACCTGCAACATTCATGTCAAGTACAACTACAAAGACAAGGTTAAGAACTATATTTATTAATCCTGCCTGAATTATGTAGAAAAATGTTCGTCTTGAATCGCCTACGGCTCTCAGAATCGATGCCGAGAAATTATACAGCAGCATGAAGGGTATGCCTATAAAGTATATTCTCATGTATGTAACTGAACCTTTGAAAACGCCGTTTTCGTGGGGTGTGCCCATGGCATCAAGAACTATCGGTGCCAAAAACCAAACAACAACCGACAGAAGAATGCCCGAAATTACGCTTATTGCAACAGATGTATGAAGGCACTTACTTGCCTCGTCATAGTCCTTTGCACCGTAGTGCTTTGCAACAACTATGCCTGCACCTACCGAAAGCCCCAAAAAGAAATTGATAAAGAGATTTATAAGGCTGGTGGTTGCACTTACCGACGCAAGAGCACCCTCGTGTCCGAAACGGCCGACAACAAGAAGGTCAGCCGTATTGAACAGCTGCTGAAGAACGGCTGTCCCGAATACTCCGAGGGCAAATTTTATCATATTACTCAGAATCGGACCGTGACACATGTCCAATTCATAATTTTTCTGTTTTGCTCTTTGTTTCATTTTTTCTCAAACAATTTTTTAAGTTCCATTGCGGCGTTTTCGACGGTATAGCAGGAACCGTTTACATCATATCCGTCTTTTTTTAGCTGTGAAAGAATTTTTGTAACTTCCGGAACGGCAAGGCCGTTTGAAATAAGTGTGTCATGATGGGAAAAAACTTCTGCAGGTGTTCCCGAAAGAAGAATTTTTCCTTCTGCCATAGTGATGATGTTATCGGAATACATACCGATATCCTCCATACTGTGGCTGATTATAACAAGGGTGTTATCCCTTTTTTTTCTGAAGTCGCAAAGTGAGCCGAGTATTTCATTCTTACCCTTCGGGTCAAGACCTGCCGCAGGCTCGTCAAGAACAAGTATTTCGGGGTCCATTGCAATTACACCTGCGATGGCTACTCTTCTTTTTTGTCCGCCTGACAGTTCGAAGGGACTTTTTTTGAGCATTTCATCCGAAATACCAGTAAAGTGTGCGGCATAGAGGATTCTTTCCTGTATGTCTTCATCCGAAAGCCCCATGTTTTTTGGTCCGTAGGCAATATCCTTTTCAACTGTTTCTTCAAACAGCTGATATTCGGGATACTGGAAAACAAGACCTACCTTGAATCTTACATCCCTCTTCTTTGTGCCTTTGGCATTGATGTCTGCACCGTTCAGAAGTACGTTGCCGCTTGACGGGGACAAAAGTCCGTTCATCAAAAGAGAAAGGGTGGATTTGCCCGAGCCCGTGTGACCGATTAGTCCCGTTACCTTCCCTTCCGGGATGGTAAAGGAAACATCGTCAACTGCCGTCTTTTTAAAGGGAGTGCCTTCGCCGTATACATAGCTTACATTTTTAAATTCAAGCATTGTCATCCCCCTTTTTCGGCATTATTCCGTGTTTCTTAAGTGCCTCTTCTATTACCAAGACTGCTTCTTCGGGGTTAATTGCACATTTTTCTCGGCAATCGGTAAAATCCGACAGCATATCTATAAGCTGAGCGCTCTGGGGCGGTTCAAGTGAGCATTCCAAAAGCATTTTTTTGTTACTGAATACTTCTTTTGGTGTGCCGCTGAAAGCAACTTTACTGTCATGGATTACCACGACTTTATCTGCAAGAGCCGCCTCATTCATATAGTGGGTAATAAGCACAACCGTCACACCTTTTTCCTTTAGTGAAAGGATGGTATCAATGATATCCTGTCTTCCCTGGGGGTCAAGCATAGCGGTTGATTCGTCAAAAATAATGCATTTTGGATTCATTGCAAGTATTCCTGCAATTGCTACCCTTTGCTTCTGACCGCCCGAAAGCTTATGGGTATCATGATTTGCATATTCCGTAAGACCCACTGTTTCGAGTGCTTCGTCTACTCTTTTTCTGATTTCAGACGGTTCAACACCGAGGTTTTCGGGCGCGAAAGCAACGTCATCCTCTACAATTGACGCAACAAGCTGGTTGTCGGGGTTCTGGAATACCATGCCTACAGTTTTTCGTATATCAAAATTATGTGCCTCATTGCTGCAGTCAAGGGGGGCACCGTCATTTTCGCGGTATACCTGTACACTTCCGCTGCTTGGCACAAAAACGCCGCTGAGAAGTTTTGCAAGGGTAGATTTACCTGAGCCGTTATGACCTATGATAGCCGTAAACGAGCCTCGTTCAATATTGATGGAAACATTATTTACTGCGGCAGTAATTTTACCCGAAAGAGCATCCGGCACATCCGAGTAGGTAAATATTAAATTTTTGGCTTCTATAATGTTTTTATTTGACATAAAAATCCTCTTTTACAATTATAGTCCAAATACGAATTCTGCGTTTTCTTCTATTTGTGACAGCGTAACCTCAATGATATCATTGGGTTTTGCCGCATTGTTTTCAAATCTTGTTTCAATAAAGTTTGGTGTATAGCCGTGGACAAGTCCGTTCTTCGCTTGCTCGCAAAGTACGGGCATTTTTCTTCCGATATATCCGTCAAGAATTTCACGGCGGATTTCAAGCATTCTCTTGTTGAGAATGGCACATCTCTTGGTCTTTTCTTCGAGCGACAGTTTTCCGTCCATTTTACTTGCGACGGTATCTTTTCTGTCGGAGTATGGAAAAATGTGTATATAAAGGAATCTGCACTTTTCGATAAATACAAGTGTCTGCTTAAATTCCTCATTTGTTTCGCCGGGAAAACCGACGATTATATCTGTTGTTATCTCGCAATCGGGGAAATACTTACGAAGAAGCTCAAGTTTTTCATAGAACATTTTCGTATTATACTTTCGCTTCATTCGGGCAAGCACCGAGTCGCTTCCACTCTGGAGCGAAAGGTGGAAGTGGGGCATAAAATTCGGTACGGCAGACAGACGTTTTACAAAGTCTTCTTTAAGTACGGTCGGTTCAAGTGAGCCGAGTCTTATTCGCTTGACATCGGGGTTTTCCGACACCTTTTCAACAAGTGTTGCAAGGTCACATCCGATATCTTTACCGTATGCCGCCGTTTCAATGCCCGTAAGCACAATTTCGCGGCAACCTCCGACTTTGCAGATTGCCTTGCATTCTTCAACAACGTCTTCGGGCTTCTTTGAACGAACTTTTCCCCTTGCCGAAGGAATTATACAGTATGAACAATGATTCTCACATCCGTCAACTACCTTTAAAAAGGCTCTTGTGTTGTCACTTCCCGTAACGGACATATTTTCGATTTCTTTGTATGAATATATATCAGGAACGGAGTATACAGGTATACTATCGTCAGAGATAATACCCATCTGAGCAATTACCAAGTCAACCGCAGACATTTTATCGCCGTTACCGAGAACCACCGAAACGCCGTCGATTTTTCGTACGGCGTCGGCATCAACCTGTGACATACAGCCCATTACGGCAACAACCGCTTTACCCTTGCCGTTCTTGACGGCACGGCGTATCATCTGTCTTGATTTTCTGTCGCTTTCACCCGTAACCGTGCATGTATTTATTACATAGACGTCGCATTTATCGGTGAATTTTCCGACAGAAAAGCCTTTGTTTATGAAGGCTTCTTCGACTGCTCTTGTTTCATACTGGTTTACTCTGCATCCGAGGGTGCAGAAAGCTACGGTTTTATTATTCTTAGTCATTAAAAATAAGGGGAAGTTCTTCAAGGAAAATGATGTCGCTTCTCTGTGCGGCGTCGCCTTCTGCAAGAACAGCTGCCTTGCATACTACTTCTCCGCCTGCTTCTTCAATGAGCTTTTCAACGGCTGCAAGGCTTTCGCCTGTGCTGATTACGTCATCTACTATAACAATTCTCTTGCCCTTTATCATGTCGGCATCTGCCCTGTCAAGGTAAAGAGTCTGTGTGCTCTTTGTTGTAATAGACTTAACGCTGACGGTAAGAGGGTCTGTCATATATGCCTTCATTGCTTTTCTTGCTATAAAGTGTTTCTTCTGACCCGAAAGTCTTGCCATTTCATTGATAAGACCTATGGACTTTGCTTCGGGAGCAATCATGTAGTCATGCTCGGGAAGTTTTGTGAGAAGTGCCTTTGCACATGCTTCTGTAAGCTCGTAGTCACCGAGAAGTACAAAGCCTGCAATTGAAATCTTTTCATTAAGGGGGCAGATGGGAAGGTCTCTGTCAAGACCTGCGATATTCATATGATAGTATTTCATTTTTCTACCTCTTTTTACTTATTAAGCGAGTGTTTCGGGAAGCTTTTTGCCGCCGAGGATATGGAAGTGTAAGTGTTTAACGCTCTGACATCCGTCTTCGCCGCAGTTGTTGATAATGCGGTAGCCGTTTGTAAGTCCGAGCTGTTTTGCAATTTCGGGAATTGCCTCGAAAATTTTTGCAACATAGATGCTGTTGTCTGTGTTTACTTCGTCGGCACAGCAAATGTGTTCTTTGGGAACAACGAGTACGTGAACGGGTGCCATGGGATTGATGTCCTTGAATGCGTAAACGTATTCGTTTTCGTATACTTTAGAGGAGGGTATTTCTCCTGCGATTATTTTACAAAAAAGGCAGTCCATATTTTAGCAGTTCCTTTCTTAATTTATGTTTTTTAGTATATGACTAATGACCTGTGTTTTCTGTTACTTTTCACTCGGGAAAAGTAACCAAAACCGCCCACTCAACAAGAGGGGATGGCTCGACACCTGTTTTTGCAAAAACGGAAACATCAGCGAGTCTGCGCTGACTTCCCCTCTTTTGCCGTGGTGGCTTATCTCCTCTCATTTAGTGTAGTGCTGACTTGATTGAGTTTGACCGCTTTGATTTATGGCGGTCAAACGGTGTTTGTTTCGCGGTTAATGTGGCTTGTTAATCTGTGACACAATCCGCGAAATTTGCAGGCGTGCTTCACGCCTCCTCCCAGTTGTGCCAGACGTTAGTTACGTCGTCGTTATCGTCAAGCATGTCAAGAAGCTTTTCCATGTTCTTGATTGCATCTTCGTCTGTAAGTTCTACGTAGTTTGCAGGAATCTTTGACTGTTCTGCAGAAATAAAGGAATAGCCTGCATTTGAAAGTGCATCCGAAACTGCAGAGAAGTCTGCGGGATCTGTTGTGATTTCAAAGATGCCGTCTTCGTTTGTAATATCCTCTGCACCTGCTTCAAGTGCGTCCATCATAAGCTGTTCTTCGTCAACTCCTTCACCGGAAATTGCAATAACGCCCTTGTCTGCGAACATATAGGATACGCAGCCTGTTGTGCCGAGGTTTCCGCCGTATTTATCGAAATAGTGGCGAACGTCTGCCGCAGTTCTGTTTCTGTTATCTGTTGTTGTTTCAACGATAACCGCAACGCCCGAAGGACCGTAGCCTTCGTACATGATTACTTCGTAGTTTACGCCGCCGTCAGCACCCGATGCCTTCTTGATGGCTCTGTCGATGTTGTCGTTGGGTACATTGTTTGCCTTTGCCTTTGCAATAAGGTCATGGAGCTTGCCGTTGGTGCCAGGGTCAGCACCGCCGTCACGTACTGCCATTGCGATTTCTTTACCGATTTTTGTGAAGATTTTTGCACGCTGGGAGTCGGTTTTCTCCTTTTTGTGCATAATATTTTTCCATTTGGAATGTCCTGACATGATTTTTTCTCCTTACTTTTTCTTTCGCAGAAAAAGTAAGCAAAAAGAACTCGCTCTTGTCACCATTCTGCAAAAGATTGATTTGTTATTATATTTTCTCGATTGGGGTTTCATTTTGATGCCAATAAGGCAGGCATCAAAATGAGTGCTAAAATTTTTACTGAGTTTGACCGCTGCTTAGCACGAATATGTATCGTGAATCGCCCGCGGGGGCTCTTCGCTATATATTTTTGGGTGTCTTCAAGCCTATTAGTGTCAAACCGTTCTTAAGAACGATGCTTGTTGCCTTTACGAGAGCAATTCTTGTGCGTCTTACGTTTTCATCCTCGCACTTAAGTACGGGGCAGTCGTGATAGAAGCGGTTGAATGCTGCACAGACATCAAGAAGGTATCTTGCAACGAGTGAGGGTTCAAGGTCGATACGAGCCTGTCTTACCTTTTCGGGGAAGAGTTTGAGTGTCTTAATAAGAGCGCTTTCTGCTTCTTCTGTAAGTACATAGCCGCTGGTCGGTCTGATTTCAAGTGTCATGGGTGACTTTTCAAGCACACCGCAGCATCTTGCGTATGTGTACTGAACATAAGGACCGGTGTTTCCGTCGAAGTTGAGAACTTCGTCCCACATGAAGTTTACGTCCTTAATTCTGTTATTGGAAAGGTCGTGGAATACAACAGCACCTACACCGACAGCACTTGCAACCTCCTCCTTGTTTTCAAGGTCGGGGTTTTTCTGATTGATGATTTCAAGTGTCTTCTGGGTTGCGATTCTGAATATGTCTTCAAGAAGAACAACATTACCTGTTCTTGTTGCGAGCTTTGCACCTTCAATACTTACCGTACCAAAGGGAACATGCACCATATCCTTTGACCATTCATAACCCATCATGCCTATAACCTTGAAGAACTGGGCAAAATGTAGTGACTGACCTGCACTGGTGACATATATACACTTGTCAAAGTTATAGTTTTCTTTTCTGTAGATAGCCGCCGCAATATCACGCGTTGCGTAGATTGTAGAGCCGTCGGATTTGAGGATAAGACAGGGAGGCATATCGTACTCGTCAAGTCTTACGATTTCAGCACCGTCGTCTACAGAAAGAAGGTTCTTTTCACGAAGTTCCTTTATTACTCTGTCTGTCTTGTCAAAGTAGAAGCTTTCGCCGTTCCAGCTTTCAAAGTCTGCACCGATAAGGGCATATGTTTTCTTAAATTCATTTATGGAAATATCAACGAACCATCTCCAGAGAGCGAGATTCTCTTCATCGCCGTTTTCCATTGCGGTAAATGCGGCTCTTGCTTCGTCGTTGAGGACGGGATCGTTTTCTGCTTCGTTATGGAACTTTACATAGATTTCGGTAAGTGCATCGATACCGCCGTTTTCGATTCTTTCCTTGCTGCCCCACTTCTTATAGGCAACAATGAGCTTACCGAACTGTGTGCCCCAGTCGCCGAGATGGTTTACACCTACACATTCGTAACCCGAGAACCTGTGGAGATTCTTTATGGACTGACCGATAACGGTAGAACGCAAGTGTCCGATATGGAAAGGCTTTGCGATGTTGGGTGAGGAGTAATCAATAACGATTGTCTTACCCTTACCGTCATCGTTTGAGCCGTAGTTTTCGTCTTTTTCGATGTTTTCAAGATCCTTTACAAGGTTGCCCTTGCTGATGAAGAAATTGAGATAGCCGTTAACGCTTTCAATCTTCTCGAAAACATTTTTTGCTTCTTCCATATTTTCAAGACCGCTGCAGAGTTCCTGTGCAATCATGACAGGAGCTTTACGCAGTACCTTGCTGAGCTTGAAGCAAGGAAGGGCAAGGTCGCCCATTTTTTTGTCGGCAGGGTATTCGAGCATTGCTGCAATATCTTCTTCTGTCATGTCGGGAAGAAGATTTTTCAAATACTGTGCCACTAAGAGTTTTTCATTCATGAGTATTCGTCCTTTATGTTAAGTTTGTTTTTGACTAATTTGTTGTTATATTTGTGCCTGTCGGAACAACGGCAATGTAGCTTTTACCCGGAGCAATAACGAGCGGTGTTACACCGTCGCTCTCATAAAGCGTATAGGCAGAGCTTCTTGACGGCTTTTTCCAAACGATTTCTCTTTGTGTACCGTCGACAGAATAGGTTCCGATGCCGGTTCCTGTAAAGTGTACCTGTATACATCCGCTTGTGTCTCCGACGATTCTGTTCATGGGACATGTCAGGGTTATAACGTTCTTGAATGCAAGCTGTATATTGCCGTTACCGTCGATATGAGGCTGATCAAACTGGCCCTTGAGGTATGTGCCGGTATTTTCATCGTAATCAAAGAAGGCTTTGACATATGGGTTTGATGTATAGCCTATGGAGAAGGGGAATTCAATATGATTTGCAACCGTAGTACCTTTTGTATAATTTTCGCTGAAAACAAGAGGTGAGGGGTTATCGGATGCTGTTCTGTAACCTTTATCTGCAATTGCCTGTTCAAGACCGCTGCCGGAAATCATAAGTGTGTGCTCTGTTGCCATGGTCTTTTTTCTTTCCTGGCTGCGGTAGAACTGACTTACATAAAGACCGTCGATGTTATTGGTTCGTCTTGAAGAAAGATCCGAATATGCGTAAACACTGCCGCCGGCATGGACAAATATTGCATCGTGTGCATCGGAAATATCAATATAATAATCTCTTGCCGAGCGGATAGAGCCGAGCTCTTCGATATCGGAATAATCGTTGAAGATACAAAGAAGTCTTGTTATACCGCCTTCTTCCAGCGTTTCGTATATTACATCTGCCTGCGATACGCCTATTTGAGGAAGTGCCGCTTTAAGATTATTGACCATAACGGCTATAGGACGTACATTGGATAAATCCTCGTGACATCCCATGCCGGTAAGCGGATTTACATATTCAAAATGCTCCTCGGGTTCATTTTCATTGATATGCTCATTATTAATGGAAGAGTCATCTTTATTTGGACTGTCTTTTTCGACGCCGGTCTGCTCATTTGTTGTGGGAACAGACGGCTTTTCGCTTGGTTTCTTTTCCTGTTTTTGTGCCGAACACGAACAAAGAACAAGCATAAGAGCAATCAGCAGAACTGCTGCTTTCTTCAACTGTTTCAAACCGATACTTCCTTTCGGGAAAAATTATAATCTTTCGATAAGCTCCTTTGAAATGTCTTCATATGCAAGGGCACCTTTGGAATGTTTATCATAGTACTTTATGGGCATTCCGTAGCTGGGTGCTTCTGAAAGACGGACATTTCTCGGTACGGGTGTGCGGAAAAGCTTACCGGGCAGATAATTCTTGATTTCTTCAAGTACCTGAAGTGAAAGATTGAGTCTGCCGTCGAACATGGTTACCACAACACCGTCAAGGGTGAGGCCGGGATTATACTTTTTCTTTACAATGGAAAGTGTTTTCATAAGCTGGCTGAGACCTTCAAGTGCAAAGTATTCGCACTGCATGGGAACTATGACACCGTCTGCCGCGGAAAGGGCATTGATGGTGAGAAGTCCAAGGGAAGGCGGACAGTCAATAAAAATGTAATCGTAATCCGATCGAAGCATATCGAGTGCGGTTTTAAGCTTTGCTTCACGTCTTGGCTCATCGGCAATTTCAAGCTCTGCACCTGCAAGCACCATTGAAGCAGGAATGCAGTCGAGGTTTTCAAAATTTGTTTTCACGATGGTTTCATACGGATTTTCACCCATAAGCACATCATATACATTCTTTTCTGTGTTTTTATCAACTCCGACACCGCTTGAAGCATTTCCCTGCGGGTCAAAGTCGCAAAGCAACACCTTTTTTCCTAGGGCTGCAACGCCTGCGGCAATGTTTACCGCACTTGTGGTTTTACCTACGCCGCCCTTTTGGTTGGCAAAGGCTATAATACGCGATTTATTCATATAGAGTATTCCTTTTTTTGTTTAGTTTGGGTTATTACACGTTAAGGAAGGAATCGATGGATTCCTTAAGCATCTGCAGAACCTCACGCATCGTGTGTCCCTTGACCTGAGCACCTGCGGCATCAAAATGTCCGCCGCCGCCAAGAGCTTCAAGTACAAGCTGTACGTTTATATTACCGTCGGAACGGGCTGAAATACTGATCTCGTCGCCTATTGTACAAAGGACAAAGGATGTTGAAACGCCTTCGATGGACAGAAGTCTGTCTGCAGCTTTTGCGGCAGCAATTCTGTCGCTGTTTGTGGCTTTTCCTTCAAATGTGGAAATGGCAATACAGTCACGGTATACGTGAATATTGTTCTCAAATTGGCTTTCACGCATAAAATCTTCAACGCTTGTTCTGAAGAGTTTCTGTGCTTCATAAGGGCTTGCACCTTCACTTCTGAGGTAAAGTGCTGCACCGAATGTACGAACACCGGTATTTTTTGTAAATTGCTTAGTATCAAGAATAATACCTGAAAGTATGAGATTTGCTTCAACCGGCGGAAGCTCACCGGGCGACAGCACATTTTCGAGGATTTCGCTCATAAGCTCGGAAACCGAGGATGCGGCAGGCTCAATATATGCAATTTTGGGTTCATTTTCAAAGTCTGCTGTTTTTCTGTGGTGGTCAATAATTACTACATTTGATGCAGCCTCATAAATCTCCGGAACTTCAAACAGCTTTACATTGTTTACGTCGCAAACAACAAGAAGAGTATCGGCACGCATAAGCTCCTGGGCATATTCACGGTCGATGAACAAATCGGTATATTCTTTATTCCCTCTGAGACTGTTGAATATTGCCTTGAGGTTAAAGTCGTGGATATTAACTACAATGTTTACCTGTTTTCCGAGATGCTTTGCCATTCTGGAAACGGCAACACTTGAGGCTATACAGTCATGGTCGGCATATTTATGTCCCATTATGATAACATTTGAACACTGATTCATAAGGGCGCTGAGCTCATTTGCAACAACTCTGGATCGTACCTTTGTCTTTTTCTGTACAGTCTGGCTTCTGCCGCCGTAGAATTCCATTGTGGAATCCATTTTGACAACTGCCTGGTCACCGCCTCGCTGAAGTGCAAGGTCTACACAGCTTCTGGATGCGGCTTCTTTTTCGGAAAGTGTTCCGTCAACACAGGCAACACCTATGGATGCCGTAAACTGCATTGCCTCATCGTCAATGGTTAAATTCCTGAGTTTGTCGAGAATTTCAAATTTATTTTCGCGCAATGTTTCGAGGTTGCTCTTTTCAAATGCAAGAAAATACTTATCTCTGTCGTATTCCTTTATGATACCGCCGATTGAAGTGCTCCAGCTTTCGAGTTCTCCCGCAATGACCGCAGAGGCGGTTTTTGATTTATCCTGTACGAACTGCATGGCTTCGGAGAAGTTATCAATTACTACAAACGCAATAAGAGTGTTCTTGCTGTCGAGCTGTGACTTAACATAAGTTAGCTCTGATATATCATCCCATAGAAGAACGCAGAAATCCTCGCCCGATGATGATATTACACGGCAGGAAACATTATATTGTACATTTTCAAGGGTAACCTCAAGACTTGAATACTCTTCCCTGAAAAGTCTGGCAGAGTTCAAGGTATGACTGATTTCATCAGTAATGCTTTTGCCGTAAAGAGCGGTTTTTGCTCCGCTTGCTTCAATAAAAGTATCGTTATACCAGGAAATTATACCTGCTTTATTTACGATCATTACGGGTTTATCAAGTTTTTTTACAAAATCAAGCGTCATACCCGAAAGCAGCGGATTGTCGGAAGGACATTTTAAATCTTTTGCATCCTTCAGTATAAGATACACAAGCAAAAGTGTATGTAAGATCAATGAGACAAAGCAGAATCCGAACATGCTTCCCTCCTGACCGAGACCGATTATTGTAAGGAGAAAGAGAATTGTTTCTGCAATAAACAGAGTTTTTCTTTTTTTCAGTATTCTTGCTATGCCTGAACTTTTCTTTTTCATGAAATACCACCTATGAATTTAATATTGGGTGTAATTATCATCTATTGATATCGGAATTATTGTCATAATCCGAGTTTTTTTCTGTTTCATCGTCCGAAACACCGCTTGCGGCAGCTCTGTCTTCTGCAAGTTTTATCGGAAGCATCATGGCATCGTGCTTGTTACGTATTGAAACAAAGGTAACACCTACGGTGCTTAAAAGAAGAAAACCCAGAGTTCCTGTCATAAACGTAATTCCCGAAACAATGCCGAGTGCAATAAGTGCACAAAGAAAATGACGCACATTTCTTTTTCTGAAAAAGCTGTATATTGCTCTGACACCGAGCACCGACATACTTGCCACCATTATGATTATCAGGTTTGTTATTGCAGCGCTGATATTATCAGGAAGCGGTGCGAACAAATCAATTATGTATGCAAGGAAGACAACATCGTACATAATCGTAGATGCCATTGATGGTCTGTAGGTCCAGAAATCGTCCATTACACATACAAAAACATCTATTTTGAAGATTTTTGCAAAAAGCGTAAAGAGTTCAACTGTAAGGAACGAGAAAACCATGCATGTAACAACCACTATTGCGGGAAGAATGGTTTTTACTGTCTCAATGCTTGTTTTCAAAGTATCCGAGAACAGGGATATAAGTTTTTCATCGGTATATTCGGAAGCTGCAGGCAACATGAGTCTTATCTGCTTCAAAAAATCCTCGGAAGACATGATTTTAATTGATTCATCGTAAACCGAGTTGAAAAAAACGTTTATTGCATTGGTAATTATTGAAACGCTTATGTTTCCTTTGACATAAATCAGTACAAATGCTGCAAAGCCGATGGTTATTAACAGATATGCGGCACTTATGAGAAGAAAACAAGAGGTTTTTGTATAAGCCGACAAGGATGTTTTCATTAATATTGCCGAAACAAGCAGGCAAAGCAGATACATAAAAAGACAACTTGCAAGTCCGATGATGTTTTTACCGCCGGGCAAAAGTGCTTTTGCACCTATGGCTGCGACGGGAATCAGTACCGTTGCCAGCTTTAAATAAATAGGGGAATTGCAGAAAACATACATTGCAAGAACCGGACCGAGACACATGCCCGAAACCACAAACAAAAGGGGAAGTCCGAGAGTAAGTCCGTCTGCCGCAAAATAAATGCAGATTGCTGCGGCTATTGCCATTATCAGATGAAGTGAAAACGGCAGCTCTTTGCGTGTACGGTTAAATTCCGCAATGATACGTGTGTTGCGTATCTGTGAAACATCTATTTTTTTGTCGGGGAAAAAGTCAAAGCTTCCGGGCATTTATGTTGACACTTCCTTTGTATATATCTGAATAGTTATTATAATATTCTACCATAAACGGCAGGCGTTTTCAATGCTATTTTAAAAATTTAGAAGGGTGCTTTTGCGCATTCTCCTCTTGTGGACATAAACTTTACGGGAAGGCAGATTTCAACCGCCTTTGCACCCTTTTCGCAAAGTCCGAGTCGGGATATTGCGCTGTAGGCATTATTGCTTACACGTCTCTTGTGCTTCTGACCGAGGGTATCGAGCAGTTTTTCTGCAAGAAGGGCAGTTTCTTCGTCTGCAACAAAGGCACGGTCAAGCATCTTTACCGCAAATCCGTCATCAAAGTCAAGCGAGCCCACATTTTTTTCTGTCATATCAATGGGAGCGATGTTTATAATCATGTCGGGATTATATGCACAGCTTACGCAAGACGAGCCTCTGTTTCCAAGGTTTTCATGCGAAATAAATGCAAAGCATATTTCTCCGACATTTTCATCTTTGAGTATTGCACCGCCACCCGACATGAGTTTTTTTGCAAGGGTTGCTGTTGCATAAACACAAGTTTTAAGTCCTGCGCAGAAGCCGTAAACCTTTCCGTCGGGATTTACCGTATACTCCGTGTCAAAGAATCCCACATCTCCGAGAACAACGTCCTTTACTGCGTCTTCGTTTCCCGCTTCTACGGCATAATCGGTAATGGGTGTATTCCAGTCAAAGCCGCCAAGGGGAATGAGTATGCCCTCAGCTTTTTCAAATTTTACCTTTGAAAAGGCTAAATTTGCCACATTGAAGCCGCCTATTGAGGATACATTTATCTTTGTTCCGTCTGTGTATGTGGCAATAAGACCCGAAGTATCAACGGCACAGGAAATCATAAGCTTTTTGCCTTCGCCCAGCTTCTTTGTAAAGTAAAGAGAGCCGAGATCGTCTACGGTATTTGTATCAAAGAGTTCCGACAGCTCCTTTATAAGAAGCTCTGTCATGTCTTGTGTTCTGCCTGCAACAGACTGTGTGGATAAAATTCTACTTAGCATATTTATCACCTAATCAATCGAATTTATAAAGAGTTCGGAAAGGGCGAGAATTGATTCCATATCTTCAATCGAACCGACGCTTGAGGATGTGTGGATATATCTGCAGGCAAGAGAGAGGGCAACTACCTTTGTACCCTTGCCTGTTCTCTGAATCTTTGCACCGTCGGTACCGCCTGCAATTTTTGTTTTGGTCTGTACCTTGATACTGTTTTCTTTTGCAAGAGTAAGTATCCTCTTATAAAGACCGTTATCGTAGAAAGTGCCGCCGTCCATGAAGGGACATACTGCACCGAACCGAGCCTTGCACACTTTGTCCTTATCCGAATATCCGAAAAGGTCGGATGCAGTCGTGCCTTCAAGAACAAGTGCCGTTCCGGGTTTTATTCTGTTTGTTGCGGCAATTGCACCTGTTCCGCCCAGTTCTTCACCTACAGTGAAGGCAAAATATACGTCGTTTTCAAGGTCATATGATGAAAGCATGCACATTACCGCACAGCCGATTCTGTCATCAAGTGCTTTTGCCTTTACAAGACCGTCGCCCAAAAGTGCAAAGTCCGAATCAAATGCGGCATAGTCGCCGAAAACTCCGAGAGTCTCGGCTTCAGCCTTGTCCTTTGCACCTATATCGATAACAAGATCCGACTGCTTTACAGCCTTTGACTTGTCGGGTGAAAGGTGAACGGGACGGGAGCTGATAACACCCGGGATTCTGTTCTTTCCCACAAAAACCCTTTTAGAGGGAAGTACCGTTCCCGTCATGCCCACCTGGAGAAAATCAAGTGTTCCGTCGTCGTTAATGTTTTTGACGGAAAAGCCGACTTCATCCATATGGGCACACAGCATAATCGGTTCTTTTGGGGTTTTCTTTCCCTTTTTGAAGGCAAGAACATTGCCGACAGAGTCCTTCATTACCGTGTCGCAGTTGTCCTTTATCAAGTCGATTATTATATCTGCAACTTCATCTTCGTAGCCCGAAACGCCGTGGGCACAGCAGAGCTTTTCAAGAAGTGAGAGGTCCATTTTTTTAGAGTTCATCTCCTGCACCTCCTTTGAAGTATACAGGTATACAAACAGGCGATTTGTCGTACTCCTCTGCTACATTGCAAAGAATGTTCGCACATGATATGACATCATTCATATCTGCTGTTTCAACAGATGAGTGCATATACTTTATGGGTATTGAAACAACGGCAGTGGGAATACCGAGGCCCACTCTTGCCGATACGTCGGCGTTTGTGCCGGTATAAGTCATTTCGTTGACAAGTTGTAATTTTTCGCCTTTTGCACATTCAAGCACAAAACGGGTAAATTTTATACTTGTTACTGCAGAGAAAGACATCATTGCGCCCTCTGAAAGAACGCCGTATTCGCCGTCAACAGAGCCTTTTTCCTTGGCAAAGTTTACGTCGAGAACTATGAGTGCATCGGGGGCAATTTCTTCGTAAATATGGTGCGAACCGTTGCCGCCTCTTTCTTCGCCCGAGCTGAAGTAGAGATAGATGTCGGTGTTTTCAAGGTCGTCTGTTTTCCTTAGTGCTTCAACTGCTGCAGCAATACAGATTTTGTCGTCAAGGCTGACAGAGGAAATTCTGTCACCTAAAAGCTTTGTGAAGTGGGGATACAGCATTACGGGATTGCCTACGGAAACAACTTCACGAAGGTGTTCGTCTGTAAAGCCTGTGTCAATGAGAAGCTCGCCGACGGCGGGTAATTTGTCAGAGCTTGAAAGGTGGGGAGGAATTGAGGAAACAATACCTCTGATTCTCTGCTTGCCGAGAATCAGAACTTCGGATGACGGCAGGATGTTGGCATCTATGCCGCCAAGAGGAGCAAGTCTCAGGTATCCGTCGCCGCATATTTCGGACACGGCAAAGCCGATTGTATCAAGATGTGCATCAAAGCACAGCTTTTTTGCGTCTTTTTTACCGCATTTTTTTGCGAGGATTATACTGCCTGTTGCCGTTATGCGGCATTCGTCAAAGGGTTTACCGTAATAATCCGTGCAAAGCCTTATTATGCTGTCTGCCGACATTTTTTCATATCCCGAAACTGTCGGAAAATATATTAAGTCTTTGAGAAAGCCTTTTAACTTTTCCATAGCTTTTCCTTTCGTTATTGCCATGTGGGAATGTCCGATTATATCAGAAACAAGGTTGGTAAGTGTGGTTATTCATCTTCCCGAGGATATCTTTTTGCCTTTACCGAAGTGAGCATTCTGCAAAGGCCTGTGTATCTAGGATTTTTTTTGGCATTGGAAACCATTTGTGAAACCACATCGTTTCGTCCTGCAAGTATTGCCAGCTTTTCGGCTCTTGTTACTGCGGTATACAGCATATTTCTTGACAAGAGTCCGGGAGGACAGTCAAGAAGCGGTATGATTACCGACTTATATTCAGAGCCCTGGCTCTTATGAACGGTGATGGCATATGCGTGCTCAATATCGTCAAAGGAGGAGTAATCAAGAAGCGCACATCTTCCGTCATCGAATTTGACGGTAAAGCTCTGTTCGCCCTTATCGATTTCGGTGATAATACCGATGTCTCCGTTGAATATTCCGCAGCCGCGATGTCCGTCATCGTCCTGCCATTCTATGTCATAGTTGTTGCGGACAGCCATGATTTTATCGCCGATTCTGAAGACTGTCTCGCCGACTTTGTGTTCAAATTTATTTACAGCAGGCGGATTGAGTATTCCTTGCATCAGTGCATTGAGTGAAACTGTACCTGCTTCGCCTTTACGCGTCGGACAGATTATCTGTATATCAGAAAGACCGTCAAAGCCGTATGCCTTGGGAAGTCTCGTTGTACAAAGCTCAACAACGAGCTGTCGCAGCTCCTGAGATTTGTTTCTCTGCAGAAAGAAGTAATCGCCTTTGTTGTCGGTGACGGGCATTTTGCCGTCTTTTATAAGATGGGCGTTTGTTACAATACTGCTGCCCTGTGCCTGTCGGAAGATTTCATTAAGCCGGACACACTTGAAGCAGTCGCTTTTGATAACATCGCTGAAAACTTCTCCCGGTCCTACCGGACTTAATTGATCGGCATCTCCTATAATTATAAGCCTTGCACCGGGTCTGATTGCTCTGAGAAGTGAGCAGAAAAGAAATACATCGACCATTGATGCTTCGTCTATGATGATTGCCTCTTCGTCGAGAAGGTTGTCTTCGTCTCTGCCGAAAATTGCACTGTCCTCGTCACCGCCCGTGCTTTTACATTCCAGCAGTCGGTGGATTGTGCTTGCCTTGTGTCCTGTTGCCGCACTCATTCTTTTTGCGGCTCTGCCGGTGGGTGCTGCAAGACAAAAGGGAATATCGATTTTCTGAAGAAGTGCAATAATTGCACGTATAACTGTTGTTTTACCCGTACCGGGACCGCCTGTTACCACAACAACGCCGCGTGTAAGCGAGCTTTTGATGGCGGTTCTCTGAAGCGGTGCAAATTCAATTCCCGCTTCGTCTTCAACCTTGCTAATTTCTTCGTCTATGTTTTCTATGGGAATGTTGGTTGCCGCCTCGTCAAGAAGAAGCATTTTTTCGGCACAGTATTTTTCTGTGCGATATACGCTTGACAGGTATACCTGTATATCGCCCTCGGCACTTTTGACGGCAACAATTTCGCCGCACTGGGAAAGCTCTGCGATTATACTTTCTACTTCCTCACGATTGACCTCGAGTACGGTGCTTGTCCTGGAAAGAAGTGTTGCAAGAGGCACACAGCAATGACCGTTTCTGTTAAGCTCAAGGGTCAGCATGTATTTTATGCCTGCCGAGATTCGTTCAGAGCTGTCATTGGCAAAGCCGATTTTTCTTGCCATGGCATCAGCCTTTTCAAAGCCGATACCTTCAAGCTCTTCACACAGTAGGTAGGGATTATTTTTGAGCACGTCTACAGCGGCATTTCCCCATTTTTTGTAAGCCTTCAATGAAAGTCTCGGAGACAGCATGCCTTCAAAATAAAGCATGACCTGACGCATACCGTACTGATTGCGAAAGCTTTCCGAGATTTCCGAAACTTTTTTTGGAGAAATACCCTTTATATCGGTGAGATATTCGGGGTGTTCTTCGATAACCTTAAGGGTATCTTCGCCGTACCTGTCTACGATTCTCTTTGCAGTAACAGGACCGATTCCCTTGATTACTCCCGAGGAAAGATACGACAGAATGGCATCTGTTGTAGCAGGGAGCTCGCGGCGATAGCTTTCAACGCTGAACTGTTCGCCGTAGGTGGGGTGGTTCACCCATTTGCCTTCGGCAAAGATATATTCACCCTCGGTAATTGCGGGAATACAGCCGACAAGGGTGATTTGTTCACCCTCGCAGTCTATGGAACATATGCAATATCCGTTGTCGGGATTTGTATATGTAATATTGTCTACCAATCCCTTGACGGTGGATTTTTCATTTGTTTCCATATGTACCTACTTTTTCTGTTACTTTCTTAAGGAGAAAGTAACCAAAGACCTTTTAATCTTAACACCTTTCGGGAAAGATTGTGTTCTTTTGTTATTTTCTCGATTGGTGTTTCATTTTGCCGTCAATAAGGCAGACGGCAAAATGAGTGCTAAAGTTTTACTGAGTTTGACCGCTTGCGTTTAAGGGGCCAAGCGGTATTATATTCGGGCATAAGACATTAAGAAAAATTCCAAAATATAGTCTCGAATTATTCTCTCTTTGCTCGCTTTTTTCTTTTCAGAAAATAGGAGATTTGAGAGTTTGGTCGGTAGCGTTTATGCCGACCAAACGGCATTTCGTTCGGGCATAAGACATTAAGAAAAATTCCAAAATACAGTCTCGAATTATTTTCTCTTTGCTTACTTTCTCTTTTTATCAAAGAGAAAGTAAGTTAAAATGCAAGTACTTCGTTAAGGAGAGATTTGTGGCTTCTTTCAACCGACTTTGTAAATCTTACCGACTTGCCGAAGAGTGTTGCAAGAGGTGCGGGAACTTCTGTCTTTGTGATTTCGGAAAGTGTATCGAGAACTTCCTTCATATCGGAAGGGATTTCCTTGCCGAGTGACTTGAGAACATCTGCTGCAAACTTATAGGGGCTTGCTGTAGATGCCACGATGTTTTTGTAACCTGTGTTTTCGTCCTTTACAAAGTCAAGAGCTGCTTTAACTGCAACTGCTGTATGGGGGTCGCAGATATAAGAGTATTTATCAAATGTGTTTGAGATGGTCTTTGCACATTCTTCTTCATTACAGCAGTAAGCCGCAAATTCGGACTTAATAACAGAGAGAATGTCATCTTCAACCGTGTAAACGCCCTTTTCGTTCAGATCCTTCATATACTTTGTTGTCTTTTCCGCACCTGCAATGAAGTAGAGAAGACGTTCAAGGTTGGAGGAAATGAGAATATCCATTGAGGGGGACATTGTTGTGTAGAACTGTCTGTTTCTGTCGTAAGTACCTGTACGCAGGAAGTCTGTAAGTATGTTGTTGGAATTGGATGCACAGATGAACTTGTTTACGGGAAGACCCATCTTCTTTGCAAGATATGCGGCAAAGATGTTGCCGAAGTTGCCTGTGGGAACTGTTATATCTACTTTTTCGCCGAGTTCGATGTCACCTTCATTTACAAGGTCGGCATATGCTGAGATGTAGTAAACAATCTGAGGTGCAAGACGTCCCCAGTTGATGGAGTTTGCACTGGAAAGGAAAGAACCTGATTTATCAAGCTTTGCCTTTGCCTCTGCATCTGCAAAAATCTTCTTAACGCCTGTCTGGGCGTCATCAAAGTTACCCTTGATGGCTGTAACGCAGACATTACTGCCTTCTTGGGTTGCCATCTGCATTTTCTGCATATCGCTTACGCCGTCTTCGGGGTAGAATACCATAATCTTTGTGGAATCTACGTCCTTGTAGCCTTCAAGTGCCGCCTTGCCTGTGTCGCCGCTTGTTGCAACGAGAATGTAAGCGGTTCTTTCTTCGCCTGTCTTTTTAAGAGCAAGAGAAAGGAGTCGGGGCATAATCTGAAGTGCCATATCCTTGAACGCACATGTAGGACCGTGCCAGAGTTCAAGTACTCTGAGGTCATCGCCGATAAGCGAGCTTACGGGTGCTGCAAAGTCGCCGAAGCTTGTGTCATATGCCTTCTGTGCACAATCAAGTAGCTCGTCGTATGTGTAGTCTGTGAGATAGAGTGAAAGGATTTTTGCGGCTCTTTCCGAATAGGGAAGTGTGCCGATTTCCTTTATAAAGTCAAGGGAAATTTCGGGAATTGATTCGGGAAGGAAAAGTCCGCCGTCGTCGGCAATTCCCTGCTTGATAACCTCTGCTGAGGTTTTTGCCTGATTTCTTTCACTGTCTCTTGTGCTGTAGTAATTCATTGTTTTATACATTCCTTTCAAAGGGGTGTGATTTGTCTATTATAAATTCTTCAAAAAGAAATTATATGCGTTGTTGTAGAATATGTTTTGTGCTTGTTTTTCGTCCATGCCTCTTATGGTAAGTGCCTCAAACAGTAGAGGAAGCTTATCGACGGACTCGAGTCCTTCAAGCGGTGCTGTGCCGTCAAAATCAAGACCGAGACATGTATTTTCGGGTGCTACATTCGAGAAATGCTCGACATGTGAGCATATTGCATTCATTACTGTAGACGGGTCCTTTGTAGCATAGCCTTCAAGTCCTTTTGAAAGATGGGCCGCAACAAGACTGTTTCCGCATATACCGCCGGAAGCGGCAATTGTGCGTATCTGCACATCTGTAAGATTACGCCTGTGGTCACAGAGAAGATATGAATTTGAATGTGAGGCTATAAAGGGTTTTGTTGCTTTTCCTGCCACATCCCAAAAGCTCTTTTCCGAAAGGTGGGAAACATCTACTGTAATGCCGAGGTTTTCACATTCCTTCAGAACGTCGAAGCCGAAGTCTGTAAGACCGTCTTCTGTGTCAAAACTGCCGCATACACAGCTTGTTCCCTGCCATCCGAGGGTGATAACTCTTACTCCGTGTTCGTACAGTTTTTCAAGCCTTGATAAATCGCCCGACAGAAGTCTTGCATCTTCTGCGGCAATTATTGCGGCAAGTTTCCCGTCTTCATTGCACATTTCAAGATCCTCTTTTGATGTGCAGAGTCTTACGTATTCGCTGTTTTCTTCTATTTGCGAACGAAGCTCATTTGCTATATGCTGAAAGCTGAGATAACACTCATCATCGGTATAGCTTCTGTCGCTCCATACAGCAAACACCTGAGCCTTTTTTTCAAAAATGCTGTATTTTTCGAGATTTACTGCAGTAGAACCGCAATAAAGACTCTGCTTGCGTTTATAAAGTTCAAATGCCGTATCGCAGTGTAAATCAAAAAGCATGGGGGAAATACCTCCGTATTTTATGATATGCCTGTAATGTGGTTATGCTTTGTTATAGTGCCGTTTTCTGTATATATCTCAAAAACATCTATCCTTGGTATAAGGCTGGTTACATACATGTTGTCCTTGTATTCCTCAAGGAAGTGTTCGATGCCTTTTTGTATTCTTGACAGTTTATTCCCGTCTACGGCATGTGCCGCGTTATTGCCCGACGAAACACTTCTCAGTTTTACCTCGACAAAGCAGATGTAGTTTTCCCTTGTGACAACAAGATCTATTTCGCTTCCCGGGCAGGTGTAATTGCGGCATAAAAGAGTATAGCCGTTTTGCTCGAGAGTGTGCAGGGCAAAGTCTTCGCCTTGTGTTCCTTTTGTTCGTCTGTTACTGCTTTGCTTTTGCATCATAATACTTCCTGAAAAAGCTTTTTCTGTGTTGGGGACAAAGACCGTGTTTATCTACTGCTTCATAATGTGCCTTTGTGCCGTAGCCCTTATGCTTTGCAAAGGCATATTCGGGATAGGTTGTGTCCAAAACCTCATAACAGTATCTGTCTCTTGCCACCTTTGCCAGAATGGATGCCGCGGCAATTGAAAAGCTCTTGCCGTCGCCGCCGATTACCGCCTTTGCGGGTAATTGAAAATCCCTTGACTGATTGCCGTCGACGATTACGGCATCGGGCTTTATTTCCTGTCCGCCTATTTCTGCAATGTCAAGCTTTTCAAGTATTTCTTTTGAAGATACCCTGTCAATGAAAAGACCGTCGATTGCCTTTCTCATGGCATGAAGTGACGCCGACAGAATGTCGGTTTCTTCAATCTCCTCGACTGTGCTGTAGGCAACGCAATATGAAAGTGCGTGCTTCTTTACAAGCAATTCCAGTTCGTCTCTCTTTTTTTCGGAAAGCTTTTTGGAATCGTCAAGCTTTTGAAGAAGCTCCGGGTCTGTGTTCTCTGTGTCAAGAATGACTGCCGCCGCATAAACAGGACCTGCAAGAGGACCTCTGCCTGCTTCATCCGTTCCGCAGACGACTCTGGCATTGGGGAAAGACGTCTTCTCATATTCAAATGTCAAAGGCTCTTTTTCTTTAACTTGTTTTGCCATTACGACACCCGCTTTCTTTCGCAGAAAGCTTGGCAAAGAACTCGCATTTAGCACCTTTCTGCAAAGGTTTTTACTTATATTCTTTCTCGAGTGGGATTTCATTTTGCCGTCAATATGGCGGACGGCAAAATGAGTGCAAATTATCTTAATGAGTTTGTGCCCTTGCGTTTATGGGGCACAAACGGGACACTGATCGAGCAATTAATGTTGGTTTAAATTTTCAATGGTTAGTTGCTAAATTATAAAGGTCTTTGCCTACTTTCTCCTTAAGAAAGTAGGTTTTCTTTTATCAAAGAAAAAAATCGAGTATACCTGTATACTTAGTCTAGGGTGATTCTTCCGATTTTGCCGTCACGGAATTCGTCGAGCAACATTCTTGCTGTTCTCAGATAGTCAATCTCGCCGCCCGAAATGAGAAGTCCGCGTTTTCTTCCGATAGCTTCAAAGATTTCGTGGGGCATTTTTCCATCCACATCCTCAGCGGTTATCTTGTAACGGTTAAACATGAGATTGGGATATGTATCCATGAGTTTTTGTGTCATAAGTACGGCGATGCTCTCAATGTCAAGAATTTCGTCTCGGATGGCACCCGTGTAAGCAAGGTTGAGACCTACACTTTCTTCATCAAACTTTGGCCAGAGAACACCGGGGGTATCAAGTAAGTCTACCTTGTCTTCGACTGTTACCCATTGCTGTGTACGTGTGACACCGGGGCGGTTTTCGCTCTTAGCCTTCTTTGAGCCGTACAGCCTGTTTATAAGGGTTGACTTTCCACAGTTGGTAACGCCGATAATCATTGCCTTGGGTACTTTTTTCATGCCTTTAGCTTCATATCTTTCGAGTTTTTCCTTAAGGGCTGTTCTGATGGCAGGGACTATTTCGTCAATGCCCTGACCAGTCATACAGTCGGTGAAAATAACTCTGTGACCGTCTTTTGAAAGTGCTTCCTTGTATTTTTGGTTTTTTGCAGGGTCTGCGAGGGCGCATTTATTCATTATGGTGATGTAAGGCTTTTGCCCTACGATTTCGGGCACCTTGGGGTTTCGGCTGGATTCGGGGATTCTTGCATCGCAAAGTTCAAGCACTATATCAACCTGCTTTATGCTTGCTTCCATCTCACGAAGAGCCTTTGTCATATGTCCCGGGAACCATTGAATAACCTTTGCGACTTCTCTTGCATTACCTGCACCCGATGTTGCCTCGGTCTGCTTTTCAAGCTTTGCCTTGGTGTTTTTCTTTGGACGGGAAGATGCTTCCTGCGTCTTTTTGGGCGGGGCTTTGAAGAACTTCTTTTCGCCGCCTTGTTTTTTGTTTTTGTCTTTCTTTGCCGCGGCTTTGTAGCCGGGTTTTACTTTCTTTTTGTCGTTAGCCATTATGGTATACCTGTATACTAAAACAGGGAAGACTGATCGGGGTTGCCCTTAATCTTCTTTTCCTGCTTATCTGTAAATTCTCTGCCTAAATGCTCATAGGCTCTGCGTGTTGCCATTCTGCCTCTCGGGGTTCTGTTAATGAAGCCGAGCTGCATAAGATACGGCTCATAAACATCTTCGAGTGTGATTGATTCTTCGCCGATTGTTGCGGCAAGCGTTTCAAGTCCCACGGGACCTCCGTCAAAGAAGTCGATTATTGCTTCAAGCATACGTCTGTCTGTGTTATCAAGACCGAGATCGTCAATTTCGAGCATGTTAAGTGCCGCGTTTGCGATTGGTTTTGTAATAACACCGTCGCCTTTAACCTGTGCATAGTCACGAACTCTCTTCAAGAGTCTGTTGGCAATTCTCGGTGTTCCTCTTGAACGTCTTGCGATTTCAAAAGCACCGTCGGGTTTTGCGTTGATGCCGAGAAGCTCTGCGCTTCTGACAACTATGTCGCAAAGCTCTTCGTCTGTATACATTTCAAGCCTGTAAAGACTGCCGAATCTGTCGCGTAAAGGAGCTGTTAGTTGACCTGCTCTTGTTGTTGCACCGATTAAGGTGAATGATGGCAGGGGAAGTCTTATGCTTCTTGCAGATGGGCCTTTGCCCATGATAATGTCTAAATTATAGTCTTCCATTGCAGGATAAAGTATTTCTTCAACCTGGCGTGAAAGTCTGTGGATTTCGTCTATAAACAGTATGTCGCCTTGTTTGAGGTTGGTAAGTAATGCTGCAAGGTCGCCTTGCTTCTCGATTGCAGGACCTGATGTAATTCTTATATCAACACCCATCTCCGAAGCAATAATTGCCGCAAGAGTTGTTTTTCCGAGACCGGGCGGGCCGTGAAGAAGTATGTGGTCAAGGCTGTCGCCGCGCATCTTTGCCGCTTCCATGGAAATGGCAAGCTTTTCCTTGACTTTTTCCTGACCCACATATTCGGAAAGATTTTTGGGACGAAGGCTGATTTCTGCATCTCTTTCGTCTTCCGTATTGCTTCGTGCGCTTATGATTCGGCTTTCGAAGTCGTATTCTTCCTCTTCGTGTGCGTTTGTTCTGCTGCTTTTTATCATTATATTATGTTACCTCTCAATTGTATAGATGAGAAAGTGCTGTTCTGATTAAGTCTTCTACCGTGTTGCCGCTTGCCTTGCCTAGTGCCTTCTGTGCTTGAGCTTTGGTGTAACCGAGGTTCATGAGTGCTTCAAGTGCAAGCTTGCCGTTTTCGTCAAGGTTTGCCTTTACAGGAATTGTTTCACGTGAAACATCCACCTCTGCAAGGGTGTATTCAATCATGAAGTTGTCAATCTTGTTCTTTAGGTCAATGCAGATTTTCTGTGCCGCTTTTTGTCCGACGCCTTGCGCTGTCGATATAAGCCGAATGTCGTCGGTGCGTATTGCCGAGCAGATTTCGTCGGGACTGAGTGCCGACAGAATTGCAAGAGCCGCCTTGGGGCCTATGCCCGAAACCGACTGAAGCAGGGTAAACATGGCACTTTCTGCTTTGTTATAAAACCCAAACACTTCAAATTGGTTTTCGTCCTTGATTCTGACTGCAGTATAAAGCTTTACGTTAAGACCCATTGCTTCACCTGAGGCATCAATTGCACCGTCGGAAACAAGCCGTTCGTAGGTCTTGGAGCTGATGACAGCACCGTAGGCGACGCCCATGCATTCGACTGCTGCAAAAGAGGGTGAAAGCTCTGTGAGTTTTCCGTTAAGATAGTAAATCATGTCAAATCTCTCTTATTTGTTGAAATATTCGTGTGCAGACTCGGGGAGTTCCTGCTTTGTAAGCTCAAGTTCAAAGCTTCCGTTTTCAATGGGTGCTATGCTTCCGGGATTATAAATGAGTTTGACACCGGTTTCGGTAAAGTACCAGGAGTCGAGAGCCTCATCAATCATTGAAGAAAGTGAGGGCATTTCGTAGGTGATGCCGCTTTCTTCACCGTACTTTTCGATAAGCTTTTTATATACGTAGTCGTCAATTTCATCAAGTGAGGCTTTATCTGTATAGAAAATATTTGTGAGCTGTTTGCCTGTAAGTGGTACAAAGTTGTAGGTTCTGACCGTTGTACCTTCGAGCTTTCCGGCTGCATAGAAATCTGCGGTTTCAATTATACTGATTGCTTTTCCGTCGTTTCTGACGCAGGAATAATCAATTTTTGTTTCCCAAGGGAGATATTCGGGATCGATGGCCCCGTTGTTGATATATGCATTTGCATCTTCGAGTAAATCTGATGCTGTTTTTGAGTGATTGTCAATAGCTTTGTTGAGTACGGAATTCATAGCCTTAGAGGCTTCGTTGTCTGCTCTGTTAAAAGGGACAAATGAAACCTCTTCACAAGTGTTGGTTATAATAATTTCGCCTTCGGCGGTTGTTGACCTTTCCGGGTTTTTGTCTTCGTGTTCTGTAAAGTGAAAGTGCTGCTTTTCGGGCTCAGAAACGATTGTTGAAATACCGCCCGTTCTTTCGGGAGCCTCGGGCTTTTTCTGGCATCCGAAAAGGCAGGCTGTACCTGCGACTGCTATGGCAATGGCTGATATTAATAATCTGTTGTTCACGGTAAAAATCCTTTCGCTGTTGGTTATTCTCTCGGTATGAGGTAATCCTTTGGATTAACCGTCACGCCGTCTTTTATTATCTCAAAGTGTATGTGCACACCGGTTACCCATCCTGTTGCACCCATATCGGCAATATACTCGTTCTGAGCAACCTTTTGACCTTCTTCCACATAAAGGTTGGAGCAGTGAGCATATCTTGTTATTGTTCCGTCATCGTGTCTTATGAGTATGCATTTTCCGTATCCGTCGCCCATGTCAGCTGCCTGAATAACCTCGCCGCCGTCTGAGGCAACAAGTACAAGCCCCTGGTCGGAACGCATATCGAGACCCTTATGAAACTCGTTGTATGAACCCCAGGTTCTCCAACCGTATTCGCTTGAAAGCTCGCCTTGGCTCGGATATACATATGTTCCTGTGGATTTTACACGTTTTTCTTCTTCTGACAGAGGTCTTGAACCTTTAATTATTTCCTGAGTTACCGGTTCTGTCAATATAACTTCGCTGATTAATCGTCTTGAAACTTCAATTTCTCCCACGTATTCGACAATATATGATGCCGTTTTGCTGCCGGCAACACCTCTGGTTACAATTGTTTCTTTTGTTTCTACCAAATTCTCGTCATATCCTACACATACTGTTGAAAAGGGGACAACTTCGGTTGTTGTTTCGATTTTTGTGATTGCTGTTTCTATTGCAATCTGATGAAGCAGTGCTTCGTTGCTGTCCATCATTTGTATATCACTTGTTGTAGTGGCATCGTCTGTGTCAACCGGAAGCAGTGTGTTTGTGCTTAAAACAGGAAGGAAGTTACTGTCAGCGGATGTGTCCTGCTCTGACGATGTGTCGGCTGTTTCATCCGAAGAAACGGTTTTGTCGGTTGTCAAAGAAAACATCTGACGTATTTCTTCTTCTGTATTAAATTTTGATTTTGGAAAACTGCCTTCTCGTACTGTGAGGTTCAGGAATGATACTCTTTCTATTGACTCGTCATTTTTTTGCTCATCGGTCAGGCTGTTTTCGATGCTTTCGCTGATGCAATCATCAAGCACCGCCTTGCTCTCTGAAACGGCTATCAGCACATCCTGGGCATACAAGCCGTATCCTTGCATCATCTGCTTGTGTGCCACCTCACTAAGTGCACGTCCGAGTCTTGCTTGTGTTAAATTTGAACCCTTGGTGATTCTTGCCGCCTTATATTCAATCAAGCAGTCAAGCTTGAAGGAAGATCCTGTGTTTATAGACATTGAGTTTTCAATGCTATTCTTTGCAGTTTCTACATCGGATATACTTAAAACCTCACCCACATGCTTGCCGTCCACATAAAGACTTAGTGCGGGCACCATTTTGAAATTCTTTGTCGCACCCTGAAAAATGAAGACCATAAATACGATGCCTGCTGCCGAAAGCAGAGATATGAACATGTTAAGGGCTTTTTTTGCAGAGTGCTTATCATATTCCATGGTTTTCAGAATGTCGTTGGTTGTACTGTTGTGCTTTGCCGACAGTCTGCCGAAAAAACCTTTTATTGTGGGGAAAATATCCAATATCCTGACGGCT
This sequence comes from Oscillospiraceae bacterium, assembly GCA_015064895.1. Lineage (GTDB taxonomy): Bacteria > Bacillota > Clostridia > Oscillospirales > CAG-382 > UMGS1387. The sequence continues at coordinate 6,603 of SVRI01000020.1, read as the reverse complement.
ACAGACCATTTATTGTGCCGCCACAAGTGGTGAGCGTTTTTGAACCACGAGGTGGGATGAGCATAAATGTTTTTATACTTGTTCTTTACGGGAACTCCCGAGGAATAATAGTTGTCGTAGCACCAAAGATACAATGCATTAAAGGCACTTTCTGCCTGCGACAGTCCGTTGTCTCTGAAGCTTTTATATAACTCTTTCAGGGTTGGGTTGTTAAAATCGTAAGGGTTATCGTCTGTTATATTGCCCTTTTCCCTGAATTTGTCGAGCTGAGCTTTCTTTTTCGGATCCCGTCTGTTTAGCTCCTCATATTCCGACAAAGTTTCACGTGAAACATTTCCGCCAAGAACATCTGTTCCCAACTCTTCCGGGATGCCGTTTCCGTTGTTTTCTTTTTTGCGTCCAAACAAACCGTTGTATTCCTCCTTTCCTGATTAGATTGCAAAAGAACACACTTCTGCGATTATATATATTCAAACTACATTATATATTAATGGGAGAAATAAATCAAGCGAACCGATGCATTGTTTACTCTTCGGAAATATTTGTAACGGCTTTTTTCAAAGGTTTGTTAATAAAATGACATAATTCACAATGTTTTGAGTAAAGTTTACGAAAAATCAAAACTTTTCCGTGATTTCATGTTATACTTAAGCTATGATATTATGTCACGGATGTGACAAGGTTAGGAGATGTTGTTTTATGAAAACATTACCTGTCGGTCTTCAGTTATTTACTGTAAGAGACGAAATGGCAAAGAGTGTGTCTGAAACACTTAAAGCTGTCAAAGCGGCCGGATACGATTACGTTGAACCTGCAGGACTTTTTGGTCTTTCGGGCGAACAGTTCAAGGCAGAGCTTGACAAAGCGGGACTTGTTGCGGTAAGTGCACATGTGCCCCTTGCCGAAATGCTTGCAAAACCCGAAGAAGCTATTGCAACCTATAAGACACTTGGATGTAAGTATTTTGCAGTGCCTTATCTCGGTGTCGGCGAAAGATACGGCGACGATGGTTTTGATGCAATACTTTCGGGCATAGAAAAGTTTGGTGAACTTTGCCATAAAAACGGTCTTACACTTGTATATCATAACCATGATTTTGAGTTTGAAAAGACAGCAGACGGCAGATATGTGCTTGACTATATGTACGATTCCATAACGCCGGAATATCTTCAGGCAGAGCTTGATACTTGTTGGGTAAACATTGGCGGCGAAGACCCTGCTTCTTATGTCAGAAAGTACAAGGGCAGATGTCCGGTTGTACATCTCAAAGATTTTGTAGGCGGTAAAACCGACAACATGTACGAGCTTATCGGTACAGATCAGGCAAAGGCTGAAAAGAGCGAAGAATTTGCTTTCAGACCTGTGGGTCAGGGTGTTCAGAATTTCCCTGAAATCCTTGCAGCTTCCATTGAAGCAGGTGCAGAATACGTTATCGTTGAACAGGACGACACAAACGGAGTACCCAGTCTTGAAGCGGCAAAGATGTCGAGAGATTATCTTAAATCTTTGGGTTGGTAACTTACTTTTTCTTTTATGAAAAGAAAAAGTAAGCAAAAAGAAAATGTATTCGGGACTGCGTTTGGGAATAAAATCCGAATATCTGTTGCCCGAATGGAGCACCGTTTGGTCGGGAAAGCCCGACAGCAAAACCACGGGGAAGGTTTGTTAAAAACAAACAGAATTAAATTATACGCACTCATTTTGCCCCAAGCCTTAATGGGGCAAAATGAAATCCCACTCGAGAAAACAAAATAACAAATAAATCCTTCACAGAAAGGTGACAAATGCGAGTTCTTTTGGTTACTTTTCTGCGAAAGAAAAGTAACAGGAGAATTCATCATGAAAAAATTACCATTTGAACTTGACCTCGGCGGCAAGGTAGTAGTAGTAACAGGTGCAGGCGGAGTACTTTGCTCCGGCTTTGCAAAGACAGCGGCACAGTGTAATGCAAAGGTTGCGGTTCTTGACCTCAATCTTGAAGCTGCACAGGCGGTAGCTGATGAAATTATAGCTGACGGCGGCGTTGCAATCGCAGTTAAGGCTAATGTTCTTGAAACAGCGGCTATGGAAGAAGCAAAGGCTGAAGTTGACGCAAAGCTCGGCTCTTGCGACATTCTTATCAACGGTGCGGGCGGCAACAACCCCAAGGGCACAACAACAAAGGAATACTTATTCCCCGAAGACCTTGAAAACGATGCTGAAATTTCCGGTATCAAGACATTCTTCGACCTTGATCCTGCCGGTGTTTCTTTCGTATTCAACCTCAACTTCCTCGGTACACTTATTCCTACACAGGTATTTGCAAAGGACATGGCTAAGAAGACAGGCTGCAGCATTATCAACGTATCTTCTATGAACGCATTCTGCCCTCTTACAAAGATTCCCGCATACAGCGGTGCCAAGGCTGCCGTTTCCAACTTTACACAGTGGCTTGCAGTTCACTTCTCCAAGGTTGGAATCAGAGTTAATGCTATCGCTCCCGGCTTCTTTGCGACAAACCAGAACAAGGCTCTTCTCTTTAACGAAGACGGTTCTTTGACTCCCAGAAGCGACAAGATTATCTCCCACACACCCATGGCAAGATTTGGTACACCCGAAGACCTCGACGGTGCTCTTCAGTTCCTTCTCAACGAACAGGCGAGCGGCTTCGTTAACGGCGTAGTTATCCCCGTTGACGGCGGTTTTAACGCATACAGCGGTGTGTGACTTACTTTTTCTTTTGAAAAATGAAAAAGTAAGCAAAAAGAAAACGTAATGGCACCGTTCCTTTAGGGTGCTAAACGTATTGAATTTGCACGATTGTTATTATTCCCCGACGCCAAACCACGGCGTCGGGGAATTTTGCTTGTTCTAGTACTGTCACAAATGGAGGGAGAAGCCGCCCACGGCACGAGGGAGGGTCAGCGCAGACTTGCTGCTCTACCCGTTTTTGCTGTTGTTGGTGTCGAGCCACTTCCTCGTTGAGTGGGAGCGCCTTTGCCTTCTTTCGAGGCGGGTCGAAAGAAGGTCGCTTCCGCAGAAGCGAAAAACTCCTTAAATAAAGGTTAAAACTTTCCACTTGACAAACCGCAAAAAACATATTATAATAATTTCACCAAAAACCATGACAAGGGACATGGGATTTGACATGAGTTTTTCAGAGAGCAATACATTTTGGTGAAAGTATTGTATTACGAAGTCTTATCTTACCACCCTTAGAGTTTCCCGAAGGTAACAATTCGGGACGGATATCCCCGTTACAGGACAAAGAGATGAGAATATGGTATTCTCAATCATGGGTGGAACCGTGATAAGCTTTTAGTTTATTGCCCCGTGCTGATGTATTTCAGTACGGGATTTTTTATTTGTATTCAAAAATATTTACTATATAAGGAGGAACCAAAAATGGTAAAACTCACACTTAAAGACGGCTCTGTTATTGAATGTAATGACGGCGTAAAGGGCTATGAAGCAGCTTCACAGATAAGTGAGGGCTTAGGCAGAGCGGCTCTTGCGATGAAGCTTGACGGCGAGCTTTTTGAAATTAACAAGGTTATCGAAAATGATGCAAAGGTTGAATTTGTAACCTTTAACGATGACGAAGGTAAGAAGGTTTACAGACATACTGCGGCTCATGTACTTGCACAGGCCGTAAAGAGACTCTATCCCGATGCAATTCTTGCATTCGGCCCTGCAACAGACGAAGGCTTCTTCTATGACGTTGACGTAAATGTTTCGGTAACACCCGAGGTTCTTGAAAAGCTCGAAGGTGAAATGAAGAAGATTATCAAGGAAAATATCCCCGTAGTAAGAAGCGTTGTTTCTAAGGAAGAAGCAAAGGCTCTTATGACAGAAAGAAAAGAAATCTACAAGGTAGAACACATCGACGAGCTCGACGACGGTGCTGAAATTTCTCTCTATACACAGGGCGAATTTGTGGACCTTTGTGCAGGTCCTCACCTGACTTCTACAGGTAAACTCAAGGCTGTAAAGCTTACACAGTGTACGGGTGCATACTTGCACGGTGATTCCAAGAACAAGATGCTTCAGAGAATCTACGGTACTGCATTCCCCAAGAATTCAGAGCTTGAAGAATACCTTGCAATGAAGGAAGAAGCAAAGAAGCGTGACCACAACAAGCTCGGACGTGAGCTTGAAATTTTCACAACAGTTGATTCCATCGGTCAGGGTCTTCCCGTTATGCTTCCCAAGGGCACAAAGATTATCCAGACACTTCAGAGATGGGTTGAAGATACAGAAGAAGAACTCGGCTGGGTTAGAACAAAGACACCTCTTATGGCTAAGAGCGACCTTTACAAGATTTCGGGTCACTGGGATCACTACAAAGAAGGTATGTTTGTTCTCGGCGAAGAGGAAGACGGCAAGGAATGCTTTGCACTTCGTCCCATGACATGTCCCTTCCAGTATCAGGCATATCTCAACAGAGCCCGTTCCTACAGAGATCTTCCCATGAGACTTGCAGAAACCTCTACACTTTTCAGAAACGAAGATTCCGGCGAAATGCACGGTCTTATCAGAGTTCGTCAGTTTACAATCTCCGAAGGTCACCTCATGTGTACTCCCGAACAGCTTGAGGACGAATTCAGAGGCTGTCTTGAAGTAGCAATCATGATGCTCAAGACACTCGGTCTTTACGAAGATGTTTCCTACAGATTCTCCCAGTGGGATCCCAACAACAAGGAAAAGTACATTGGCACAGATGCAGACTGGGATGAAGCACAGGGTATAATGCAGAAGATTCTTGACAACATCGGTCTTGACTACAAGATTGGTATCGGTGAAGCGGCATTCTACGGCCCTAAGCTCGATATCCAGATTAAGAACGTACACGGTAAGGAAGATACACTTATCACCATCCAGATTGACCAGTTCAATGCTGAAAAGTTCGGCATGGAATACGTTGATAAGGACGGAGAAAAGAAGAGACCTTACATTATCCACAGAACATCCATCGGCTGCTACGAAAGAACGCTTGCGCTTCTTATTGAAAAGTATGCGGGTGCATTCCCCACATGGCTTGCTCCCACACAGGTAAAGCTTCTTCCCATCGGTCCTTCTCAGCATGAATATGCAAAGGAAGTAATGAAGAAGCTCAAAGCGGCAGGCATCAGATGTGAGCTTGACGACAGAAACGAAAAGATCGGCTACAAGATTCGTGAAGCACAGCTTGAAAAGGTTCCTTATATGCTTGTTATCGGCGAAAAAGAAATGGAAGCAGGTGCAGTTGCAGTACGTTCCAGAAAGAACGGCGATATGGGTGCAGTATCTTCCGATGAATTCCTCAAAAACATACTCAAGGAAATTGCAGATAAGGCATTATAATTTGTTTTGTTATCCCCGGTATCGAAAGATGCCGGGGATTGCTTTAATTGTAAATACATTTTGTTTTTACGCAAATTTGGTTACAAAACAACATGGCTAAATCGATATATTCTCCTTTTGGTTGAGTTGAAAAACGGCATATAAATGAAAAGATTATAAACAGATTGGCCTGAATGGGGAAAAAACAGTTAAATGTTTGTGCAATCCTAACAATTATTTGACTTGTCATTTTGACAAGTGCGACAAAGATTGCTTTTTGGGGTTAAAAATACTAAAAGTTGCTTTACTTGGTGATATTTTTTGTTGTATAATGTTATAGTAAATAGGCGAAGTGTGCCTTTTAATTATGTACAAAAGATGACGGCATCTGAAAATGATGTTTTTTGTTGACGGATGGGTTGTTTTGATGTTATTTTTTTATTAGGTTTCTCAATTTGCCAAAATATATATTAAAAGGAGGATTTTATCCATGAGAAAACACACAAAACTGTTTGTGCTCGTTGCAGCTCTTTTAGCAGTACTTGCTTTAAGTGCGGTTGCAGCTCCTTTCGAAAAGGTTGCTACATATGCTGACGGCACATTCACAGACGTGGGCACTCAGTGGTATGCAAAGGAAGTTAAGTCTGCATACGAGCTCGGCTTCGTAAACGGTAAGACTGCAAACTCCTACGATCCCAACGGTACAATGACTGTTGCCGAAGCGATTACACTTGCATCCCGTGTTCACGCAAGCTACAACAGCAATACTATTGCACCTGTTACAGGTAAGTGGTATTTGCAGTATGTAGAATACGCAAAGACATACGGCATTTTTGAAGAAGGCTATTTCAACAACTATGACAGAACAGTCAGAAGATATGAAATGGCACAGCTTTTTGCAAATGCTCTTCCTGATGACTATTTCCCTGCAAAGAACAATGTTACTGCTATTCCCGACGTTAACGAAAACGAAGAATATGCAGATATGCTTCTTATGCTCTACAAGGCAGGCGTGGTAATGGGTTCCGATGAATACGGTACATTCCATCCCACAGACCCCATTAAGAGATCGGAAGTTGCAGCTATCGTAAACAGAGCAGCTCTTCCTGAAAACAGACTTGCGAAGACTCTTACACCTGCTCCCGTTTATGAAAACGAAGCAGTATATCTTATCGACAACTACGATATGATGTCCTCAACACTTCGTTACACAAGACTTAAGTCCAGCTGGAATGCAGATAACCGTTACAACGAATCTATCATTCCCGACGGCGTTGACACTAACGTACTTGTTGATGCTAC